>JBAHZW010000073.1:0-11655 GCA_037132835.1 Colwellia sp. | reverse complement strand
CAGGACACAATTTTTATTGGTAATATCACAATGACCATAAGGAGCGAGAAGTATTATCTTTACTTCAGAGGCTTCATTTTCTTCATAATAATCAGTGGCAATAAAGCCGACGATAACAAGGATTGGCGCAACTATAAAAGCTATTTTTAAGTGTTTATTCATAGAATTATCTTTTTAGTATTAAATTATATTAGGGGTTGTTGATCTTTCATGGTTAAATTTTGTTCGAGCTAAAAGCGTTTTATTCGCGGCGAGTCGCTTGCAGCCTAGTCATTCTACACAAACACGACTCAACAATGAAAAAAGCGCTTTTAGCCGAATCTTTCGGACAGCGTTTGTTGGACATTTTTATGTGGAATAACCACATTACAAAGGCTCTGCCTTGTATAAATACCCAACAATTCGCTGCAAAAACAATCTCGAAAGATCAACAGCCCCTAAGAAATATTGATATAATTTCATTAGAACAAATTGTCCTAGAAAAAGAAAGGCTAGGCGACTTTAAAGTGAGTCGTCTAGCCTTTTACTTTTACCTTAAGTGTTATTGAAAATAACGTTATCACACCTCCGCTTTTCTAGTGAGCGTGTGCAGCACTAACATTGCCTGGGGTACGCATATTTTCTACCATCTCCTGAATATGCGCAGGCGCTGGCCCCGTAAACTGAAGTAATACGAAAGCAACGACAAAGTTAACTACCGCACCTACCGCACCAAACGCATTGGGCGAAATACCGAAGAACCAGTTAGGCTCCATACCACCGAGGAACGAGGTGCCGGGGATAAACATAATACCTTTGTGTTGGAACACATATAGCATAGTTATACCGATACCTGAACACATACCAGCAATGGCGGCGGTACCACTCATTTTCTTAGAGAATATCCCCATCATTAACGCTGGGAAGATACTTGATGCCGCTAAACCAAAGGCTAGCGCCACCGTCCCTGCGGCAAATCCAGGCGGATTGAGCCCTAAGTACCCCGAGACTATGATTGCAATAGTCATCACCACTCTTCCTGCCAATAGCTCGTTCTTCTCTGACATATCAGGGGTTAATATCCCCTTCATTAAATCATGTGAAATTGAGGAAGATATGGCCAACAACAACCCTGCTGCAGTTGATAGTGCTGCGGCTAAGCCACCCGCGGCAACCAGCGCAATAACCCAGTTAGGCAAGTTAGCGATAGCTGGGTTAGCAAGTACCATAATATCTTGGTCAACTTTCACCATTTCATTGGTGGCAGGATCTGCCGTGTATTGAATTTTACCGTCACCATTTTTGTCTTCAAACTTTAATAAACCTGTTTTTTCCCAATCTTTAAACCATTGTGGACGTTCATCATAAACTAGGTTCTCACCTGCAACAGGTTCAATGGTATGCATCAAGTTAAGACGAGCCATAGCGCCCACTGCTGGAGCAACAGTATAAAGTATGGCGATACAAACTAAGGCATAACCCGCTGAAGAACGAGCTGCTTGTACTGAAGGAACCGTGAAAAAGCGCATAATGACATGAGGAAGACCGGCAGTACCAATCATTAATGACATGGTATAAGCGAACATATTCACTGTGCCACCTAAATTATCGGTAGTGTATTCTTTAAAGCCTAAATCAGTCACCACCATATCTAACTTATCAAGTAAGTACATGCCACTACCATCGGCTAGTGTACTACCTAAACCAAGTTGTGGAATGGGGTTACCCGTGAGTTGTAATGAAATAAATACCGCTGGAATAGTGTAAGCAAAAATCATGACCACATATTGCGCAATTTGCGTGTAAGTAATACCTTTCATACCACCTAATACGGCATAGACCCAAACAACAAACATACCAATGTATAGACCATTGTCATATTCAACTTCAAGGAAACGAGAGAAAGCCACACCAACGCCTTTCATTTGACCGATAATATAAGTCAATGATGCGATAATTAAACAAATTACCGCAACAACACGAGCCGTTTTAGAATAATATCTATCGAAAATGAATTCAGGCACGGTAAATTTACCGTGCTTACGCATGTACGGTGCAAGCAGCATCGCCAACAATACAAAACCACCTGTCCAACCCATTAAGAAAACTGAGCCGCCGTAACCTAAGAAAGCTATTAAACCTGCCATTGAAATGAATGACGCTGCCGACATCCAATCGGCGCCAATCGCCATGCCATTTTGAAAGGGGGTAATACCACCACCCGCAACATAAAAATCACTGGTTGAACCCGCACGAGCCCACCATGCGATACCAAGATATAAGCCAAAAGTGCCAAATACGGCGATGTAAGTATACAGTTTTAATTCTTCCATCTTTTAATCCTCCGCTTGGTATTTTTTATCAAGCTGATTCATTTTGGCTCCGTACCAAAAGATCAAACCTAAAAATGAATAAATTGAACCTTGCTGTGCAAACCAAAAACCAAGTTTGTACCCACCTAGACGAAATTCATTTAACTGGTCTACTAGCAGTAGACCTAAGCCAAATGAAACTGTAAACCAGATTACAAGGCAGATAAAAATCAAACGCAGATTTTCTTGCCAATAAGTTGCTTTATTTTCCACAATTGTCTCCTAGCGACATAGCGTTTTAGCGATTATTTACACTTCGCTTTCATTACGCCTTTGTTAAAAAATGAGTAGTAATAAGTATTCTAGTAAAATGATGAATCGGGCTGCGCGTCAAGATTTAGTGTGATGAGCGAACAGTGACAAAAATCCTATTCAACTTTGACTAGCCACACACTAACAAGCTTTTTTTTAAGGGGATATTAGCCTTTAGTCTAGATCACAAAAAAACCTAGCTACATGATAAACCTGAGTAATTATTCTATTTATCTATATTCAGGAATACTTTTCTTGATACGCACTCCACGAACTAAGGGGATTTTGATGGGGAAGATTACGGCGAGATTAAATACACAGGTTGAGGAAAAATACCGAAGCCGATTAGTATGAGGTAGCCAACATATCGTTAACTGTTACATACCTTTTTTGCAACAATAGCCTCACACTTTAGTCTAGGTTTACCTAATAATGCTTGTCTAAAAGACCACAAAATTCTAAATTGACAGAATCACTCAATATTGAATTTTTAAAATATAAGGTAGCTCATGGATACCGAACTTTCAGAAATTAGTGCCTTTATTCACAGTATCCCACCTTTTGACAGCCTACCAAAACAGGTACTTGCTCGGCTTGTACGTGAATTAAGCATTAATTATCTTAGAAAAAATGAAGCCCTCCCGCCAAAAGGCATTAACGAACCAAGGCTATATATATTAAGAAAAGGTGCCATTAGCTGTCGCTCTGCTGACGGTGAATTAGTTAGCCGACTCGGTGAAGGTGACTTGTGCGATGCTTTTTATCATGTTGATGCCAGCACCTCTCAAAGTAATGCTTTGGCTAATAATCAAGAGACGACAGCAAGCCAGCTAACGGTTCAGACTGATGAAGATTGTTTAATATACAGTGTGGAATCAAGTGTTTTAAAAAACATAGGTGAACGATTTCCCTGTATCGGAGACTATTTCAGCCAAAACTCAGCTCAACGCTTAAAAATGAAAATGACCCAAGTTAACGAAGAGGCTATTTTATCATCAAGCTTAATGAACACGGCGGTGAGTAACTTCTATCAAAGTCCTATTGCATCCATTGACACTAAAAAAACAATTCAACAAGCCGCAATGCAAATGACAGAGCAAGGCTATTCTTGCTTAGTTATAACAGAGCAAAATAACCCTGTCGGCATTGTAACCGATAAAGATATCCGTCGTCGCTGTGTTGCCCAGGGGTTAGCAACCAGTGAAGCCATTAGTGAAATAATGACCTCTGACATGTGTAGCATAGACATTAAAAATAATGCTTATGATGCTTTAATGATGATGACAGCTAAACATATTCACCACCTGCCAGTCACCCAATACGGCAACCTCGTTGGCATGGTTACCGTAACAGATCTCATCAATAACGAAGGTCATAATGCCGTTAATTTATCAAGTATCATTCATAAAGCCAATACAGTTAAAGAGTTATCTGAAATAAGCCAGCTGTTACCTAAACTGCAAATACGCTTGGCCAAATTAGGCAGCAGTGCCGATCATGTTGGTAAAAGCGTGAGCGCCATTACGATGGCTTTCACTAAGCGCTTAATTGAAATGGCCGAATATAAATATGGCCCCGCACCCGTGCCCTATGCATGGCTTGCCGCTGGATCTCAAGCGAGGCAGGAGCAACTTGCTCACTCAGACCAAGACAATGCCATTATTATTTGCGATACCATGAAACCCTACGATGATGCTTGGTTTGAAAACCTAGCAACCTTTGTTTGTGATGGCTTAGCCGAATGTGGCTTTATATACTGCCCCGGTGATATTATGGCTACCAACCCTAAATGGCGCCAGCCACAAAAAAAATGGCATAGATACTTTGCTGATTGGGTTGATACACCAAGCCCACAAGCCTTATTAAACAGTAGTGTTTTTTTTGATCTCGATACGATTTACGGTGATGCTTCTTTATTATCAGACGTCAAAAAAGTGTGCTTAAAGAAAACAAAAAAAAGTACACTTTTTATCACTCATTTATCTAAAAACGCCTTAAATCTACGTCCACCATTAGGGTTTTTCCGTGACTTTGTTTTAAAACAAAATGGTAAACATAAAGCCACCCTCGATTTAAAACATAATGGCATTGCGCCAGTAGTCGACTTAGCTAGAATTTATGCCTTGGCGGAAGGAATTAGTGCGATTAACACTATAGAGCGAATTCAACAAGCGGCAGGAACGCCTTCGCTAACAAAAGCTTCTGCAGAAAACTTAATTGATGCTTATGAGTTTTTAGGCATGCTGCGGGTAAAACACCAAGCAAAAGAACTAATGCGTGGTGAAAATGCTAACAATTACTTATCACCTAAAGATATTTCCAAATTAGAACGGGAGCACCTTAAAGATGCTTTTAAAGTGATTAAAAGTTTGCAAGACGCTAGGCAAGTGGGCTACTAATGACCCTAAGTACCGTAGCAAACTCCACGGCTTTAGCTTGGTTACTTGGCTTTGAAGCTAAGCGTAAACGCTTATTAAAAAAGGCCCCCGTTGGCGCATTACGTGACTTTTTATCGGTTCCTTTCCCTAGCCTAGACACGCCGATTGATAGTATTGATGTTTTATCTGTCGATTTTGAAACAACAGGGCTTGATGCGACACAAGATAAGTTACTCAGTGTCGGTTTTATCTGCCTCAAGCAACAGCAAATATCACTCAAAAGCAGTTATCATCAAATTATCAAAACCAAGGCAAAACTTGAAGAAAGCAATGTCATTATCCACCACATTACCGACAGTCAAAAAGAGCAGGGACAAGCCTTAGCAACGGTCGTTGACGTGTTACTAAAAGCGTTAGCGGGTAAAGTGATGCTGGTACATTTTGCCCGCATAGAAAAGCAATTTTTAACTCACGCCTGTTATGAATTATATGGTATGGCACCTGACTTCCCTATGATAGATACACTAGTGCTAGCCAAACGTCGTTTAGATAAACGCGATATTGCTTATGATCCTTCTGAATTACGCCTAACCAATTTACGCAACCAGTTTGAACTTCCAGAACATCATGCGCATAACGCACTCTACGACGCTATTGCTACTGCTGAGTTATTTATGGCACAAATGAGTAAAATAAATACCGATAGTAAAATCACCTTAAAAGACGTTTTACTGTAAACATAGAGGTAAAAATAAGGCTCGGTGATTTATCACTACGCATACTTGTTGTAAATCAAGCAATACACTCTTGAAGACAGTATTTCTTCCGCTTTTACTGTACTTAGCTTACATTCATGCCATGCTAGGGCTATATCAGCTTTATACCCATTAAGGGTATGGAGCAATCGATATTAATCGCACTCAATTAAAGCTCAACAACCCCGATAAAATCTCCCGACAAAGGATGCGCATGAATAACTTGTTAAACGCAGAAAACAATGGCACACCGTTAACCATCATTGAAAAATCAAGCTACCAAGCATGGCTTGAAAACCAAGACAAAACAAGCCAAGCATGGCTGTCAAACATTCAGTTTACTGGTGAAGGTTTAGCGCTTATTCCATCCAATCAAGGCGAGCTGAGCCAAGCCTTATTTGTCATAAAAAACGCCAGCGACTTCTTTGCTTGCGGTGATTTAATTAAGCAGCTACCTCAAGGCCAATATTTATTACAAGCAGAAGCCAAGCACACCGAAGCCATTAGCTTCGGCTGGTTAGTTGGCGCTTACCAATACGAGCGGTATCTCAGTAAAAAGTCGGATAAAAAACAGGCTACATTAGCTATTAACAATGCCGAAATCGTTGAACGTGCCATCAAATTTGCCCAAGCAACCGCACTGACTCGCGATTTAATTAATACCCCTGCTGCCGATATGATGCCTGAGCATTTAGCACAAGCTAGCGATGACTTAGCTGCCCAGTTTAATGCCAAAGTAAGTCATATTGTTGGTGACGATTTATTAACACAGAACTACCCAACTATTCATGCCGTTGGCCGCGCTAGCATACATACCCCGCGTTTAATCGATTTAACTTGGGGGGAGAGTAAAAACCCACGGGTCACTTTAGTTGGCAAAGGCGTTTGTTTTGATAGCGGCGGTTTAGACATCAAACCTGCCGCTGGCATGCGTAATATGAAAAAAGACATGGGCGGATCTGCCCATGTGCTTGGCCTAGCACAACTGATCATGGCACATAATTTACCGATCAATTTACGCGTCTTAATTCCAGCAGTTGAAAATGCAGTATCAAGTAATGCACTACGTCCGGGCGACGTAGTAACAACCCGCAAGGGCCTAACGGTTGAAATAGATAATACGGATGCCGAAGGTCGCTTAGTGTTATGTGATGCCTTATGTGAAGCTGAAAATGACGAACCTGAACTTATTATTGATTTTGCCACCTTAACGGGTGCTATGCGCGTGGCATTAGGCACTGAATTACCGGGATTTTTCTCAACCAATGATGACGTTGCCGCAGGTATTACTTCAGCTGGAAGCAGAATTAGTGATCCCGTATGGCGCATGCCGCTATATAGCCCTTACGATAATTTATTCAGTAGCACTATTGCCGACATGACTAACTGCGCAGCTAAACCTTTTGGTGGAGCCATTACCGCAGCCTTATATTTACAACGCTTTGTTGAGAAAACAGACTGGGTACACTTTGATGTGATGGCCTTTAATGTTCGTCATTTATCTGGCCGACCTATAGGCGGTGAAGCCTTTGCTATTCGCGCCGTATTTGATTACTTACAAGCACGTTTTAACTAAACCTCTAGGAACTCACCACTAGGAATAAAAATGAAAATAAACCAATTAAAAAAAGCCTTGGCAATCACCGTAGGCTTGCTTATTTTTTCCGCGGTAGCGACTGAACAAAAAAGAAATGTTATTACCACTGAAAACTTAGCTACTTTGCAATCTGTAACTCAGGCACAAGTCAGCCCAAGTGGTGAGTACATTGCCTATACACGCTCAGTACCTCGTGAAATTTATGTTGAAAAAGACGGTGTAAACTGGAGTGAACTCTATCTGGTTAATAACAAAGGCGAAGAGCGTCCTTATGTTACTGGTAAGGTCAATGTTAAAAATATTCAGTGGTCTGCTGACGGCTCACTTATTTATTTTTTAGCCAAAATGAAGGATGAAAAATTCACTTCGCTTTATCAAATTCCGGCAAACGGTGGTCAAGCCCAACAAACCATTGCATTAAAAAACACCAGTATTAATCACTACGCACTGAGTAAGGATAATAAAAAAATTGCGCTTTTAGCTAAAAAAGCCAAAGACAAGTCCATTAAAAAGTTAAAAGATTTAGGCTTTAAAGCCGAGATTTTTGAAGAAGAACTGACTAATCAATTTTTATACGTAACTGAGCTGACACAATCTGATAAAGAAATATCCCCAAAAGCATGGGATATCAAGGGCTACGTGGCAGATGTGCACTTTTCTCCTACGGGTAAAGTACTCTTGATAAAAACCCAGCCCACCGCATTAATTGACGACAAATACATGAAGTCGCAATGGCATATTGTCGATATTGCCAAAAAAGCCATTAAAACATCTTTTGCTACCACAGGTAAATTAGGCGCAGCAGAATTTTCATACGACGGTAAATATGTTGCGCTACTCGGCGCAAAGGATAATCATGATCCCGCTGTAGGTCGTTTATTCATTGCCAATGTTAGCTCCGAAAAAATAGCAAACTGGTTACCCAATTTTAATGGTCACATCAGCAACTTCAAATGGTCTACCAAGCACAATAAATTGTTTTTTATCGCCAATATTGATACCCAAACAATTATAGCCACCATCAAGCCGGGTACTAGCGATTACAAAATACAGGTCGATAAAGGTGCCTTTATCGCCAGCAACCTAAGCATCTCTAACGCTGACAAAACACTGGTAGTAAAAGGGCATACCGCCCAGCATCCAAACGAAGTTTTTTTACTGCAAGATAAAAAACAAACGCGCTTAACCCACTCCAATACTTGGTTAAACGATATCGATTTAGCGAAACAAGAAAGCCTGACGATAACCGCTCGTGACGGTGTAGAAATTGGTGGGATTTTAATTTATCCCCTTAATTACCAAAAAGGCCAACGTTACCCCTTAATTATGTCAGTTCACGGTGGCCCCGAAAGCCATGATAAAGATGGCTGGTTAACGGCTTATTCTCGCCCGGGTCAACTGGCTGCAGCGCAAGGTTATGCCGTGTTTTACCCAAACTACCGTGGCAGCACTGGCAAAGGAGTAGACTACTCTAAGCTTGGTCAAAATGATTACGCAGGTAAAGAATTTGATGACTTAATCGACCTTAAGAATCACTTGGTTAATATAGGCCTAGTGAATGAGAAAAAAGTCGGCATTACCGGTGGGTCATACGGTGGCTATGCCTCGGCGTGGGCGGCAACCAAACTAACTAAACACTTTGCCGCCAGTGTTATGTTTGTTGGTATATCAAACCAGTTATCAAAATTCGGAACAACTGATATCTCTAACGAAATGCACTTGGTTCATGCGCGCTCGTATCCTTGGGACAAATGGCAGTGGTATTTAGAGCGTAGCCCAATTTATTGGGCAGAACAATCTGAAACGCCACTACTCATTATGCACGGTAAAGTCGATCCCCGTGTACACCCGGGGCAATCGATGGAAATGTACCGTTACATGAAAGTGCACGGTAAAACGGTGCGCTTAGTCTATTACCCCGGCGAAGGTCATGGTAACAAACGTGCGGCGGCAAAGTATGATTACAATTTACGCTTAATGCGCTGGATGGATAACTACCTAAAACATGATAACAAAGCGATGCCAGCTCATGATTTACCGCATGCAGAAAACTTAAAGACAGAGAAGGAATCTGAAGAGAAATAAATTGCTCACCCAGAGTGTTTTAAGCATTAAACTCTGGGGCCAATTAAGCCAAGTTGAGTAAATAATCTCAACTTGGCTTAATGAATATTAAAACTGAAATAATAGGTCAATACTCATCAACAGGTTGATTTCTATTAAAAACACCCCTCTCAACATTACCCCCCTATACACAAAAATACAAATTAGTTATTTAATATCAGTCTGTTGCATTACTCCGCCTATCGCCTCCTAAGAGTTATTAAGTCTGTTACCCGGGCATTCAGGTGAATTCAATACAAGTTTACAATTTCTAGTCTATTATATTTAATATTGGCTGATACCTTCACCATAAGACAATTATTGCCTGTCATTATCAAAAATCGGTAGCCCTATAATAATACCAATTTCACTAAGTTTCTTCCCACTCAGCGAGATTTAAAAGGCTTAGAGGCAAGGCATTGATTGAAGAGAATGGGTTATTCCCTTGTCAAAATCAATAACGTAGCATATAAGCCTTTTAAACTCGCCCTTTGGGAGTTTGTCAGTGCTTCGATAATCGCACAGAATTCCTTTAATATAGAGTGACTATACACAAAAAAATTCACTTTATTCTCAAAGCACTGACAAGCTCTGAGTGGGAACTAATTTAATGAAACTGGTATAAAACCAATCCCATTAATTATGTGTTCATTTATACTTGTTAAAATAGAGCACCTAAATTAGCGGAACTAATGGTATAACAAAAAAACGTGAGGAAAAATGAATAAAAAACAGCTCCTGCTACTAATATTTATTTCAAGTCTAACAACCTTAATCGCCCATCTTAGTTATCAATTCTTTAAATCTGCTTTTATGGCAGCAATGATACTTTTTATCATTAACCTGATTATTTTTTGGTTTTATAGTAAAAAAACAACTGAAAACAATCCTGATAACAATAGTCAGTCATCAGCCAATAAGCGGTCTAAGCATACCGATAAAACACTGACAGAAGTAAGTGAAAATATTGGTGCTCAAGCCAGTAAACTGGCAATTAACTCCGCACAAGTTAGCTACTTTCTTACACAGCTAAGTAGATCCATTGATAAATCAGGCGAAGATGTAAAAGACCTTGTCACCGCAGCGGAGCAAATGTCAGTCAATAGCAAACAAATTAACGACAATGCTGTGCTCGCTTCCCAACAAACAAATCAAGCGATGATTGCCAGTACCGCAAGCTCAACAGAACTAGAAAGTAATATTAGTATTGTTAACCAGCTAAATAAAATGGTACAAGATGCGGCGATAAAAACGCAATCACTGGAAATAAAAACAAAAGCAATTCAAAGTATTACTGATGTAATTAATGGCATTTCAGGACAAACAAATTTATTAGCATTAAATGCCGCAATTGAAGCAGCGCGTGCAGGGGATCAAGGCCGAGGTTTTGCCGTGGTCGCTGCTGAAGTAAGAGCCCTTGCGGGTAAAACGGCTGATGCAACAGCACAAATAGGAGAGATGCTTAAGCAAATAAATGACGAAACCAGTGCAACAACCCAAGTGATGGCACAAATTGTTCAGCAAACAGACAGCGTAGTCAGCACTATGAGTGAATTATCAAATGGCTTTGCAGAAATAGATCAATTAATGGATGAAGCATCAACAGCTAGCAACCAAATCAGCCACGCGCTAGACGAACAAGATTCAGCCGCTGCTGACATATCGTCCGCTGTGACGAGTCTTCATAACTTTTTAGTCAATAAAGCCAACGAAACACAGTCTGCATCAGAGCAAGCTCGGGCATTATCAAACAGTACCGAGTCGATTTTCATTCACCTTTCATCTTTTGAAAATGACTCTTATATTGCTAAAATATGCCAACAAGCACAGCATGCCGCCTCAGAAGTGAGTAGACTCTTTGAGCAAAGCATCACCAGCAACTTGATTAACATTCAAAATTTATTTGATTTTAATTACCAAAAACTAGGTAACACTGTCCCGCCTAAATATAGCACTGCGTTTGATAAATTTACCGATCAACACCTTCCTAATATTCAAGAGCCTTTATTAGTTAAATTTCCCGAAATGGTATACGCGGGTGCGGTCGATATTAATGGCTACTTCCCTACCCATAACAAGTGTTTTTCTAAACCATTAACCGGTAATATGGATAAAGATATTATCAATAACCGTACCAAGCGCATATTTGATGACCCAACAGGTATTCGATGCGGCAAGCACACGGATACGTTTTTATTACAAACTTACCAACGTGATAC
>JBAHZW010000018.1:0-22717 GCA_037132835.1 Colwellia sp. | reverse complement strand
AAAAATAATTTATACCCGTTACCAATCAAGATGCCTGTTTCAGAGTGTACTTAAAATGGTAATGGGTATCATAGCCTGAGTATCATTATTTAAACCTTTCGGCTCGTTGCTGGTAGGCATCTTTGATATGTTCTATTAATAGTTTAATCTTTTGTGATTGATGTTTTGTATATGGATAAACCGCATATATACCTAACGAACGTGGTTTATAATCTTGCAAAATAGGCACTAATGCACCCGATTGAATATCATCATACAGGCAAAATTTAGGCACATAAGCAATACCATAACCCGCCAATATCGCTTTTCTCAATGCTAATGAATTATCACTAGCAAAATTCCCTGAAATTTTAACCGTAAGTTTTTCATTGTTTTTTTCAAACTTCCAATCATGTGTACCTTGACTCTGATAGGTATATGCAAAACAATTATGTTCGGTCAGTTCTTCAATCGATTGAGGCTTACCATATTTTTCAATATAACGTGGCGAACAACAAACTACCCAATTAGATTCTATCAGTCTTTTAGCGATCAAGGTTGAATCGGTTAACTCACCCGTTCTTATCGCGATATCACGCCCTTCTTTGACTAAATCAACAAATTCATTTTCTAACCGCATATCAACACTTAAGTGTTGATGCCGTTGACAAAATTCAGCAACAACTTCAGCAAGTAACAACTCCCCAGAAATAACCGGCACCGTCATTTTTATAGTGCCCATCAAACCACTACTAAAATTGGTAACTTGGGTAAAGGCATCGTTCACTTTTTCATTAATTTTTTTCGCGTGTTGGTAGAGTAACTCTCCTGCCTCAGTAATATGTAACTGCCGAGTGGTTCTATTAAGTAGCTGCACTTTTAACTCTTTTTCAAGCTGTGATATTTTTTTACTTAACGCAGCGGGTGATATATTAGCAAGCTTAGCCGCCTTATTAAATGACTTCGCTTCTACCACTAGAGCGAACAAGGTTATTCCATTTGTATTGATCATTTTTTATCGGTCATGGATTATGCTCTGTTAGAACATTGATTATGTTCATTTTAGAAAGAATCAATTTATTAAAACGCTATTCCTAATGTAATAGCGCCTGTCTATAATAAATCCATAGTAAGTTATTGCTGCTTACTAGGAAAGCCTAAGTAAGGTGTTTATTGAGTAAACTGGAGCAAACAACGAAATGATTAATCGTTAGTTGATTTGTATCAAGCGATTAAAGCATTGAATACGGCAGAATACTTAATATAGCAGTAATTAAATTTTTATTTATTTTTATTTTTTCGGAGATTACAATGATTAGTGATTCTAAAGACAATGCATGGAGTAGTTTTACTCCTGGTGAATGGCAAGAACAAGTAAACGTTCGTGATTTCATTCAAAAGAACTATACCCCTTATGAAGGTGATGATAGCTTTTTAACGGGTGCAACTAAGGCAACGGATACACTTTGGGCTTCTGTCGCTAAAGGCATCAAACAAGAAAATGAAACCTTAGCGCCTGTTGATTTTGACACTGATATTATTTCTACCATTACTTCACACGGTGCCGGTTACATTGACCAATCTTTAGAGAAAATAGTTGGTTTACAAACTGATGCACCATTAAAACGTGCGTTAATCTGTAATGGCGGTATTCGCATGGTTGCTCAAAGCTGTAAAGTTTACGGTAAAGAGTTAGATGCAACGATTAACAAAACCTTTTCAGAAGTCAAAAAAACCCATAACCAAGGTGTTTTTGATGTCTATACAAAAGACATTTTAAACTGTCGTAAGTCAGGCATCATCACAGGTTTACCTGATGCCTACGGTCGTGGCCGTATCATTGGTGATTACCGTCGTGTTGCTTTATACGGTATTGATTTTTTGATGACAGATAAAGCGGCACAACAAAAGTCACTTGAAAATGACCTTTACAATGTTACTAGCGCTGCTGAAGTAGAAAAAGTTATTCGCTTACGTGAAGAAATTTCAGAGCAGTACCGTGCATTAGGTGACATCAAAGAGATGGCGGCTACTTACGGTTTTGATATCAGCAAGCCAGCAATTACCGCAACCGATGCGGTTCAGTGGACTTACTTTGGTTATTTAGCGGCAATTAAATCTCAAAATGGCGCAGCAATGTCTTTTGGTCGTGTCTCTTCGTTCTTAGATATTTACATTGAACGTGACATCGCTAATGGCGTATTAACAGAAGATGACGCGCAAGAGTTAGTTGATCATTTAGTCATGAAACTTCGTATGGTACGTTTCTTACGTACCCCTGATTATGATGAATTATTCTCTGGTGACCCAATCTGGGCAACTGAATCCATTGGTGGTATGAGTATAGATGGTCGTACTTTAGTGACTAAAACTAACTTCCGTTTCTTAAACACCCAATACACTATGGGTTCGAGTCCAGAGCCAAACATTACCGTGTTATGGTCTGAAAAACTTCCACAACCCTTTAAAGAGTATTGTGCAAAAGTTTCAATCGATACCAGTTCAATCCAGTATGAAAATGATGACTTAATGCGTCCTGACATGGACTCAGATGATTATGCTATCGCTTGTTGTGTAAGCCCTATGGTTGTTGGCAAGCAAATGCAGTTCTTCGGTGCTCGTGCTAACTTAGGTAAATCATTATTGTACGCAATCAATGGCGGCGTTGATGAAAAATCTAAAGCGCAAATAGGCCCTAAGTTTGATGCAATAACCAGCGAATATTTAGATTACGATGAAGTGATGGCTAACTTCGAAACAATGACTGATTGGTTAGCAACACAATATGTGACTGCGTTGAACTGTATTCACTATATGCATGACAAACACAGCTATGAAGCCTCTTTATTAGCACTTCATGACCGTGACATTAAACGTACCATGGCCTGTGGTATCGCCGGTCTTTCATTAGTTGCTGATAGTTTATCTGCTATTAAGTTTGCTAAAGTTAAGCCAATTCGTGATGAAAATGGTATTGCCATTGATTTTGAAATAGAAGGTGAATTCCCTACTTTTGGTAACAATATCAGCGAAGTTGATGATATCGCATGTGAACTTGTTGAAAACTTCATGGCGAAAATCAGATCGCATGCAATGTATCGTGATGCTACACCTACGCAGTCAATCTTAACCATTACTTCTAATGTGGTATATGGTAAGAAAACAGGTGCTACACCTGATGGTCGTGTAGCAGGTGCTCCATTTGCTCCCGGTGCTAACCCAATGCACGGTCGTGATAACAAAGGAGCTTTAGCTTCATTAGCATCAGTCGCCAAACTACCGTTCAAAGACGCTAAAGATGGTATTTCTTATACTTTCTCTATCGTACCCAATGCATTAGGTAAAACAGCTGAAGCGAAACGTACTAACTTAGCAGGTTTGTTAGATGGTTACTTCCATCATGATGCTGAAAGCGAAGGCGGTCAACACATCAACGTTAACGTATTAGACCGAGAAATGTTACTTGAAGCGATTGAAGATCCAACTAAGTACCCTCAATTAACGATTCGTGTTTCTGGTTACGCTGTACGTTTCAATGCGTTAACTAGAGAACAGCAACAAGATGTAATTTCTCGTACTTTTACATCGGTTATCTAATAATCAAAAATAAAGGGTGAGTAATATTAATGAGTACTTAATGAGTAAAAGCTACCTTTGATATATACTTACCCTTAAACTTACAAAGAGCAGTTTTTCTGCTCTTTTTGCTGTTGGAGGAAAATAAATGCAAACAGGACGTATTCACTCGATAGAGTCTTGTGGCACGGTTGATGGTCAAGGCATACGGTTTATTGTTTTTATGCAAGGCTGCTTAATGCGCTGTCAGTATTGCCATAACCGAGATAGTTGGGATGAAGGTGCGGGTATTGAAAGAACCGTTGAAGACTTAATGAATGAAATTCGCCCTTACAAGCATTACTTTAAGGCCAGTGGCGGCGGCGTTACTGTTTCAGGCGGCGAGCCCATGTTGCAACCAGAATTTGTTAAAGAGTTATTCAAGGCGTGTAAAGCTGAAAATATTGCCACCTGTTTAGATACCAACGGCTTTGTTCGTGATCACAATAAAAAAATAGATGAATTACTAGAATACACCGACTTGGTGATGCTAGATATTAAGCAAATGGATAATAAAAAACATGTTGACCTGACCAAGGTCAGTAATAAATCAACCATACGTTTTGCTAAGCACCTTGAAGCATTAAAACAACCTGCGTGGATCCGCTACGTTGTTGTGCCAACGATCACCGATGATATAGAGTCAGCAAAGGAGCTAGCTGAATTTATTAGCCCAATGAAAAATATTGAACGTTTAGAGTTATTACCTTACCACGAGATAGGCAGTTACAAGTGGAAAGAGTATGAAGATGAATATGAACTTTCACATCTCAGCCCTCCGTCCAAAGAAACCATGATTAAGTTAATAGACTTCTTTGAAGGTTATGGGTTAACCGTAGTAGCATAAAATTGATAGCTGCATAAGGTTCATATTTTTAAGAATAAAGTGATTAAGTTAGCATTGCGTTTGTGCCGTTAACGCCAAAATATTTTGCTGAGCATCAATAAGCTGTTTACTCACTATTTTTTGATGCTTAATCGCCTCATCAAGGGGGATAAGATGCATAGCATTACTTTGCTCACCGGTCATGACATTAGTTTCACCCTTAATAAGTGCTTGTACAGCCGCTACACCCATTTTTGTGGCGAGTATTCTATCTTTAGCGATAGGCGAACCACCGCGTTGAATATGCCCTAGTATACAAGGTGTGCATTCAATACCCGCTTGATGATGTAGCTGTTTTGCTAGCTCTGTTGCACCGCCCGGCCATAAGTGCTCAGCAATAACGATGATATAACTAGAGTGACGTGCTTCTTTTGCTTGGATAATTTCTGTAGCAAGCTGTGCTAGTGTTTCCGTTTGCTTTTCAGCGCTAAAATTTTCAAAAGATAATACTTGCTCTGCGGCACAAGCGATGCCGACATTGAAGGTAATGTGACCGCTATGACGACCCATTAATTCAACAATAAATATTCGTTCAAAAGCATCGGCGGTATCACGAATTTTATCTATTGCCTCAATGCCAGTATTCACCGCAGTGGCAAAACCAATGGTATGGTCGGAGCCATCAATGTCATTATCTATCGTACCTGGAATACCAATAACCTGACCGGGCCAATACTGCTGTAGCGCCAATAGACCTTTAAATGAACCATCGCCACCTATTACCACCAGTGCATCGATATTATAATCATTCAATGTCTTAGTCGCTTTTTGTAAACCTGATTTGTTATGCATCTCCTGACAACGTGCACTTTTTAACAGCGTACCACCCCGATGGATAATGCCATTTACTTTTAACACCGACAACGATTTAGCCATAGCAATATGCTCGTCACATACCAAGCCATTAAAACCATGATAAAAACCAATAACTTCTATTTGATAATGATGAGCTGCTAAGACAACAGAACGTATCGCGGCATTCATGCCAGGAGCATCACCACCACTCGTTAATACGGCAATGCGTTTAATCGGTTCAATGGGCTTTTTATTCATCGTTTTTCCCCTATAATTCGAGATATTATTGGCATAATCACAGTCAAGCTTAATGCCAAGTCATACCACAATAGACTAGTAACAGACGTTTGTTTTGCGCTTAAAGACAAATACTCATTTTATTATTTTTCTGCCCACTCAGCGAGACTTAAAAGGCTGTAGGCAAGGTATTGAGATAATGGTACTTAGCAGAATAGTGCTGGACAATGTGCTCCTGCATTCTCTAATAAGCTACATCCGTGCTGCGTTATTGTCTAAGTCAAATAACGCTGTACGAAGGCCTTTTAAACTCACTCTTGGGTTCTTTATAAAAAGATAACTGCACAAATTTGTTTGATTTAGAATGACGAGACCAACACAAATTTTATTGATGCTACTTTCATAAAGACAGCGCTAAGTGATAAAGTTCCTTAAGACGATTGGTATAGTAAGAGTATAGTTTATCTAGCCAATATTGCGAGCAATATCGGCTAGATAACTTAGGGTTGTGAGTTGATTTTACTGACTTATTTTGTAAAAAAGTGTTCAAGAATAACTGACTGAAACAGGGATAGTTAACACGCGCTTACCTTTATGTTTGAGCCAAAAATAAATGAGGACAAAGGTGAGTACGGCACACGCTATAGTTATGCTAGCACGGACAGGTGAAGCTAAGAAGTTACCTATTTGATAACACAATGTCGCCATTAAATAAGCAAAGACAAAGCTCCATATTGCGGCAAACCCTGCCCAGCGGCTACCCACTTCGTTTTTAATCGCGCCCATGGCAGCAACGCAAGGGGTATAAAGTAAAATGAACAGTAAATAGCTAAAAGCGCCTAACTGACTAACAAAGGCTAATTGCATATGTTGATAAGTCGTTAAGTCAACACCTTGCTCTTCAGCGGCAAGATTTAAATCACTCACGTCGCCGACGTTTATGCCTAAAGGATCATCAGGAGCAATGCCTAATAAGCTCTCTTTAATACTGTTCGTGGCTTCTTGCCAACTGTCTAATAAGGAGGGTGCACCTTCATCTTCTCCTGCATGAGGAGAGTACAAGTTGTTAAAGGTGGCCACCAAGACTTCTTTCGCAAATATCCCGGTGATAATACCTACACCAGCTTGCCAATTATCCTCTTGAACACCCATAGGAGCCAATAAAGGTACGACCAGCTTTGCTCCTTGACTTAAAATGGATTTTTCACTGTCTTGTTGACCAAATTCCCCATCAGTGCCAATTGAATTAACAAAGTTGAGTATGCACACGACAATAACAATGGTTTTACCTGCTCCAGTAACAAAACTTCTGGTGCGTTGCCATACACGCTGACTGAGATTGCGCAACTTGGGTATTTCGTAATGGGGTAACTCCATAATATTTAACGTCGCAGTGCCCGTTAATATGGTTTTCTTTAATAAGAAGCCCGTAAATATAGCGGCGGCAATGCCCACTAAATACAATAAAAACACTAAGTTTTGACCATTATCAGGAAAAAAAGCCGCGGCAAATAAGGCATAGACAGGTAACTTAGCGCCACATGACATAAAGGGAGCCATCATTATCGTGGTAATACGTTCTCGCTCACTATCCAGGATCCTTGCTGACATTACCGCAGGAACGGTGCAACCAAAACCGACGATTAAAGGAACAAATGCTTTGCCCGGTAAACCAATTTTTTGCATGACACTGTCGACAACAAACGCAGCTCGCGCTAAATACCCTGAGCTTTCGAGCAATGATAAACCAATAAATAAGCAGACAATAACGGGAATAAAAGTCGCGACTGTTTGCAGGCCGCCACCAAAACCTTCCACAATAGTCAGTATCCATTGGGGCAGATCTAATGGCGCAAGAAAGTGTAACGGATAAGCAACAAATATTGTGCCACTAAGAATATCAAAGAAGTCAATAAAAGCACCACCTACATTAATGGCAAACATAAAGAGCAGATACATCATACCGAGAAATATTGGTACACCTAAAAAGGGATGTAATACCAAATCGTCTATTTTTTCTGAAAAAGATTTACCTGTGGATGAGACGTTGGCAAAAGCAGCGTTAGTAGCCTCACTGGTACCCACACGAGCAAGTATATCGTTAATATAATCATAGCGCGCTTGCATAGCCTTAATACTTGGTTTTTCTGGTGGTTCAACATTAGAATTTTCACTCGCATTTTTATGACTCTGATATAACGATATTTCAGCTGTCATTTTAGCCAGAGTCTGCTGTACTTCCGCTAACGAATTATCCTCTTGTGCGCAGATGGCAATAACACCGCAACCCAATTCTTGTGCAAGCTGCTCGATATCAATATCTAAATTTTTCTGCCTGTCCGTTTTATTCAGTACCACTACCATAGGTACTCCCAGCTCTAACAACTGGCTGGTTAAATAAAGTTGACGACTGAGTTGATTAATATCGATAACATTAATGAAACAATCAATATCACTCTCTTGTAAAAATGATTGAGATATGGTCAAATCTTTGCCCTGCTCGGCATGGCGGTCTAATGAACTTAACCCTGGGAGATCTGATAAGTAACCCGTTTCCTCCGCTAGCGTAAAGCGTGTTTTTTTAGTTGCAACCGTCACCCCAGACCAATTCCCAACACTTTGTTTTCTTTGCTTTTTATTATCTTTCTCATCAGACAGTAACAAGTTAAATAATGTGCTTTTTCCTGAATTGGCAAAACCAACCAGTGCGAAATGTTGAAGTTTGTTCATGGAGAGATTCTTCTATGGCTGTTGAGCATGAGTTTATTTAGGGGTTGACTAAAAATTAACACCGATTTGCTCGGCTATAGCACGTTGAATACAGATTTTGGTATTGTGTAGGCGAAATGCCATAGGTCCATTAAAAGGGGCCTTATGTGCCAATGATATATGTGAACTGAGGATAAAACCTTGCTGAATTAATTGAGCAGCGATAGCATCATCTTTAGGTAAAGCACTAATTTTAGCCAGTTTATTAAGGGGAAGTTCAGATAATGTCATGATATAGCTCCAAAAATTTTATCCTATTTGATAATTACCCTTGAAAGAGTAATCTAATAGTGAATGATAATTACTACCATTAGTATGGTAGCATTTGGTTGGTCAATACAACAGTAAAAGTATTGGTGTACGTTTGATTTTGATCAAGTAAAGATTGATAAAACTTTATCCACAAATAAATAATAACAATGCGTTAAAATTGTGACTTCTACGTTTACTTCATTGCTGATAACCATTTTGGCTAAACGGGGAGAAAATGAGAGAGCGTTGACCTATAGATTAGAAGGCGAAACGTACACCAATAGCACCATCAAGACTTAAATCAAAATCATTATCAAAATCAGCTACTGGCTGTATTTGTCCATATAGATCCCAATTTTTGGCAAAGCCCCAAGTTACACCCAACGGTGTACGGAGACCAAAACCGTTATCCCATCCAGCCCAACCACCACCCGCTATATACCAAGATAAAGGCGTGTTGCTTTCGAATTTTTCAGTTTTAATCGTATAATCAACAGCAAAGCCGCTATCACCTAAGACGATATTATACCGATCAATTTGTGCAACAATACTTAAATCCATATCTAACGCAACACCTATTTTCACCTTTGCTTCGGCAATACTGGGGAGTGATAAAAAAAACATCAGGCTCGATATTAACAATACTTTTTTCATGGCTATACCTTTATCAGAAAAGATTATAATGAAAGTCGTCGCTATTGTAATGGCTATCAGGGGGAATGAACACAACCAATATGAACTCACACCATATATTACTAAAGTGTTACCGCGACTTGTTAACATCAATGACAGCATTTATGATGAACTACAATTTAAAACCACTTTAGCCCAAAACTAGGTTTCCCATGTTTAAAAAAATAGCAAAAGAAAAGACTAGAAAACTGTTATCACTCGTTAGCATCGCTACTGCAACCTTAATTTTACCTAATACCGCCACCGCGACAATTGTTGAATTTTATACGTCGCAAGGAAATTTTCAGGTTAATTTATTTGACCAAACCACGCCAAAAACTGTCGATAACTTCCTGACTTATGTAGAAAGTGAACATTACAGCGACAGTGTTATCCACCGTGTTGCCACTGATTTTGTTGTACAAGGTGGTGGTTATACCTTTGAGGGGGTCTGGCCATTAACCCCTCTTGAAGCCAATGAGTCGGTGGTTAATGAGCCAATATATTCGAATGTGCTTGGCACGATAGCGATGGCAAAAATAGGCAGTGATATGAATAGTGCAACGAATCAATGGTTCTTTAACTTAGCCGATAACAGTGAAAACTTAGACCAACAAAATGGTGGTTTTACTGTTTTTGGCCAAGTTATTGGTGACGGCATGACGGTAGTCAATAAAATAGCCGGACTTGATCTCTGTACCTATGACAGTTTGACGGGGATACCCATGGTAATGGGCTCAGAACAAATCTGCTCTGATATGCTAGCACCAGGCGTAGAGAACTTTGTCGTTATTGAGCAAGTTGTTATTGTTGATAGCTCTGCAGTTACTGACAGCGATTTATCTCCTCAGCTTTCAATATACCCCGACAGTGACACTGACACTGACGACAGTGGCGGTTCAACGACTTGGTTGACTCTTGTAATGCTGAGTTTATTCGCAGTAAAAAAACGTTTAAAGCTGTATTAATATTAGGTAGCCGAACTCAGGTTACTTAAGTAATTGAATAATAAAAAAGCGGTATATCACTTTGTGATATACCGCTTTTTTTTAACTTTATCGGTTAACGATAAAGTGATTGTACTTTTAAACTTAAGTATTCTAACTAAGAGCACTTATAATATTGAGTACAATTTATCTGTCATCTACCTATCGTATGTACCCTAACCGCGAGTAAACTCTGGGTAAGCTTCCATACCACAATCAGAAATATCAACACCTTCGTATTCTTCTTCTTCCGTTACACGAATACCGATAACTTTCTTCAGTACATACCAGACAGCAAAACTAGTACCAAATACCCAAACAAAGATAGTTGCTGCACCAATAAGCTGGCCACTGAAAGAAGCACCACCGTCTGCAGTTAAAGGGTTAGTAATTGGAACAATCATTAAGCCGAAGAGACCTACAACACCGTGAACAGAGATAGCACCTACTGGATCATCAATTTTCACTTTATCAAATGCTAAGATTGAAAGTACGACAATAACACCCGCAATAGCACCAAAGACAGTTGCTTGTAATGGCGTAGGAGTAGAAGGTTCAGCCGTAATGGCCACTAAACCAGCTAATGCACCGTTTAATGTCATGGTTAAATCTGCTTTTTTGAATAATATTTTAGCGAAAACAAGTGCGGAAATGGCACCCGCGGCAGCGGCAGCGTTAGTATTTAAGAACACCATAGCGACTGAGTTAGCACTGTTAATATCAGCAAGTTTTAATACTGAGCCACCGTTAAAACCAAACCAGCCCATCCAGAGAATAAAAGTACCTAATGTTGCCATAGGCAAGTTAGCACCTGGTATCGCATTTACTCTACCGTCTACACCGTATTTTCCTTTACGAGCACCAAGTAATAAGACCCCCGCTAATGCCGCTGAGGCACCCGCCAAATGAACAATACCTGAACCAGCAAAATCAGAGAAACCTAAGTCACCTAAAGTGTATAAACCAAAGACAGCTTCACCGTTCCAAGTCCAGCTACCTTCCATAGGGTAGATAAAACCGGTGAGTACCACTGCAAAGGCTAAGAAAGACCAGAGTCTCATACGCTCAGCAACCGCACCAGAAACAATTGACATTGCCGTAGCGACAAAGACGACTTGGAAGAAGAAATCAGAGGCGTTTGAATAAACTGCATCGCCATCAAAGCCAGCTTCTGCAGATTCAGCAAGCACCGCACCCACAAGTGCTTCTGCATCACTCGCACCGTCAAGGGCAATACCATCTAGAAAAATGCCACCACCATACATGATGTCGTAACCAACAACCAAGTACATAATACATGCAATGGCATATAGCGCTACGTTTTTAGTTAAGATTTCAGTCGTGTTTTTTGCACGTACTAAACCCGCTTCTAGCATTGAAAAACCCGCCGCCATCCACATGACTAAGGCACCACAAATTAGAAAATAAAAGGTATCTAATGCATATTGAAGTTGAAAAATATTTTGTTCCATAATAACTATCCTTATAGTGCTTCAGAATCTTGCTCGCCCGTACGAATACGAACGGCTTGTTCTAGGTTATAAACAAAGATCTTACCATCACCAATTTTACCGGTGTAAGCCGCTTTAGTAATCGTTTCAACTAAACGCTCAACAATTTCATCATTCACAGCTATTTCTAATTTCACTTTAGGTAGAAAGTCAACTTGGTATTCTGCGCCACGGTATAATTCCGTATGACCTTTTTGGCGACCAAAGCCTTTTACTTCACTTACGGTAATGCCTTCGACGCCTATTTCAGAAATGGCCTCCCGGACATCATCTAATTTAAATGGTTTAATAATAACGTTTATCAGTTTCATGTTAACCTCTAGTTATGACATTAATTTATTACTCTGATAATACAATTCATATGCCAATATAATTTGTCAATATAAATTAATAACTTAGAGTCGATATAGATTTATCTATTCCCGCGTTTGCACCGAGAGCGTGCAAAAAGAAGCATTACTGATATTATCTGGTGCAAAAGGCTTTACAAAAATATTTTAGCAACACAGTTGATTGGATCCTGAGACGGAAAGTTGAGTGAATTGAAATAGTTGAAAATTGAATCATGATAAGTTTCGCTGAGCTTTTTACTGAAATCCTTTTGGCTGCTACTGCCTATATGAAGCACTCGATACAGAAAGATGGTGAGTCATAGTAGATTCTATTCATCATGCGAGCCAAAAATTGACACTCGGCACTCAGTCAACATTGCCAATAAATGAATAAAACAGCTAAACATTCAAGGTGATTTATCGCTTATTTCAGTCACATCTCATCGAGTTATCCCACACTAAGAGCAAGCATTGCATACTCACATTTACTGCAGTTTTTCCTGTTCTCATATTGCCCCTTTTCGATAAAACCATTAGAATAACCGCTCATTTAATTAGACCAAACAGTATAAAGAAGTGTTCGCATTCATATACGATGGTATTCACTGCAGGACAGTTTTTTGTTATTGATGATTGACAATTACGACTCATTTACTTTTAATTTAGTGCATTACTTTCAAGCACTAGGACAAGAAGTTATTGTCTATAGAAATAATGAAATTAGCCTTGATGAAATTAAACAATTAAAACCGCAATATATTGTTATCTCTCCTGGCCCCAGTAACCCTAACGCGGCCGGAATATCATTGGCTGTAATTAAGCAGTTTGCGGGAAGTATCCCTTTGTTAGGTGTGTGCTTAGGCCATCAATGTATAGCACAGCATTTTGGCGCGAATATCAAAAACGCAAAAAAAGTTATGCATGGTAAAACCAGTCTCATTCATCATAATCAACAAGGTTTATTTAGTGAATTAAATCAGCCGTTACGAGTTACCCGATATCACTCCTTAATTGTTGACAAGCAATCATTACCCACAACGCTTACTATAACGGCATGGAGTAAAAATGAAGCAGGTGACATTGATGAAATTATGGCGTTAACACATAAAACTTTACCAATAAGTAGCGTGCAATTTCATCCAGAATCCATACTCACAGAGCAAGGAAAAACATTATTGGCCAATTTTATTCAACAATTTAAAAATTACCCAAGCACCGAATAGCAGAATATGCTTAGATATAAGTCATATCTTTTGGATATAAACCATATAAAGTAGTATTTTAACCTCATACAAGTGATTTTTCCCCTGTGCGTTTATTACGGGTTGGTATTACAGCATTAAAAATTCAATACTCAATTTTATACCCTAGATAAACAAAAAAGGTAATCAATAAAGAACATATGAAAATTCTAGTTAAAAATCAAATCGTTGCTGACTTGAGTCGACGGGCAACTAGCCTATCTATCAGTAAAGACTTTGCAAAAGCGCAAAGCGGTGAAAGCTCTATGGCTAGCCACGAAGAGAGTGAACAAGAAAACCCTCGACGCAAACTATTGTCTATTGAAGTGCAAGCTCAACAAGAGAGGATTATTGCCGAGCGCGGTGAAAAACATTTTCGTAAACAAACGACACAGCACTTCTTTAAAAAGGTTCGCACGCAAATTAATCAGGACTTTGACAATAAAGAGCACCTTTACCATCACATTTTAGGCATTGAAGATACCTGTCCCGCTATTCTGGATATATTATCTACTCGTGCCGCATCAGTGAATCAAATAAAAAAGCGAATCTCATCATTACCATGGCTCACTATTGATTTAATTAATTTAGTTAATAAACCCCAATACCGAAAACGTGCTGACGTACAAGTTACCGACGTAAAATTAGCATTAAGTTTTATTGGTTTAGATAACTTAAAACTGATCATGCCCGCTTTTACACTAAAGCATTGGTTACCAAAAAATACCGCCCCTTATGGACTCATGAAATGGAGGCTATGGAATGACAGTTTATCAATTGCCTTAGCGGCTAAAGTACTCGCGAAACAGCGTGGTCTTGATGAGTTTACGACTTTTAGTACGGGCATGCTGTCAAATATAGGCAGACTTGTAATCACTCGTTGCTATTTAACAACTTTTCATGAAATGCATAACCAAGAATTACAGAAGGCTTTTGCGAGCAAAGATAAACGCTTACATAGTATTTTATCAAAAATAGAAACCAGTGAAGAGATACTGCTTGAACAAATTATCATGAGAAGTTCACAATTGTCTGCTGATTTAATTGAGAAAATGAATTTCAAACGACTTAATATAATCGAGCCTATTTTCGACTTAGCTTACGCTGATAGTATTGACAATATGCATCCTATTGCACAAGTTGTCGCCCAAGCTAAAGCGTATGTCACGTATAGAAACTTAGCAAGGGAGGAGTTCATTGACAGTGATGAGACTAAACAATTATTCAGTGTTGTTAACTTAACATTGGCGCAAAGAAAACTATTAGAAAAAAGCGACATTGATCATATTAAGCTCAATTTCAGTTAGCCTATTACGAATATCTACACTGTAGAGTGGCGTTTTTTGAGTAATAATTAAAAGACCATCTGGACTGTTTTCATCAAAAAGCACTCATCGCATGACTTTCTCATTATTTCACCCGTAAAAAACGCTCTATAACTATTCATTTTAAATGAATAAAAAATATCACCCTACATTTTGTATGGGGTGCAGCGATATCCAGCAAGACAAAACCGTCACTTAATGCCATACTAGCGCCCTACTTTTAACGCACTATAATTATTTTTACAATAGTGTAAATTATCATTAAGCTTTATCTATTTTTACAGTAAGATTAATAGACTAAGTCTATTAAATGAGTGCTCTCTTATAAATGAGGATTTTCAGAATGTCAGAACACTTTTCAGTTGAACGCGGCTTATTTGATGACGTAATGGTACCTAATTACTCACCTTCAGCAGTTATTCCTGTTCGCGGTCAAGGCTCTCGTGTGTGGGATCAACAAGACAAAGAATACATTGACTTTGCTGGCGGTATTGCCGTTAGCTCATTAGGTCACTGTCATCCCGCGTTAGTGGGTGCGCTAAAGGAGCAAGGTGAAAAAATTTGGCATGTATCAAATTTATTAACCAATGAGCCTGCACTTCGTTTAGCTAAAAAGCTTGTTGAAAGTACCTTTGCAGAAAAAGTGTACTTCTGTAACTCAGGAGCAGAAGCCAATGAAGCCGCACTTAAGTTAGCGCGTCGTTGGGCTTTAGAAGTGTATAACGAAAAAAAATCACAAATCATTGCCTTTAAACAAGGTTTTCATGGCCGTACTTTTTTTACCGTTACTGTGGGTGGACAAGAAATATATTCCGATGGTTTTGGCCCAAAGCCAGGTAACATAGATCACGCTGAATATAATAATCTTGATAGCTTAAAAGCATTAATCTCTGATGATACCTGTGCCGTAATGATTGAACCATTACAAGGCGAAGGTGGTGTAGTTTCCTCAAAAATTGAATTTATCAAAGGTGTTCGTGCCTTGTGTGATCAACACAAGGCACTGTTGATTTTTGATGAAGTACAGACGGGTGTTGGTCGGCTAGGTGATTTATATGCCTATATGGGGCTTGGTGTTACGCCTGACATTTTAACTACCGCAAAAGGTTTAGGCGGCGGATTCCCTATTGCTGCAATGCTCACCAGCACTGACATAGCTAAACACCTTAAAGTGGGTACACACGGAAGCACTTATGGGGGGAACCCATTAGCTTGTGCTGTTGCTGAAGCCGTATTAGATATTATTAATACTAAAGAAGTCTTAACGGGTGTCAAAAATAAAGCTAAAATTTACCGAGATGGCTTAAACGCAATAAATGCCAAATATAATATTTTTTCTGAAATACGTGGCAAAGGTTTATTAATTGGTGCGGAATTGAACAAAAAGTACCAAGATAAGGCTAAAGTTTTTTTAGAGGCAGCAATGGCAGAAGGCGTTATAATATTAGTTGCTGGCGCAAATACTGTCCGTTTTGCACCTTCACTGGTTATTCCTGATGAAGATATTGCGCTGGGTTTAACACGATTTGAAAAAGCAGTCGCTAGTTTAGTTTAATGCAACGACTATGTTTAACTTAGTTAATACTCATAATGGCCTATCCTTGCTACTGAGGGAAGGATAGGTCATACCAAGACAAATAAGCGTTGGATCTTCACTTAATAGACTTGGTATAACGACTTACTCTCGTTGAGGGCAATTATGATCATTGTTCGTCCTATAAAAAAGTCCGACCTAAAAGCCTTGCTTCACATTGCTGTTGAGTCTGGCCACGGTTTTACCTCGCTCCCCGTCAATGAAGCATTACTGCAAGACCGCATTCATGACACCGAAGAGTCTTTTAATAAAGCAGTAAATATCCCCGGTAACGAAAGCTACCTTTTTGTTATGGAAGAGACCACAACAGGCGAGGTTATTGGTACCAGTGGTATTGAAGCCGCGGTTGGGTTAAAGGATCCGTTTTATCATTACCACTTAGGTAAAGTTGTTCATAGCTCACGTGAACTTAATATTTACAATACCGTAGAAATTTTATCACTGTGCAATAACTACACCGGTGCAAGTGAACTTTGTTCGTTATTTCTCAATAAAAAATATCGTTTGAATAACAATGGCCGTTTTTTATCACGTTTTCGCTTTCTATTTATTGCTGAACACAAAACGCGTTTTTCGGGGACCATTATTGCTGACATGCGCGGATTTTCAGATGAAAATGGCCGTTCCCCCTTCTGGGCTTGGCTTGAGGAACACTTTTTCTCAATGGACTTCCCTACTGCAGATTACTTAACTGGCATAGGCAAAAAAGCCTTCATTGCGGAGTTAATGCCTAAACACCCAATTTATGTAAACTTACTCAGCAAAGAAGCACAAGCCGTTATCGACCAAGTGCACCCTCAAACGCTACCAGCACTGCACTTATTGGAAAAGGAAGGTTTTGAAAAGCGTGGCTATGTTGACATTTTTGATGCAGGTCCTACCGTAGAAGCGCACGTTAATAAAATTAGAACCATTAACAAGAGTAAACGCTGCCAAGTGATTATTGGTAAAGTGGAATCTACAGGTAACTATATTATTTGTAATAGTAAAGTAGCCAATTTTAGAGCGACACAAACAACACTTTCATTACAAGAAAAAGCTAACCAAGTGGTTATTAGTCAACAAGTGGCTGACATTTTACTCGTCAATGACGGTGATTGGGTACGTTTAATCAGCAATTAGTTTCTGTCATTTTTTCGTCGTAGCGAATAACATCCGCAGACTAATGACTACAGTGTTTATCTAGCACCACTATCCATGAGAAGGAAGTACTATGTCTCACACAACGATGTCTCACACAAATTTAGTGCAGTTTATTCAGGGTAAATGGCAAGCAGGCTTAGGTCATGAAGTTAGTTCCATTAACCCCGCTCGTAATGAAATTATTTGGCAAGGGAAAACAGCCAGTGACGAACAGGTTAACAGCGCAGTATTAAGCGCTCGTCAAGCATATAAAGATTGGGCAAATAATCCTTTTAAAAAACGCGTTGCTATCATCACAAAATTTGCTGAATTATTAACTGAGCACAAGGCGTCATTAGCAACCACTATCTCTGTGGAAACGGGTAAGCCTAAATGGGAAAGCACGGGAGAAGTTGGTGCGATGATCGCCAAAGTAGCGATTTCTTTAAAAGCATATGAAGAGCGCACTGGCACAGTTGAAAACCCTATGCCCGGCGCTAAAGCCTTTATTCGTCATAAGCCTCACGGTGTTGTGGCCATTTTTGGTCCTTATAACTTCCCTGGACACTTACCTAATGGTCATATAGTACCGGCATTAATTGCCGGTAACACGGTGGTTTTTAAACCCAGCGAGCTTACGCCACTTGTTGCGCAAGAAATGATTAAAATTTGGCAGCAGGCCGGTTTACCTGATGGAGTGATTAACCTAGTGCAAGGTGAAGTTGGCACAGGTAAAGCGCTGGCGAGCCATAAACTTATTGATGGTTTGTTTTTTACCGGCAGCTCTACTACGGGCCATTTGTTACATGAGCAATTCTCTGGTCAACCGGATAAAATTCTGGCGTTAGAAATGGGTGGGAATAACCCACTTATTGTTAAAGACACCAGTGACATTGATGCGGTAGTACACGATATTATTCAGTCGGCCTTTGTTACCACGGGTCAACGTTGCACTTGTGCCCGTCGAGTATTCATTGAAAAAAACAAACAAGGTGACGCTATTTTAGCGCGCCTTATCGAGGTAACCAATAACTTAACCATTGGTCATTATGATGATGCCCAACAACCCTTTATGGGAGCTATGATCTCTGAAAAAGCAGCATTAGGTTTAGTGAATGCACAAGCAAAATTGATAGCTCTGGGTGCAAAGTCATTGTTAGCGCTTAAACACTTAACCGCTGGTACTGGTTTTGTTTCACCCGGCATTATCGATGTCAGTAACATCATTGCCGACATACCTGATGAAGAGTATTTTGGACCTTTACTGAAACTTTATCGTTATAGCGACTTTGATGAAGCAATTGATGAAGCGAATAACACCCGTTTTGGTTTGTCAGCGGGTTTGTTGTCTGATAATAAAGTGCTATACAATCATTTTTTCACCCGAATTCGTGCGGGTATTGTTAACTGGAATAAACCTATTACGGGTGCAAGCAGTGCTGCCCCCTTTGGTGGTATTGGTGCCAGTGGTAACCATAGAGCAAGTGCCTATTATGCTGCTGATTATTGTGTTTACCCTGTTGCTTCAGTAGAAGCAGAAAAAGTGAGTTTACCCAAGACATTGGCACCGGGGTTAACCTTCTAAGTGAACAGCAACAACAGACATTTTTTATCAAATGCTGTAGATGTAAAATCTAGGGCTTTTATTCAAGCTTTTAATCAATTCATCGAGACAGGTGATTTCATTGCCTTAACGCGCCAGTTTGAACAAGGTTTTGTCCAAACTGGCTCAAATAATCACTTAAGCTTTGCGGTTAAAAAAGCCACTGCTTTTCTACTTGATAGTGGCATATTGCTTATTGAGCCTGTTGAACCTGAACTTGCATCCTCTAAAAAAGAGTCTACCAAAGTAGATTACGCTAAGAAATCATATAAAAACATTATCATTTCATCGGGCATTCATGGCAATGAAACGGCCCCGATTGAAATAGTACAACAACTTATCAGTGATATTATCGCTCACAAAACTCAAGTAAAGCACCGCACACTGTTCATCATAGGTAATCCTGTGGCAATGAATAGAGCAAAACGTTTTCAAACTGAAAACTTAAACAGGTTGTTCAGCGGTAAATACCAAGAGGTATCGCCGTGTTTTGAAAAATTCCGTGCCGAAAAACTCGAAGCCTATGTAGGTAAATTTTTTAATGCCGACACGGCCAATGACGCTAGCTTAGCCGCATTTCCAGCTACGCCACCAACCTCATCGGCAAAGAAAGTGACTAACTACCACTATGATTTACACACTGCCATTCGACACTCTAAGTATGAAAAATTTGCCATTTACCCTTACCAAGCCGATAAACAGTGGAATAAAGAGCAATTAAGTTTTATGGCGATCTGTGGTGTTAACACGGTATTATTTGGCCATGGTCCAAGTGGCACCTTCTCTTACTTTAGTAGTTCACACTTTTCAGCCCATTCTTTTACGATCGAGTTGGGTAAAACCCGACCCTTTGGTGAAAATAACATAGCGGATTTTACCGCCATAATAAATAACCTCTGTAAGCTTATTAGCGATAAAAAAATCGCCCTTAAGCCTTTTAACAATAACCATTTCAATTTATTTAAAGCCTTAGGTGATATCACTAAAGTGAGTGAAAACTTTAGACTTTTTATCGATGATGACGTCAGTAACTTTACGGACTTCCCTATTGATAGTTTATTATCAACAGATCGTGGACAAGAATACCGAACGACACAGCGAGGTGAGAGTATTATCTTTCCGAATGCTGATGTGGGTAACGGGCAACGGGCCGCGTTAATGGTTGTACCAACAATACTGTCATAATAAAGGCTATATCCTTATCTTTCATGAAATTATCAAAAATCCATAACCCTTTATTGATTTCCATTAAATAAAAACGCTAAATTAACTGCTATAATTATCCTGAAAAACTCTTCGTCATCAAAGGTAGTAAGCTGTTATGGTTATAGATACTGACGGTTACATTCAAATAATTGAATATCTGACAGAAAATCTCAATTTGTTTGAAAACTCAACGGAGCCAAACGAACCAAGCGAAACAGTGATGTCAGTTATTGAAGTAGAGCTAGGCGAACAAATTATTAGCCTTTGCAGTCAAAACCAAGGCTTATCGTTTAATCAACGTAATACCATTATTAGAGAAGTAGATGCTATTCTTTGTGATCTTGAAGAGATCTTTTCTGGCATGATTAATCATACGGTTAGTACCGCTCAACATGCCTTCATCCGTGAATTTTCTGGCTTAATCAAAAATCTCTTTGATAGTGTGATCAATAAAGATTGCACTAGTTAGTTGCTTGCACAGTCCCAAAGATCAATATATATTCATGAGTTTGAGTAAACATGAAAACTGATAAGTATCTCTGTCCATGAACACCACGAATAAAATCCTGCTGTATGGTTTTAATAATTTAACGAAAAGTTTAAGCTTTTCGTTATATCGCGTACACTTTTTACCGTCTAAACAATCGATTAAAAGTTATAATGCATTCATCAACCAAGCCTATAGCAGTGAAAATCTTGAGATTTTGCTGACTAAAGTTTGTCACGCCATCGGGGGTAATGTCTTAAATATTGCCCGTCAGGATTATACTCCTCAAGGAGCGAGCGTGACCTTAATGATTTCAGAAGAAGCAAAACCAGAATCATTAGTTGCTCACTTAGATAAAAGCCACTTATGTATTCACACCTACCCCGAAGAAACACCACAACAAGGTATCGCTATTTTTAGGGCTGATATTGAGCTATCAACCTGTGGCGTTATTTCTCCTTTGAAAGTAGTTGATTTTGTTATTGAAGCTTTCTCAGCTGATGTTGTTGAAATAGATTATCGTGTTCGAGGTATGACGCGTGATAGGCAAGGTAAGAAGCATTTTAGTGATCATGATATGACTAAAATCAGTGATTATTTAACTGAAGAAACCATTAAAAAATACCGTGTTAATGACAGCATTATGGCAACACATAACTTGTTTCATTGTAAGCTAGTAAGGCAATCTATCAAGTTGTCACAACATGTATTCAATTATGCTGAACAGAAAATAGCCACACAGCATGAAAGCCAAATAAAAGCACAACTGGCTACCGAGTTAAATGAGCTATTTATCAGTACACAGTAAATCGGTGTCCCATTAAAAAAACCTACGTTTTACAGCATTTTCATTTATCTTCATTTTGACTAGTACTTGCTTAAATCAATTAGGATGTTTATCCTCTCTTTATTCTCTTCTTAAAAGGTACTTAAAACATGAGTAAACGCATTCCTATCGTTGTTGCTAACTGGAAACTAAACGGCGGTATTGATCTACTTTGTGCTTCAGTAGCCGCTTTTATTGGTAAGCATTTTTCAACTAAGATAGTTATATGTCCTCCCTATATATACATGAGGGATATGCTAAATTTCCTACAACATTCAGAAATCATTGTGGGTAGTCAAAACGTGAGTAAATTTGGCTCTGGAGCTTATACTGGTGAAACATCGGCACAAATGCTTAAAGATGTTGGCGCGGGTTTGTGTTTAATAGGTCATTCAGAGCGTCGTCAAATGTTTAATGAAAATGACGTAAGTTGCAATATAAAAGTGAATCAAGCACTGATCAGTGGTTTAATGCCTGTTTTATGTATCGGTGAAAATGATCAACAACGTGAAGCCGGTATTACCAATGATGTTTTATTCAGACAACTTCATGATACTTTAGCTAATATTGATATTAAAGGTAAAGAACTTTGTATTGCTTATGAACCAGTATGGGCAATCGGCACTGGTCATGCCGCATCACCAGAAGATGCACAAGCAGTTCATAAATTTATTCGTCATGAACTTAACGATATCTTCGGCCATGAACTTGCTGATAAAGTGCATATTTTGTACGGAGGTAGTGTAAATAAAAACAATGCCAGCGAGTTAATGGAACAAGACGATATCGATGGTTTACTCGTTGGTGGCGCAAGTTTAGATCCAAGTCACTTTATTGAAATATGCCAACAAGCTGAAACACTCGCAGGAAAAATGGAAAGCTAAACATTTCATTTTTTTCTTAATGACAGAGGTGTTAATCTTTCGAGATTACTTTTCCAGCCACTATTTAGAGCTTGTGAAGTGTAGCTAGACTACCAATACTCACACCGCAATTAAAACGCAGATAATGTATGTTATCTGCGTTTTTCATTAATAATTATGTATCTAATACCATTAAATTAGTTATCAGTTAAAAAATATGGTTTATTAGGGGTTGTTGATCTTTCGAGATTGTTTTTGCAGCGAATTGTTGGGTCTTTATACAAGGCAGAGCCTTTGTAATGTGGTTATTCCACATAAAAAGGTGATAACGCCGTAAAAACGACCAACAAACGCTGTCTGAAAGATTCGGCTAAAAGCGTTTTTTTCATTGTTGAGTCGTGTTTGCGTAGAATGAC
>JBAHZW010000051.1:0-51690 GCA_037132835.1 Colwellia sp. | reverse complement strand
AACAACAATAACAATAAAATTAATGGCGCATAGCATACGCTAAAATGACACCGTTCTCGAGCCAATTAAGCGTGATTTTAAAACAAGTAACAAATCTTTTTAACTCGTTCAATCAAACGAGTTAATTCGTTTGCTATTAGGAGTTGCTGATCTTTCACGGTTAAATTTTGTTCGAGCTAAAAGCGTTTTATTCGCGGCGAGTCGCGTGTAGCCTAGTCATTCTACGCAAATACGACTCAACAATGAAAAAAACGCTTTTAGCCGAATCTTTCGGACAGCGTTTGTTGGTCATTTGTACGGCGTTATCACCTTTTTATGTGGAATAACCACATTACAAAGGCTCTGCCTTGTATAAATACCCAACAATTCGCTGCAAAAACAATCTCGAAAGATCAACAGCCCCTACTATTTTTAATAAAACATCAGAGGAAATACCCCATGGCTCAAATAGGCAAAACTATCCCAGAATTTAAAGCACAAGCATTCCATAACAACGCATTTGTTGAAATAACATCAGAAAGCGTAAAAGGTAAGTGGGCTATCTTTTTATTCTACCCAGCAGATTTCACCTTTATTTGCCCAACTGAACTAGAAGATATGGCAGCTCACTATGAAGAGCTAAAAGCATTAAACGTTGAAGTTTACGCGGTATCAACTGATACCCATTTTTCACATAAAGCATGGCACGATTCAAGCGAAGCAATTGGTAAAATTAACTATCCAATGATTGGTGACCAAACAGGAACAATTACTCGCGGTTTTGATGTAATGATTGAAGAAGACCACATGGCACACCGTGGTACTTTCTTAGTAGACCCTGATGGAGTCATTCAAGTTGCTCAAATACATGCTGGTGGTATTGGCCGAAGTGCTAAAGACATGGTCCGTAATGTTAAAGCGGCACAATATGTTCGTGAAAATGATGGTGAAGTTTGTCCTGCCGCATGGGAACAAGGTGAAGCAACACTGACACCAAGCTTAGACTTAGTCGGTAAAATCTAAGCTATAGCTAAGTTAAATGGAAAAACAAAGAAAAATTGGGCGGAAAGGAGATTAGTGTTAACTATGCCTTTCCGCCTCTTTTTTCTCAGCTCTGAGCTCTTTTCTCAAGCAGATCGAATATAAAGGTAACCCCATGTTAAGCAATGACATTTTAAAATCTTTAAAAACTTACACCCAAAATATGACTAACAAGGTGTCACTGGTATTACAGACTGGTGAACATCAAAAGCGTCCTGAGTTAACCAAATTCTTAACACAACTCTGCTCAATTTCAGACAACTTGAGCTTAGTTGAACGTGATGCAGGCTTACGCAGTCCCATTACTTTTTATTTAGAGGTTGAGGGAGTAAATAACGGCATTCATTTTTCTGGGATCCCCAGTGGTCATGAATTTAATTCACTTATATTAGCCATATTACAATCCTCTGGCACCGCGCTTAAACTTGATAACACCTTAACTAGCATGGTGAAAAAAATAACCGAACCATTGCATTTTGAAGTCTTTATTTCGCTAAGTTGCCATAACTGTCCTGATGTAGTGCAGTCGTTAAACCAATTTACCTTAATAAATGACAAAATAAGCTCAGAAATGATTGATGGCGGTTTATTTAAAACATTAATTGATGAACGCAATATTCAAGGCGTACCGAGTGTTTACTTAAACGGTGAATTATTTGCTAACGGTAAGATAGATACCGCACAGTTAGTTGATAAACTGATTGAACGCTTTCCTTATATTATTGCCAGTGATAACAACGAACAATTACCACTGCAAGATATTACAGTTATCGGTGCAGGCCCTGCAGGGGTTGCCGCGGCAATATATGCCGCACGTAAAGGCTTAAACGTGACTATGATTGCCGACCGTATTGGCGGCCAAGTAAAAGATACCGTGGGTATTGAAAACTTAATTTCTGTACCTAAAACTACGGGTGCTGAGCTAACAGGTAATATGCAAGCGCATTTGAGTGATTACGATATCACCATAAAAGAGTTTTTACGGGTCGAAAAAATTGAAAAAGATGCCACCAATAATAAAGCACCAAAGAAATTACATCTTTCCAGTGGAGAGATCATTGAATCTAAAACGGTGATTATTGCTACTGGTGCAAAATGGCGTGAGCTAGGTATTCCGGGTGAGAAAGAAAATATTGGCTCAGGTGTGGCCTTTTGTCCCCATTGTGATGGCCCCTTCTTTAAAGGCAAAGAGGTTGCCGTTGTTGGCGGCGGTAACTCAGGCATAGAAGCGGCTTTAGATTTAGCTGGTATGGTCAGCCATGTCACTGTGTTTGAATTTTTACCGGAGTTAAAGGCGGATAAAGTATTGGTCGAAAAAGCGGAGGCACATGCCAAAATCACAATGATCACAAATGTTGCCACCAAAGAAGTGCTTGCTGAACAGGGTAAAGTTGTTGCTCTTACTTATGAAGACAGAATGACAGGTGAAGTTAAGCAGCATAAGCTTTCCGGTATTTTTGTACAAATTGGTTTATTACCCAACAGTGACTTCTTAAGTGGTGTCGTTGAACGCACCAAACATGGTGAAATCATTATTGACGAAAAATGCCAGACCACAGAGCCGGGTATCTTTGCCGCTGGCGATGTATCGACCGTACCTTATAAACAAATTGTGATTGCCATGGGTGAAGGGGCTAAAGCATCCTTGTCAGCCTTTGATTATATTATTAGAGAAAGCTAACGGGTAAATAAAGAACATAATAAAAAACTCGGCCGCAAACGACCGAGTTTTTATAAGAGTCAAACGTTTATCGTCATCGATACTAATGACTGTTTATTCTTTCAAAATGCAGCTAAACCGATTCACGCACTAGTTCTGACGCATGGACTAGATTGATCTTTTCACCAAAAATTGGACGCAAGGCATTAAGTACTTCTTTACGGGTGATCAAGCCGACAAGTTTTCCATTTTCAATAACAGGTAATACTTGCGGTTTTTTTACCACACTTTCTTTAACGCGTTCTGCTAAAGATAGTATGGCCGTATCCGTTGGAGTGCTTGTCGAAGCGCTAGGATGCACTTGTTCTTTATCAATACAGAAAAACTCAACTATATTGACTAATTTTTCAGTTCCACAAATAGAAATAACATCACGAGTCATGATGTCGGCTACTCTTTTATCACTGTTAGGTAAATAATCCTCACACCAAAGTTCAACCGTAATATCGTGAGCGGATAAAAAGCCCACGAGTCGATCTTCGCTGTCACATACGGGTGCAGATGTCATACCTTTATCATCTAAACAATCCATCGCAAGCGGAATAGTCATATCGGCATTCAATATAGCCGGTTGAGTATTCATTATGTCTTTTGCTGTCGTGGTATTATTGATATCTTTAATTAATGTAAGCTCAGTTGCTGTGATTAGTTTTTTTTTTCAGCTTCAAGTTTGGGTTTACTGTAAAGATACCAGTTAGATAAACCGACCAACACCGCGCCACCAACAATGTTACCAAGCGTTACTGGAATAAGGTTGGCAGTAATAAAGGTGCTCATATTTAGGTCGGCAAATTGCTCAGGTGTTGCTTGTACCGCCAACCAAAAAGAATCAGGGGCGAAAGACTGAATAACGATCCCCAGTGGCACCATAAACATATTCGCCACACAATGCTCAAACCCAGAGCTAACAAACATAGACACAGGTAATACCACCATCATGGCTTTGGTCATGGCATTTCTACTACTAAAAGTTAACCAAATAGCTAAACAAACTAGAAGGTTACATAAAATCCCTAAGGAGAAGGCTTGTACTGGGCTGTGGTGAAGTTTGTGTTGAGAAATTTTTAACGCATTTAACCCCCATTGACCGCCATCTAGCTGATAAAGTTGTGCGCCAGTAACTAACAAGAGTAATAAGCCAGCACCAATAAAGTTGCCTAGGTATACTTTCCCCCATATGCCAAGCATTTGCCTCATGCCTATCTGTTTGTTAGCCCATGAAATAGCAGACAGTACCGAGCTGGTAAAAAGTTCCCCACCGCAGATAACAATCAAGATCAGCCCCATGCTAAAAGCTATACCACCAACCAAGCGGTTAAGCCCCCAGCCAGCATCGTTGCCTGTGGTTACAGTTATATAAAAAACAAATGATAAACCAATAAATATGCCAGCCATTATGGCTAGGCATATGATCATGCCCGTTGTTTTTTTTGATTTACTTAATGAAAATCTCTCTGCTTCAATCATCATTTCGGCAGGTGTAAATATTTGCCTCTGGTCAGCATCCTTGATTGTCATAGTTTCTCCTCTTATCAAACTTGTGGGGGCATCTTTGAGTGAGTCACACATAGCAAGAGAAATTGCTCGTATGTTTTGTTAACTCAATGACTTGTGTAATAAGCATCAGCGAGCTAGGCCTGAACGCTTAACGCTTGTTGCCGTCTAGGATAAGGGCGAATCATATAGATGTAAAATTGATTATTTTTATAAATAGCATCAACAAAACTGATTTAAATTCAGTTCGAGTTAAAAGAACGGGCTTATAAACTCAACAGATACCTTATTGAAGTAAACATAAGAGCCCCCTTAAAACGGTACTTTTTTAATACAACCGTTAAAATTCCTCGTATCATTACGCATTGACAGCACAACAAGACCAAGCACCCGTCTAATTTTTCATTAGATACTCGGCAAAAAAATAGCCCCTTTCTTGTTGATTCAATAAGATAAAATCACTTATACCTTATGCATAACGGTTACCCATTAAGCTGCATCTTCAGTGTGCTTGAGCGATTTCAATTTGAGAACTAACCTATCGGAGCAGTTCATTGCTGGCTTTGCCGCTTGATATATCATGGGTATCCCCCGATGTGCTTACCTTCTTGCTATATACCTATCAATAAAGTTGATAATGTCTATCGGGCTTGTATATTTTCTACCCAGCGGATAAAAATCTCTTATCATTTATGCTGCATTCTTCTACGAGTTAAGGTTTAATACCATTTCCATTAAATGAGTTCCCACTCAGAGCTTGTTAGCGGAATTGGTATAAATCAGCCTTTTGGCTTATTCACGATTGAACTCTTTATTTAGATTAAGTTTAAAAAAACATTCAAAATTTCATGTTATGCTAGCTTCATATTCCTCACCGCTTCAAGAGATATTACCTATGCCAGAGACACTTTCTCGTTATGCTTCCATCGCCCTTGTCAAAGAAATTGAGTCACCTGAAAATCCAGGAGGCTTAGAAAAACGTGTTGCTTTAGTACCTCACGATGTTGGTCAACTGGTGGCGTCAGGCATTACCGTTTATGTTGAAAAGGGAGCAGGTGACGGCGTTGGCTTTAGTGATGACGAATACATAAAAAATAATGCCCTCATGCAAACAGCGCAGCAAATATATAAAGATAAAGCACTTATTATTAAGTTTAAAGGACCGGCTCTCTCTTCCATAGAGCAGATGAAAGAAGGTTGCACACTATTATGTATGGCTCATTTTCATTCTTACCCTGACCGAGCAAAAATGTTACAAAATAGACGTATTAACGTGATTGCTATGGAAGAGATATGTGAATCACCTAAACAAGACTCGGATGAACGCATCCTTGGGCGTGTCGCAATGAACGACGCATTAATACCCTTTTTTAACGATAATAGCATAGGCTGTTTACGGGTGAGAATTATTGGCTGGAGTGAGCGTTTACGTGGCGCAATTAATCGTTGCGGTAATCGTAATCCTCACTCTTTACAAATTATTCAAACCTCAAGTTCATTTGAAGAACTTGATGCTTTTGGCGAGAATACACTCTATTTTTATGACAGCAAAACCTTTAAAGATCCTAAAGGCATACTGAATAAACTACGCTCTCTGTTAACACACGTTTTTGATATAAATGACTTTGAAGCTGAACAAGGTCAACAAGCAATAGTGGATTATCGTACAAATCATCCACCAGCCCAATTTGGACTTCGCCGCATTCAATGCTTACATGAAACGGGGCAAGCGGGAGCAAGATATGGCATAGGTTTGTTAGCTAAAAGTAAGCCATCAATGAATAAAAAGAACATAAAAGCAGTAATTCTTGGTTATGGCAACGTTGCTCAAGGTGCCTTAGATGAATTGCACCAACAAGGGGTTAACAATATCCATATCTTAGGCAGAGCTCAAACGGCTAAAAGCCGTATTGATTACTGGCTCAAAGATGCAGACATAATTATCAACGGTGCGGAGCAATCGGCTGAATTACGTGGGAAAAACTTTTTAATTAGCAATAAACACCTCAAAGATTTAATACCTGAGCATTCAGTAGTCATTGATTTAGTCGGTGGTAGTCCTACCAATAGAAGCCCCGTTGAAGCCGTGATGAGCTGTAGTTTTTTAACCGCACCTTATTTTGTGCAAGATGACGTTATAGTCTCCGCGTTATGGGGTTGGCCGATGATGGGTATGATGCGTGAAACCGCCATACGTTATTCAGGACAAATTGTTGAGGTATTAATTAATGATGAAAAGCTTATAGATGGACTAGACGCATTAACACCTGGCGTTAAACGAGCATTGGTGTGCGGACCTTTTTAATCGCTATAATGTAAAATTAGGTCATCAAAAATTTAACGGATACCACTCAGCGAAATTTAAAAGGCTTAGAGGCAAGGCATTGATTGAAGAGAAGGTTATTCAGGAGAATAGCTCCTGCATTCTCTAAGAAGCTACGTCCATGTCAAAATCAATAACGTAGCATATAAGCCTTTTAAACTCGCCCTTTGGGCGTTTGTCAGTACTTCGATAATCGCACAAAACTCCTTTAATATAGAGTGACTATACCCAAAAAAATTCACTTTATTCTCAAAGCACTGACAAGCTCTGAGTGGGAACTAATTTAATGAAACTGGTATAAAACACCACGGGGATGACGATCCTGAGCCGAGTGCATAGGCAAGTAAATTATTTCCTTGCCTAAAGTCATTTTAATTCCCACTGAAATCTTGCACTTTGAATGGTAACAGGTATGTACTCTTGCTAAGAGAACGCTTTCTTATGTGGATTGGTATCAAGTCGATAACGTTTGTTTTAATACCGCTTTATTGATTTTGCTTTTATCACCTTGCATTAATGGTAGCGATTTTTTATATATGACCTTACTAGGTACCATGTAGGAGGCTAGGTATTTTTTCAACTCGAATAAAATCTCTTTTTCAGGTATTTCACTGACCGCAGAATAAACCATGATAATTTCTTCTTCGATTAACTCATTATCGAGGCCAAATACGGCACATTGATCGATTTGAACAATGTTTTTTGCGACAACCGATTCAATTTCATAAGGTGAAACTCTGAAACCGCGCGTTTTTATCATGTCGTCATGTCTTGAGCTAAAGTAAAAGTAACCTTCCTCATCTTTGTAAACATAATCGCCAGTAGCCACCACAATTTCATCCGTTAATTGTCCGTCAATATTGATAACCTCTTTCAGTATTTGTACTGATTTGAATCGTTGCGCATTTTGTTCGGGGGCGTTCCAAAAACCTTTATAAATGTAACCCCCACGGTGAATTAATTCACCAACTTCTCTTGTGGCACACTCTTTACCGTTTTCATTCAGCACATAAAGCTCTACATCGGCGATAGGTTTACCAATAGAGTCGGGACGGATTTCAACTTGTGACGGGTCAAGGTAAGTGGAGCGAAATGCCTCAGTAAGGCCATGCATAGAATAAAATTGAGCGTTTTGAAAACTATTCTTACAATCTTTGATCATTTTGGCGGTGACATTGCCACCCGAAGAAGTGATTGTTTTGATGTTAGCAAATAATTCAGCATTAGGAAGTCTGCTGATATCTTCATCAAACATTTGCGAAATATACACCGGCATAAGTGGTATAACGGTTATTTTGTCATTAATAAGGTGATTGAAAAAATCTTGCGGCAAAATAAAACGGTGTAAAGCCAAGGTGGCTTTTTTATACAGGGTACAGAATATTTGGTTTAAGCCGTAATCTAGATTAAAGATCAATAAGCCCGAAATAACATCGTCTTCTTTTAAATCTAAATATTGAGTAACAACACGAGCAGAGTCTATTAAGTTACGGTGTGATATTACAATCCCTTTAGGTCGGCCTGAAACACCAAACGAGTAGGTTATTACCGCGTTGCTATAACTGTTAATGTCGCAGGTATATGGCTTGTTGTAATATTTATAAATTTCTTCAAAAGAAGCGATGTCTTTATTGGTCGTTTCATAAGAAATGATCTTGCCATGAAAATTTATCGCTGCAATGTTCTTATATTGTCGTTGATCTGTGATGATACATTGAATATCACAGTCGTTAATAATGTATTTAACTTGCTCAGACTTTAACAAGGTTGTTAAGGGCACTAAAACATAGTCGGTAGACAAAATAGCTAAGATGGCAATGACTTGATCAATACCTTTATTTGAATAAATACCAATGCGAGCATCTTTAGGTAGATCAAGTTCTTGTAAATAAAAAGCCACTTGGTTTACTTTATTAAATAACTCAGCATAAGTGATGCTTTGCTCATTAAAAATGAAGGCCGTTTTATCGCTGTGTAGATTTACCGCGCTTTCAATCAGTGTTCTTATACAGTTTATAGACATGGTTATTTTCCTTCTGCTATCCCAGCGGCTGAAAGTGTCCAGATATCATAATTAGCATCAAGTACAGTCGCTGGATGATGGTCAGAGTTAAGAATTTTTTTATAAAAGAACGAAATAATATTTTCAATTTCTTCTACGGTTAATACCTTGGTAATTCCCCCCGTTAAAACAAAAGAGTTTACGGATAATAACTTTAGATTAACATAGGCTTTTTTGTAATGAGAAATTTTACATAAAACAAGAAATATGGCCAATTGCATCAGCACTTTAGTCGCTTTATTACTTTGTTCTTCAAAAATATTTTCAGTGACTTTTAAATGCATTAATAATTCATAAACAAATTCATTGTTTTTGGCTGCAAAAATTAACGATTGCTTAGATTTATACACACCTAGCTTTTTAAACACAAGACGATCATATTCATTTTCAGTGACGATATTTTCATCTACTAAATCTTTTGAATAATGAATGTCGGTGGTTGCACCGCCAATATCTAATAAAACAAAAGGGTTAACAACAGCGTACTTGGTGTGAATAAAAGGCAGTGTTTTATTGACAATGTAGGGTGTTGGAAATATTTGATTATCGGTAATCTTATACAGATCTTTAATGTCTTCTTTACCTTCAATATCTTGCTGATAAAGGTTGGTTAAATACTCTTTTAAAGCGTCTTCGACAATATGTAATCGATCATCGATAATATTGGGCAATACGACCACATTGCTTATGTTTTTTTGAATGGTCGTTGCATCTAGTGCACTGCCGACAAAGACTACATTTGAATAGGTTAAACTGTCCAGATAGCGGTATAAGCTTGCAGAAAAGTTATCGGGGTTTGAGTCAATCCCGCCAACAATAATGACCACATCGATTAAGTCGCTAGGCACCGAATATTCTTCAATATTTTGAAAAAGCACGGTATCAATAATGTTAATACCTGAATTGAAGGCAATATTGGTTGCATATTTTAGTGAGAATGACTGGGTTACCCCAATAATAAGGGTGCTTAAGCCCCCATTAGCAGAGGAGCAAATATAGATGTCTTTTTTATCAAAGCGTTCTATTTCCTGACCGCACTTATACGTTAAGTCATCTAATATCGATTTATTAAAGTCTCTAAAATACTGCTCGATATTGGTTTGGTGACTCAATTTAAAGTAGGTGCTACCAACATCAATCAATAATTTGTCTTTAGCCGCCTTCTCCTTTGAAACATTGTCCTTTGAAACATTGTCATTAGTCGATTTTATCTGGCTCATTGCATAATCCCTATATCATGAATAATGTCATTAACAATACTCGTGGTATCTTTCGTTAAGTCACATTGCCCTTTTTCATAAGCGTAACAACGATCAGGAATAGGTACATTGCCTTTTTTAATGATACGGATATTCTTTTTAGCATCTCGAATGGTGATCATATTATTGTGATTAATAATATGGGGTGAAAAAGGAACGTCGATAATGCCATTTTTAATGGAGTTAAAGACTTTGCGCCATAAGGTGTCTGCCGCGTCATTAAATACCGCTTCCATAATCGCGTTAACTTCAAGGGTCAGAATTTCCTCTTCCTCTTCATCCACTACGTTAGGCAAGCCATTTAAAATACCGAGGGTATATTGAGTGTTTGCTACGGTTTTAGCATTCGCTTCTTTCGTTGGAATACCTGAAGCTTCTTCTCTTGTTTTAGTAATGATTTTGTCAGCACCAACCATTTTGGCAATGACGGTCGCTATGTTGATAAGTTGCTCGGCAAAGTCTTTATTGGTAGGGAATGCGCCCATCCATTGGTGATAAACCAAATGGATGGCGGCATCTGAGCAGTTAATCTCAGCGGCATACTGTTTAGCTAACTTTTTAAGCACGGCACCCGTAACAATATCTTGATTCATTGATCCTTGCTGCGCAAAAGAAACGGAAAATGATTTAACCCCTTCTTCAAGTGATAACAACATCTCCAGTAATTGGATAACAATGGTAATAGACGGGGGAACTAAGGTTGCTGTTAATGGACCAAACGACTCTCTATTGATAGGTTCATTCAGTGTCGAATAATTAGCACAAACACGCTCTACATATTTCCAATAGAGAAACGCTTTATCTAAAGGAAAGTTTTTAGAATAAGGTAACAGATAGGTAATTGGTCCGCCTTCAATTTCAAAAATACCCGAGGCAATAGCCGTTTCAATCAGTAAACGCGCATCTGGCGTACCGTGACGTAAACTTACCGGTTTGTTGAAATGCGTAACCATTTTACGTGTGGTTCGGTAACCATGATTCACTAAAGGGTAGCCATTGAGCATGTCTATATCGTTTTCTTCACTCAAGCGCAGCATCTTTTTTGCGGTGCCGTAATCATTTAAACGCGTATTTGAGTCAATCGTGAGCGGCAATACATCAACATTGGCATCAACAAAAAACTCATAAAGCGCATATTGTTTTTCATACGTTGGAAAACCTCCACGCGGTTGAACCAGCATTTTATCTTTGGCTTTCTTTTTAAAGTGATGTGAAATAAAGAGATCTTTGCTGGCATTTTTAACAAACTCTTTAACTTCTGCAAAATCAAAGGTGTCAACGTATTCATTATTGAGAATTATTTCTCTTTCTTCTTGCAATAAACTCATGTTAATTTTCTCTCTTTCAGCATTGCTTCTAATGAGTCTAGGCCGGTATTTAAATCAACTTGATGACAAACAATATCAAAGCCGTAACCTTTATAGCGTGGAATAATATCTTCAGCATTGCCACTACCCACCACTAAGTTACCGCCGATCATCATAATAACGTCATCTAATTTTTTATATTTCGCTTTGAGTCGTGGCACTTCTCGACCCCAACCCTCAGCTTCACCGTTAAGAGAAGAGATCAAAAGTATTTCTGCACCTGTTTCAATAACGGCATCAAAAAATTCTTCTAAATAGGTATTCACGCCAAGGTTAAATACCTCATAACCTCGTGCTTGCAAAGAAAGATCAATCAATCGATTGGCTACCACGTGGATATCGTTACCCACCACACCTGTTACAACCTTCATATGTTTTAACGCCTGATATATACAAGGATAGCCATTAAATTAAGCTTATTTCCACCAAGTTTATCTCCGGGGAATGGTCACTTAATCGACTTGGACTTTAAAATAATAATGAAAATATGATATCAAATTTTAGCTGAAAACGCCTCTTTGATGATAGAATACTTGTAAAATATCTAAGTAAAAGGAAAGGTTATGACAATTTTCACCGCTGATATCTGTGATGAATACAGTGAAAAAGTACAAGTGTTAGACGCAGGCTATAAAAACTATGGTGGAGTAGACAACTGCCAAGGCAAAATTATAACAATAAAGCTAGATAAAAATAACGCTGACTTAATCAAATTACTTCGTGATGAAGACGGTACTGGAAAAGTTGTTGTGGTTGATGTTGACCAAGCATATTTTGCCGTTGTTGGTGAAAACTTAATGAAGTTTGCTCACCAAAACAATTACGCTGGCATTATTATCAATGGTTATGTCAGAGACACTTTTCAAATTAAGGATATTCCTGTCGCTTTATATGCCCTTGATACCTGCCCTAGAAAATCTATTCCTGTGACGGCTAGTAAAAAAGAAATAACACTGTCATTTGGCAGTGTAGAATTCGCTCATGGCGCTTATTTATATGCAGATACCGATGGTGTTATTGTGACGGCAGAGAAAATTCTTTAATCGTTGTCTTTTAATACCAAAGAAGGTCATACAGTGGCCGATAAAGAACAAAAATCCCATTTTACAGTGATGTAAAATGGGCTTTTTATTAAAATAGTTTACTCAGGAGCTCTTTGTCAGCGTCACCTTCGAAGTCTCTTTCATCGAAGATCCATTGCTATTTAAAGACTGGATCCCCAATTAAAACACCACGGGGATGACGATCCTGAGCCAAATACATAGGCATGAAAGGGACTGTCTTTAATTAGCGCGGTTCTTAAAGCACTTTAGCAATTGATTTTGCTAAGTAATCAACATTGTCAGATGAAATCCCCGCAAGGCTTATACGGCTAGAGCCAACAATATAAATGCTAAAATCGTCTTGCAGACGTTGCACTTGTGCTTTATCTATACCTAAGAATGAGAACATACCATTTTGCGTCGTGATAAAACTAAAATCACGGGCAACGCCATTCTCAGCTAATTTATCAACAAGTAATTGGCGCATTTCGTTTATGCGATTACGCATTTCGGCTAATTCACCGTGCCATTGTGTTGTTAATTCTTGTGAGCCTAAAATGGTTTCAACAATTGCTGCACCGTGTGCTGGTGGCATAGAATAAACAACTCTGACCACAGCAAGTAATACCGAACTGATAATATCAGCCGCTATTGCACTACGACCAATAATTGAGCAGGCACCGATACGTTCGCGGTATAAACCAAAGTTTTTAGAACATGAGCTACAAATAATCATTTGCTCAACCGTATCGGCCATGAGTCTAAGACCATAGGCATCGGCATCTAAATCAGTACCAAAACCTTGATATGCCATATCCACAACGGGCATAAAACCAACGCTCTTTGTTACTTCAGCGACTTGTTGCCATTGCTCTTGATCTAAATCCATACCACTTGGGTTATGACAACAGGCATGTAATAACACCGCGTCATCTTTAGGAATTTGTTTCAATGCTGCAATCATTGCAGGAAAATCTAAGCACTTATTCTCATAATCATAGTAAGGATAAGTCTTAACAATTAAGCCAGCCGCTTCAAAAACACCTTTATGGTTTGCCCAAGTAGGATTGCTCATCCAAATGGTAGCGCCCGGCGTACATTTTTTAATAAATTCGCCCGCAACACGTAAAGCCCCTGTGCCACCTGGAGTAGAAACAGTTTTGATGCGCTTTTCAGTAATAACTTTATGATCACCCAAAATAAGATCTGTCATTCGGGTATTAAATAATGCCGAGCCCGCAGAGCCTAAATAAGCTTTACTTGTTTCGTTATCAACACGAAATTGTTCGGCTGTTTTAACACAAGCCAACACCGGAGTATTGCCTAAGCCGTCTTTATAAATACCGGCACCAAGATCAATCTTATTAGGATTAACATCCGCTTTAAACTTTACAGACAAACCTAAAATAGGATCTGCCGGTAGTTGCTTTAATTGTGAAAACATACGTGTTACTACCTTCTAAATTTTATAATATTCCCGAACGAGCTGTCATACCAATCCGACTAATTAGGTGATCATTTCTATGGCTAAAATAGAGCACCGAATTAACGGAACGGGTACAGGGAAAACGGTTAACGATGATACCAGTGATTATACCTTAATTAATAGTTTAATTTATACCAACTTCTCAGCGTTATGAACAAAAAAAAAGCATTGACCAAAGGGGTAAATGCTTCTTAAATATTATTAACGAGGCTGATTTACTTAATCAGCCTTTAGACACGCCCTAGCGGTTAATTGCCCTCATATCGAAAAGGATTAAACGCTTCTTACATGAAAAACATGCTCAACATGTGACAGTTGGTCAAGTAATGCGGGGGTTGGCTCTTGTTCTATATCGAGAATAGTATAAGCAATTTCATCGCGACTCTTATTTACCATATCAAGTACATTAATATCCAAATCAGCTAATAGGTTTAATACTGTACCTAAGACCTTAGGGATATTGTCATTAGCAAAGGTGACACGATAACCTGTCGTACGTTCCATTGACACAGCAGGAAAGTTAACAGAATTAATAATGTTACCGTTATCCAAAAAATCTATTAATTGCATTGCTCCCATTTCAGCACAGTTTTCTTCCGCTTCTACCGTACTAGCACCTAAATGTGGGAATAAAACCACTTTATCATGAGCGATTAAGGCTTCACTGGGGAAATCAGCAATGTAAGCATCTAATTTCCCTGTGTCTAACGCTGATATGACGGCGGCTTCTTCCACTAATTCGCCACGGGCTAAATTAATTAATTTCGCCCCTTCTTTTATGGCAGAAAAGGCGTCATCATTCATCAAACCTTGTGTTGCAGCAATCATAGGAACATGCAAAGTAACAAAATCAGAACGGGCTAATAATGAATTTAAATTGGCTGCTCTAGTGACTTCTGAAGATAATTGCCATGCTGCTTCAACACTCAGCTTGGGATCATAACCAATCACTTTCATACCTAAGCTTAATGCAAGGTTGGCAATTTTAGCACCAATAGCACCTAAACCAACAACCCCTAAGGTTTTCCCCGTTAGCTCTGAGCCACCATATTGTTTCTTACCCGCTTCGACCTTTTTATGTAGTTCCGCTGCATCTTTTTCTGACGCTAACGAGTTAACATAATTCATGCTTTGAGTAATACCACGTGAGCCAAGTAATAAGCTCGCTAGCACTAATTCTTTTACCGCATTGGCATTAGCACCCGGGGTATTAAAAACAACGATGCCTTTTGGCGTGTAATCGGCTATTGGAATGTTATTAACGCCGGCACCCGCACGCGCAACAGCGAGTACTGATGCAGGCAACTCTTCATTATGTAGTTTATGGCTGCGTAATAAAATGGCATCGGGCATTTCACAAACAGAGTCAACCAAGTAACTTTCTGTTGGAAATTTATTGAGCCCCACGGCAGCAATATTATTGTATGTTCTGATCTTCTTCATAAGGTACTCTTTAATTCGCTGAAAATAAGTGAAATGATAAACCCGCTTGTGTTATCACCTCAATTTATTCTTATTCAACTTTATAAAAATAAAACAAGCGAGTTAATTTTCTGAATGTAAGTTAACTCGCGAGTGGGTAATATTATGCGGTTGCTTGTTGATACGCCCAAGTTAACCAAGGCAATAAAGCCACTAAGTCTGATTTTTCAACCGTTGCGCCAGCCCAAATGCGTAGGCCTGCTGGTGCATCACGGTACGCACCTATATCAAAGGCAACTTTTTCGTCCGCAAGTAGTTTTATCATGGCTTTTATTTGTGCACTATCCGCTTTTAATTCAAAACAGACACTGGTATTTGAACAGGTTTCAGATTTTTTGGCTAAGAAGTCTATCCAGTCGTTTTGTGCGACAAATTCAGCTAATACTTGTAAATTTTCTTCGCTTTTTTCAATAGCCGCAGATAAACCACCAATGTCATCAATCCAGTTAAGTGCATCAAGATAATCTTCAACACATAACATAGACGGTGTATTGATAGTTGCGCCTTTGAAAATCCCATCAATTAACTTACCGTTTTTGGTTAAACCAAACACTTTAGGTATGGGCCAAGAAGGCGTATATGACTCTAATCGCTCTACTGCTCTTGGGCTTAAAATTAACATACCGTGAGCGCCTTCACCGCCCAATACTTTTTGCCAACTAAAGGTAGCGACATCAATTTTTTTCCAATCGATGTCCATCGCAAATACAGCACTGGTCGCGTCACAAATGGTTAACCCCGTACGTTGATCGCTTATCCAGTCTGCATTTTCAACTTTAACGCCTGACGTGGTGCCATTCCAAGTAAAAATAATATCGTGATCAGCATTCGCTTGAGAAAAATCAGGCAACTCACCGTATGCGCCGATGAAGCTACGGGCATGTTCTAATTTTAATTGTTTAGCTATGTCGGATACCCAACCAGAGCCAAAAGATTCCCATGCAAAGACATCAACGGGGCGCTGACCTAACAATGACCACATAGCCATTTCCATCGCACCCGTATCAGAGCCCGGTACAATACCCACTTTATAACCTTCTGGTAAATCTAATAACCGTGAAGTTTCCGTAATGGCTTTTTGTAAACGTTCTTTGCCAATAGCACTACGATGGGAACGGCCTAAAGTATCGGTATTCAGTGCAGCAAGGTCATAACCTGGACGTTTTGTGCATGGACCTGAAGAAAAGTTGGGGTTGGCCGGTTTAGTATTCGGTTTCATTAATGTTCCTTGATCATTCGATCATTGTGGGTACTTTGTTTTATTTGAGCCCTTATTGGCAAATAATTGAAGCAAAAGTTAATTAGCTAAAATATGCCTGAATTTGAGTCAGTATTCAACAGCGATGATGGGGAATAAAGCAATATTAAGATTGAGATCATGTTTTTAACTGGGTAAATCTAGCTTGTTTTTTTTGGTCTGAACTGTTGATGTTTAGTCTTGGTTGGATTGGCGGCGCCAAACAAAAAAGAGTAACTTAATTAGGGGCTGTAACGGTTATTCTCACCCTAAAGTGCCTAAATAAAAAACTCGCCCGCAAGCGACCGAGTTTTAATGTGGTTTAACTCAATTTAAATTTATCCACAATGGCTACCAACTGTGCATTAATGACTTCAATGTGACCTGTTTCATCATGCATGGCCTGCTCTTTTTCTTTGAGATCATCAACCATAGCGTGAATACGCGCCATATTATTGCTTATTTCTTGAATAACGGTATTTTGCTCATCCGCCGATGTTGATATCAACACACTTAAGTCATTTATTTGAGCCACATGAACAGTCAAGTCACCAAGACTAATGGCAACGGCTTGAGCCTCAGAGACTGCTTCTTGGCTAGTAACACCTGTACGTTCAATCGCTATAACGACTGAACTTGACCCCTCTTTCAACGTGCTTAAAGCGGTTGCAATCTCACTGGTGCTTTGTTGGGTTTTGTTAGCTAAGGCTCTGACTTCGTCGGCTACGACAGCAAAGCCTCGACCTTGCTCTCCTGCTCTTGCGGCTTCAATTGCCGCATTGAGTGCTAACAAGTTAGTTTGATCGGCTATGCCACCAATCACGCTCAATATTGAAGTAATATCTTGGGTTTCTCTGCTCAAATTAGTAACATTCTCTGTTGCCAGTTCAACCTCATCTGTCAACGTTTGCAAACTTTCCTGTGCACTGACGATCGTGCCTTTAGACTCCTCTGCAACGGCATTTGCCTCTTTAGTGAAATTAACAGTTTTCGTGGCGTGATCTGCCACAAGCTTGGCGGTATAACTTAATTCTTGCATCGCGGTAACGACCTGATCCGTTTCAGATAAATGCTCTTTTAAAATTGCGCTACTCTCCTCTTCTTTAGCCCTAAACACATCAACCCCAGCAGATAACTGAGTCGTCAGTAACTGCACTTCTAGCATCATCGTTTGTAAGTTTTCAATGAAATCGTTAATACCCTGCGCTATAGCACCGAGATCGTCATTGGACTTCACGGCTATGCGACTGGTTAAATCACCGTCGCCATTTGCCAATTTTTGTACCATTATTTTTAGCGCTAACACAGGTTTGTACAAGTAATTAAGGACGAAGATTAAAAACAAAATTGAAATAACCGTAATAATCAGTGCCAGTGAATTTAATTCCAACGCAGCCGCATCCACGTGAGCAAATACTGTCGCGGTATCAACCGCAATTATCAAGTACCAACTTTCACCGGCAACTAAGTTGATTTTTTTAGAGACCAAAGCAGTACCTTTACCCGCAATATTGAGGGAATGAAAGGTATATTCATTAGAAAAAACATCCGCAGCTATGGATGCAGTAGCGGCTAGCGAAGTGATTTTTTCTTGCACCGATGCAAATGCTGCCGTCGATGCCAATACCATGCCTTTGCTATCAGTAATGATGCCAACGGCACCGTCGACAACGTTCATATCTTGCAATAAAGCGTGCAGATGGTTTAATCGAATATCAACCAACAAGGTACCTTGTTCGACGGGGTAAATAGCACCAAGCATAGGCTCGCCTTGAAGGGTAAAAAAAACATCAGTAAGTGCCAAACCACTACCTGCACGCCCCTGCTTAAACCAAGGGCGTGTTCTAGGATCAAATTTAGTAATATCAGCAATCCCTCCAGGGAAGTAATCATCTGGCTTCGACGTATAAGCGCGACCATCTTCAAATCCTACGGTCACTTTATGTACATTGCTCACAACGGCAGAAATTTTCACTAGATCCTCAGGTGCAATAACATGACTATATTTTTCATATAGTTGACCTAAACCCAGAGCGGTATCGGCACTTTTTTCAATATGACGGGCAATACGAAACGATTCATAAGTCGCAGAATTTAAAATCGCCCGCTGTAAATCTTCTGCAGTCGTATTTTTTAAAATCTTATTAGAAATTACCATGCTGATTGTTAACGATAATAACAACAAAATTGACACTACAGTTATCAATGTCCTTCTAAATCCGAGACGATTCATACCAACCCACCTTATTTAATTATTTTCAAGTTAAGGACGACGATATAATACCAATCAGATTAACCACCTGATCTGATTGGTATTAATGTAATAATAACGACACTAATCTTGTTTTCTTAACATTCAAGCATAGATCTGGGGTTAGTTATTTAGGCTTTTTAGCTTCGCCTGTCACTAAACGGGTAAACGTTACTTGGGCGTAATCACCATTCTTCTTATCGATAGCCCAATCACCTGTGCCTAGACACGCTGCATACCAAAAACCAGGATCATCTTTAGTACTACATTGATTGTATGCACCCGCTTTAAAAAAGTGCGCATCACCAACATAACCCGTAGGGTGATCGAATTTATCTAAATCACCGTTAGCGTCAATGTTGTCAGCAAGGTTAATTTCATAGGTTACGGGGTCGTGACGAGCCGTGGTAAAAGTAAGATACATTGTGTTTTCATATACATTGACTTCATAACTAAACGCCTCATCAAGAGCGATACCTTTTTCACCCGGTGCGTCTGTTTCACTCCATACCTTACCCCAAACTGGGTAGGCTATATCAATACGGTTAGCATCTTCTTTAGCTAAGTTACGTTCATAGTTCCAAAAGACTGAGCCATATTCATGATTTGGCCATTTTTTAAAATAAATTTTTAGTGGCTCATTACCATAACCAAAACCATTTCCTTCTGCCACGGTGGTTTTATCTTTAGTAGCATGTATTTGGCCTACCACAACAGAATAAGCAGGATACTTTTCTGAATGAGTCGCACGAGTGGCAACATGGTTAACCTTCACGGTCGCCTGTAAGTTTCCGCCTATTTGTGCATAGTCTTGCGCATTTTCATGCGATTTTAGTGCGAAATTATTACCCGGCGCATAGGTATCGATATTTTCCGCACCTAATAATTGATGAAGTTCACTGCGCGTGTTTGATGAATTGGGCGTCGTAAAAGCTTTATTCGGCGCAGCAAATACCATATTGCCATCGTCATCAAGGTAAAAGTAATCTGGGTGGCTATAGGTTTGAATATCAGCCCTACTCACTTCATCAACTCGGCCATCTTTATCTAGATCGGTAGGAATAGTGATTTTCCATTTTGACAAATCAAATTTAGCTGCAGGGACGAGATTGCTTGACGTTTCGTTAGAACCACCAGTACCGCAACCAGTAATAACTAAGGTTCCTAATAACGCTGAGCCTAAAACTTTGTAAAATTTCATATTTATATGCCTTTAATAAATGATTGTGGAAATAAAATTTAAGGTTGGTGTAGACCATAATAAGCAGGGTGAAAATAGTTATCATCATGCATAAAAAATAATGGTATTGATTGGTATTAACACCCTAATATACCCGTTGTTGAGATTGAACTGAGATGAACCTCCTTACTTTAAATAGTTGTCGCTCTTGTTAACGGGTAACCTTATAGATTAACATGAGCGATCAATGCTTTACTCACATCAATACAGCGTTGGTTACTACTTCCCCGCCATATTAAATTCACATCAGCGAGTGCTTGTTCAAATTTACCATCAATCAGGGTATCAACCCATGCGATGACTTCACGCTGTTTTTCACTCAACTGTTCAAAGGTGTAGCCTGTCCATAACCAGATATCTTTACTGGGGCACTCAGACTTTACTCGTTTAACTAAGCTGAGAATAGTGGGCAAGTTTTGTGGGTGAAGCGGATCGCCACCACTTAGGCTTAATCCTCGTTTAGGAATACGTGTGCTTTTTAAGTCGCTTAATATTTGCTCAACCATACCTTCGGTAAACAAATGCCCCGAATCTAAGCTGAGCGTTGATTGGTTATAACACCCTTTACAATGGTGCGCACAACCCGAAACAAACAGAGTACTCCGTGTGCCGGGACCGTTAGTAACATCGATTGGAAAATATTGATGATAGTTCATGTCTACTCAACCATTTTATTATGAGCGTTGTTATCCTATTGAGATTGCTATTCATGTAAAAATAACGACTCAATACTCTTTAATTTTTTATAAGTGTTTAACTCTGCGTTTAACTTCTTCTTGCTTACCGTAATTAAACGGTCTGGCATCGGGGCTGCCTAAGTAACCACAAACTCGGCGAGTTACTGACACCTTAGTACTGTCATGATTACCACAGCTTGGACAGACAAAACCTTTGCTGGTGCAGTCAAATTCACCGGTGAAATTACATTCATAACACTCATCTATCGGTGTATTGGTGCCATAATAAGGAACACGATCGTAGCTGTAATCCCAAATATCTTCGAGTGCGGACAGGTTGTTTTTCATGTTGGGGAATTCGCCGTAGCAAATAAAACCACCGTTTGCGATAGCTGGGTAGCCCATTTCAAAGTCGAGTTTATCGTAGGGATTTACTTTTTTCTCTACGTCTAAATGGTAGCTATTAGTGTAATAACCTTTATCCGTAACACCTTCAATAATGCCAAATTCTTTCGCATCAATACCACAAAAACGACTACATAAATTTTCACTCGGTGTGCTATATAAGCTAAAGGCGTAACCCGTCTCTTTTTTCCAGGTTTCAGTGGCGTCACGCAGGCGCTGGATAATTTCTTGGGCTTGCTGACGCAGCGCTGAGTCTTCATATACATGATGGTCTTGACCAAAAAGTGCATTAATGGTTTCGTGTAAGCCTATATAACCTAATGAGATAGAGGCACGACCCTTTTCAAATAATACCGAGACATCATCATCAGCTTTTAAGCGAATACCACAGGCACCTTCCATATATAAAATAGGCGCGACGCGAGCTTTAACACCTTTTAGTCGCTCTACACGGCTCATTAATGCATCAAAAGCAAGGGTAAGGGATCTATCCAATAAGGTGAAAAACTGTTCAATATCACGACCTGCTTTAAGTGCAATACGTGGCAGATTTAAACTGACAACGCCAAGATTGTTACGGCCTTCGTGGATCAGTTTTCCATCTTCCTCATATTGCCCCAAAAAGCTTCGACAGCCCATTGGCGTTTTAAAAGATCCCGTCACTTCAACGACACGATCATAGTTAAGAATATCAGGATACATACGTTTAGATGCGCACTCTAATGCTAACTGTTTAATACTGTAGTTAGGATCCTCTTTGTCTTTGTTCAAACCGGTCTTAATGGCGAAGACCAGCTTAGGGAAAATGGCTGTTTTAGCATTTTTACCTAACCCGGCAATGCGGTTTTTTAAAATAGATTCCTGAATCAGTTTAGCCGACCATGAATCACCTAAACCAAAGCCAAACGTAACAAACGGGGTCTGCCCATTAGCCGTATGTAGCGTATTTACTTCGTACTCAAGGGATTGAAAAGCATCATAACATTCCTTTTCGGTTTGGGCGTTAGCATACGCTTTTGCATCGGCTATTTGCCATTTTTTTGCCAGTGTTAAGTGCTTTTTGTAAGAACTCTCAACATAAGGACTCAGAATTTCATCGATACGATTAATGGTTGTGCCACCATAGATATGGCTGGCAACTTGCGCAATAATTTGTGCTGTTACCGCCGTTGCGGTGGCAATAGATTTAGGGGTTTCTATTTCTGCATTCCCCATTTTAAAGCCCTTGGTAAGCATGCCCTCAACATCAATTAACATACAGTTGAACATGGGAAAAAATGGGGCGTAATCTAGATCATGGTAGTGCAGATCGCCTTCTTCATGCGCTTTAACCACGTGCTTAGGTAACATATGTTTTTTAGCGTAATGCTTAGCGACAATACCCGCAAGCAAATCCCGCTGCGTGGGAATAACTTTACTGTCTTTATTGGCATTTTCATTTAATAAACTACTATTGCTTTGTGACATTAAGCCTTCAATATCTTTGCTCAATTGGCTTAAACGTTCACGTGCTGTGTCTCGATCATGACGGTATTCAATATAAACGCGGGCAAGCTTTTTATACGGACTATCCATTAACAGTTCTTCAACTTGTATTTGTATATCACTAATACAAACGTGTTCAAGATCTTTAAGCTTTTCTGAGACTTTTAATGCCACTTGTTTAGGATAACCTGAAGGTACAATTTGCGAAGCGCTAACAGCGCTTAAAATGGCCTGTTCAATCCGTTCAGGTGAAAATGGCACTCGACTACCATCTCGTTTAATAACGTCAACTTTCATGATTTGCCTCTGCAATATCTATATATGGACTAAATACTAACAGTAAACACTATATATTGTGCCTGTAAAATTTAACAAAGCTAGTATCTAATGATCCAGATCAAACTAACAGCATTAATCCTTTAAATTAAAAATTTATAAATAAAGGCATAAAACATTCAAAAGGAGATTACATTTTTTAGGGGCTTTTCGGATGTTTAATAAACAAATAGAGATTAAAGGTTTATTCTAGCACTCGTGCGATGAAAAAAAATGGTGCCAATACTAACAGTACACGATAGGGGAAAACATACCTATGAAACGGCTCTTATACACCGCCGATTAAAGAGAATAGTTATTCCATGATCAAAATAAATAACATCGCTTGTGAGCCTTTATTTCGAGTCTGTAAACATGCCAGCAAGAGTCCTCTATCATAACAACATATTTATGTCTTAATTTTTAGGTCGACGCATATTGCAACTTAGGCAAAGAGGCTTTTCCATATAGTTATCACATAAGTGTTGATATTTAGCACTATGCCAAATTTCCTCTAATGAATTTTGCTTCAAATTACCAAAATCACCTAATTTTTTCCTTTCCTGATCAGGAGCACAGCAAACATTAAAACGACCATTTGGAGCAATCCACATCTCTTTACCTAAAAAAGGACACTCTCCTTCCTGTGCAATATTTTCAATTTGAGTGGGATCCAATACAAAAAAATTTTCAAGAACTATCTTATGTTCACTAATATTATTGTGTTTATCCGCAATCTCATGACAGAGCCTCACCGTTTCATTCCAAAGTACTATGGATTTACTATCCTTACGTAAGGATAATGATTTTATATCTTCAAAATGAGCCCATAAGTGGTGTCCTTTTACACGGTCAAAACCAAGTTCAATAGCCATTTCGATCATCGCAGGAATTTCTGCTACATTCGTTTCCAAAAATGTTAATTGCATTGTCATCTTGCAATAATTATTGGTTTCTTTAGCAACTTGATCACGAACAGCAATAAAACGTTTGGTATTATCTATATGTTGCGTAAAACTAGATCTAGGCATAATTTGTTCTTGTGTTTTGGCCGTTGCTCCATTCCATGAGATTTTAACATCACTACCAATGGGTATTATTCTCTTGGCCCAGTATTCAACATTTTTTTCTTTATCTGGACTAGGAAAAGTACCGTTTGTTGTAAGGTTTATTTTTAAACTTAACTCTTTACACAAATCCAAAATCAAATCAAAATGCCGATAAAGTAACGGCTCGCCCATAGTAGAAGGAATTAGCTCTGTCACCCCCATTTCCGCCGACTCACGTACAGCACGCTCGAGTAACTCTTTAGTCATATTAAGCCGCTGTGTACCCTTGCGTTTACGCTCACGTTGAGGCTCCGCATAACCAGAATGATCTTCGCACATAATACAATTGAGGTTACAACTATCAGGGTTGGTATCTATGGTTATTCGCCAAGGATTTATCTTCTTTTCTTTCATGCCAATAATCCTTTATATATATTTTCCATATCAATAATTTGATCTGTAATATCTGGAATATTTCCATCTTCACTAAAGACATAGCCTCGTTCACCTAGTGACACCGCCCATGAATGATTATCTACCATACGCTGCATCTGCTTAGCCATATCAACAATAGAGCGGTGTTCAAACAGCAATCCGTTAACTTCATGATGTACATATTCCGACATTCCTCCCGTATCGGCTGTAACCACAGGTACTCGGGCTTGTTGTGCTTCATGGATCACTAGTGGCGAATTTTCAACCCAAACAGATGGAACAACAATTGCGTCAACTTTATTAAACACATCTTCAACAATTTGTTGATTTTTATATTCTGGCATCCACTCAACCTGAACAGATTTACTTTCCAGTAGGCTACTAGCAATATCTTTTAATGCCTTACTTTCCTGCCCTCGACATCGCCCCCAAATGCGTAACGTTGCGTTACCTTCGAGCATTGCAAATGCCTCGATTAATTGATGAATGCCTTTCGCAGGAATATGAGTACCTATATAGCCAAAAGAAAATGATTCTTCTGCCTTTCGTTTACGGTTCTGCATCCGTTGGCGGTCAAACCCATAGTCTAAATAGATACTCTTGTCAGTAGCAAGACCAAAATCATTTTCATATCGTTTTTTCAAGTATTTCGCAGGCGAGATAAATAGGTCGACCTGATTGACAACTTCTCTGATATGAGTCATTCGTCGATCAACCCAATTTTCCCAATATGCAACATCGATTTCTCGCTCTTCAGCAGCACCTGAAAAGTAACGAGCATAACATTGAGTTGCACATTTCTTATTAGCTTGCCCATCACAAGCAGCCCAGAGGTTATTGTCCTCAGAGTGCATTTGCATAAACTGCCCTCTTGGGCACATTAACCAATAATCATGTAATGTATAAACAATTGGTACATTGCGTTTTTTTGCTTCAAAGACCAGTGATGTAGAAAGATGGTTAAGGTGACCAATGTGTACAACATCGGGTTTCACCTGATCAAGAACCTTGGCAAATTCTTGATCAATGACATCTAAACGATAACGATCTTTGTGTCTTGGATTATTGGTGATATGAAGCTTAATTCGCGAATCATCGACGTCAGTTTCATAGCGCATAGCGCCATCAGGTCTGAACGGATCTTCTTCGCGAGTAAAGACATGAACTTCATGTCCTCGAGCAGCAAGACCGAGACATAGAATCTGAGAATACACCTCTGAACCAGCGTTATATCTCATTGGATACCCATGTATTACTTTTAAAACTTTCATGCTACTTCCTTGTTATTATTTAATATTATTTTAAATTTATTGACTAATTGGGTAATGCCTTGCTGAGGAGTAACCTTCGCTTCCCAATCTAAAATTTTTTTGGATCGCGTTGCATCCCCCACAAATCGGCCAACATCATAAGATCGAGATGGAGCTTCTTGAATTATTGAATCGCTATCTGAAGCTTGAATAGCAAATTGAGCTGCCTCTTGTAGTGTGGTTGCCAAACCCGGTAACAGGTGAATGGGAGGAAGGTTCATTTCACCACTCTCTAACTTTGCTATTATTCGCATGAAACCATCAACTGTGTCAGATATGTGGGTAAAATCAAATGTATGCTGTAAACCATCGACCCTGAGTGTCTCACCTAATACAGCAGCTCGGCAGAATGCAGGTAAGACGCGATCTATATGGTCATCCGTGCAACCGTATACATTAGCTAATCGAACGATAGCTATCTGCAAGCCTTTTCTTCGCGCTTTTAGGCTCGCCTCCTCCATTGCAAGTTTGGCTCGGCCATACACATTTACAGGTAACAACGGACTAGACTCAGTAACAGGTAAATCGTCAGGTTCACCATAAACTTCCCGACTACTTGATAATATTACCCAAGGTTTGTGTTCACTTTCTAATGCCAAATCGAACAGTTTCTTACTCGCTTCAGCATTTGTATTCCAGCAAAGTTCAGGATCATTTTCACCCCAAACTACTCGAGACACGGCAGCAAGGTGCACTACACCAATGCAACCATCCATTGCTTCCTTCAACCTATTCTGATCAAGTATATCGCCCTTATATTTGCTATTCAGCGCTTGAATATCTAGGCCGACAGCTATAAACCCAGTCCTTTCTATCTGAACCTTTAAGTGACGGCCAACAAGGCCTTCATGACCCGTTATGAGTATTTTTTTCATATTTTTATCCTTAGAAATGAATTTAACTTATCATCTCCGTAAGCTTTGTAAAATCAAGAAAGGCTGGGACACCATAAATATTTTGCGCCGATTATTTTTGCTTGAGCAATTGCTTGATCGAATGTCCCTACGATAGGCATGCCTCGGCTATTAAATGATGTGTTAATCACGCCCTGTATTTTATACTGCTTATGCAACAGCATTAACAATTGATAAATATGATTTATTTCGGGATCTGTTTTATCAATAACCTGTGCACGAACGGTATTATCTGCATGAAGGCAACCAGAAAAATAATGTTGCCATTCTTTAGCTACCGTCCATGCCCCCAGCATAAACCGTGACAAATTTGAGTTTGGTAAGTATTCCAACAAGGCTGATTCTGCAATTTTTTCCAACATAATCGGAGCTACGGGTCGGTACCATTCACGCTGCTTCATCACTTCACTTAGATGTTTTCTTCGTTTGATTGAATCAGGTCTAATCAACAAACTGCGATGACCAAGTGCGCGTGGCCCTATTTCGGCATCACCAGCAAACACAGCCACAACTTCTCCAGCAGCAATAAATTCAGCAACTTGCTTTACATCAGTTACTAAGCTCACACCATCAATCAATCCCGTCATTGTCTCCACTGTTGATTTTTTAGATACAGTTGAATTTAAATAAGCAGAATGAATTTTTATCTGCTTACCATCTAACCATTCTAGAAAAGCAGCGGCCCCCAGCGCCAAGCCACAATCGCTCGGTGCTGGGGGTATACATACGATATCAAATTTAAGTTCACGCTCAATCCGGACATTGGCATGAATATTCAATGCCGCCCCGCCAGAATAGTAAAGTACAGAAGCCCCCGTCTGACTCTGGTACTTACGGATATAACTTAGAACCTGCTCTTCAAGTTCCCGCTGCATACAACAAGCAATATCTGCGCCCATGCCACCTGTAATATCTACAAGCTCCGCATTTTCGATATACCAATTATTCTTCACTAATGATTGATGCAAGCTTTTAGAATATTTACCAAAACCTGCATAGCCCATCAGCTTTCCTGGCATAGCCAAATGATCATCAATATTGACATTTAAAATTTTAGCCGCCAACGGATTCGCATTGAAATTATTGACTGCCACTTTTAACTTGGAGTGCCAGGAATGATCCAAATGCTGTATCTCTCGACCATCAAAGTACCATGCAGATGCACTAGAATTAGAAGCACCTCCATCAATATGAACAAGTAAACTATTCGGTTTAAAATTACCGTAAAATGGTAAACAAGTGCCTATATGAGCCATTTCATGCGTCAATATAGAATGTGTATCATTGACCTTAATTATCACCTGCTCAACAAACAACTTATCCTTAGCTTCAATCTGCAACAGACCATTCTCACTGGTAAATTGATCACTCATAAAAGAATTAACCAAAACCCATCTGATTTTCTCTTTCGAATTTAGCCACGGTTCAAGTAATTGCTCGGCATATTGATTAAGACGACCATCATGTTTAATGCCTGTAAATCGCTCTAATTCGCAAGAAAATATAAGCTCACCATTCTCCATTACCGCCACACCATGATCATGTGACCTGTGCTGGCCTAAAGGATCAGCATCACCATACAACCCTATCGTTAGCATATTGAAGCATCCTTTAATCCCGCTAGATGCCGAACAGTGATCTGACCTTCAGTTTGAATAAAACATATTCCCTCCAAATAGTCACACCAGTCATCTTTGTCTGCTTTCTTTAAACCAAGAAAATACATCATACAAACAGCATGCAAGTCGTGGGTAACCAAGACTGAAACCTGTGAATTATCCATCTGATGCTCAATGAAACTACTCATATCTTCTGATGCAACAGATAGCGGACGCATACCATTTGCAACACCCGTATCAAGAAATCGATCCATAAATCCGTAAAAATCAGTCATCATTTCTAATTCATGTTCATTGGAATGATCAAAGTAGACACCAGGATCACCCAATATTTTATCTGTCTGATGTGAGCTCTTTAATTTATTTACCCCTTTTAAAATATACTCCCCTGTTTGTATGCAACGATGTACAGGGCTAGTAAGCAATTGCACGCCACCAATACCTGACAGCGCTTTACCTAACAATAATGCACGCTTTTCACCATGAGCATTAAGCGTTATATCATTACCCCAATTAGGTGTATCTTTAGTTATTTCATACCTATCTGAATGACGAATGAGCAGCGCGACTTTGTTTCCTTTTCTGACTATCTCTCTAATTTCCTCTAACTCAATGGATTTTTTCTTAGCAGCTACAAAAGTGTATTGACCATTATCCATAACACGAATCAATTTACCTTTCTGATCTTCACAAAAGGCATAGTTATTATAAAAGGGCTCTGCCCGTTTTAACTTTAGAGTATGAATAGCTCGGCCTTCTCTGTTCACATGGTAATAACCACTGCTACCTCGTACTACTGCAAAACCTTTATGAAATGGTTCTGCATATTCAAAGCTATGGTTATATAAACGATCGCCATTTTGATAAATATGAAAAGCACTGGCACCTTGATAAGCGACAGCAATACCATAACGAAAATCACCAACATAACTAAATCTAAGGGAATAAGCAGAATCACCATTTATGTCAATATGATAAAATCCTGAATTGTCTTCTACGGTGCATAAACCATCTTGGAAATTTCCAGACCATTTATATCGGTTTTGATGTATAGCTTTACCATTAACATCAATATGCAGATAACCACGGTCATCAATTGCCGTAGCAACACCAGCATAAAAACCAAATGTTTTATAAAAACGCTGTGGATAAGCTTCATTTTCACCTTTTCGAATGTGATAGGCACCTGACTCATCAATTATGGCAGCCAACCCTTCGGGATAATGAAAACTCATTATTTTCTGTTCTTTCATAATATTTTACCTTTATTAAAGTGCATCGTTAGTTGTTGCATTTATTTTGTAATGACAAGACCCTTCTGTTTCATATAGGCGCTTGCCATTACTAATTTATTTACTAAGGATTAGTACTTTTTGTTAGGTGCCAACCCTTCTCTTGTGGGCACTCATAGATTCGGAGTTTTTTCCCTTCCGTAGCTTCTATATAATCAACCGTTAATTTAGCGCTACCTTTCGATTCATACGTCGACTTTAAATTCCCTTCACTATCTGTGCAGACATCGCATAGCTCACCTGTGCTCATTTTTTACCTCCATTAGCATTATTCGGCGTGGTATTTAACTGTTTACCTCGATTACCCACCGCTTTAGCATATTGCTGATTGGAACCATTAGTTCCTTTATTCGCATTAGATTGATTGGCTTTATTATTAATTTTTTTAGTACTCATAATTTATTTCCTCGTTTTATTAGTTCGGTTTTAATATCGATATTCAAAACAGTAAATCCATCACTATGGATTCACCTTTTATTGAGCAAGTAAAGTGCCAAAACGAAAAACAATGAGAATTACCATATAATAACTTAAATATCATACAGTTAACAATATTAATTGGAATTATTAAAAATACAAAAACACGCAATAACAAAAAATAAAAACCTTTTGGTTTGTTGAAGTTAACCTTTTTGTTTGATAATGTACCATCAGTTTTTATAAATATAAGAATAAATAATCTATGTCAGAAAAATTTACGCTCGTCACTCCGTTTTTTCAACGGCATGGAATCGGTTTTTTAGATGTTATATTAAAAACTATTAATGATTCAGGTGGTCATGTAACTAATGACTTCATCTCTGAAGATCAGTATATTGCCTTTAAAAAAATACTAAAGAACGGGGAACTAAAAAATCTCAACAAAGTGATCTACCTACTACCAAAAGATTACAAGGCTGTGGATGCTGTATCTTTATGGAAGGAGTTTAAATCCGAGGAAAAACTTAAATTAGTACGAGAAAGTATTAAAAAAACATCTAAAAACTTTGAAACAAGCAAAAATGATCTTACTAAATTAATAAATGATTTAGATAATAATGATGAGAAAAGATTCCCAGATTATCAATGGCTCAAAAATCATTGGACGCATCATAAAGATCTCTGGCATATCATCAATGAATTTAGTCTTGCAACACAGGTTGAGTGGTATAAGAAAAACTCTACAATATTCGAAAAATACGGTTCAAAAAAAATCGAATTTATTGAGTTAGATTTAACATACTTACAATTAGAGGACGAAGAAAAAGTAGCGAAAGCACTTAAAAAATGGATAGAAAATACAACTATAAATGCTAATACTTATATTAATCTCTGGGGGATTTCAACTTCATTTCAGATAGCTTTTTATTACTTATCATGGTCATCTCCTCGTTTAAAACAAAGTACTTTTATTAAATGTAAGACACCCAAAAAGGCGAAAGACGAACAACGATTTACACCAATTGAAATCGTAACTGCAAATAAAGATTTACTGGCAACATTGGAATCGAATAAAACTCAAAATTATAAACTATCTGACGAACAGCAAGATACCCTTGCTTGGTTGAAAAAATATAAAGAGTTTGATGACAACTTTACTATCATGTTGCTTGGCCCTAGAGGAACGGGTAAAACAACAGTAGTGCAAGAGGTTTACGATCCAGATAACAAAAAAGATAAAGTAATATCAGTCAATTGCGCTCAATTTCAAAGCAACCCTGCATTAGCAATAAGTGAACTTTTTGGTCATAAAAAAGGTGCTTTTACTGGCGCAACTGAAAACAGGGATGGTGCCTTTAGAAGTGCAAAAAATAAAGTCCTATTCTTAGATGAAGTGCATCATCTTGATAAAGCGACGCAAGCGATGCTTTTGACTGCATTACAAACTGAGAGTGATGGCAATTTTACATTCACTCCTTTGGGGGAAAATAAACCTTCGACATCTAAATTTCAACTAATTGTTGCTAGTAATAAGGAACAAGATGAATTAGCGGAGTTTATCCTGCCAGACCTATTAGATCGTATCACTCAGCGAGTGTTAAAGTTTAATGCAATTGAAGCTGGATCATCAATCAAAAATAAATTTAATACGGTTTGGGATGATATGTTATTTAAGGGAAGTATAAAGCCTGAAAATCCATTATTAGAAAAAAACTCTGATAATTTTGATCTGAACTTTCATAACTGGTTAACGCATAAGTCTAGGAGATTTGAAGGTAATTATCGAGACTTGCAAACAATAGCCATTCTGAGTGCGGATTACCAGCGCTGTAAAAGTGATGATAAATTAATTAAAAAAAGCCTAACGTTAGTTGATTATATAGAACAAAATTGGAAGCCTCCTTCTAAGAAAAAAGAAATTAGCATTGAAAATTTCTTAAATGAAAGCGGTCAAATATCATTAGTCGCGATAACCAATGAATTTAAAGCAAAAATAGTTAGATCTGCTGAATATTTCAGCGGAGATCAAACATCAGCAGCAAAAATGCTTGGGATCACCCCTAAAAGTTTAATCGAAATAAAAAAACGTGACATGTGATTGGTGTCAGTAAAGTGAGCCAAGATGATTTAGATTTGTAGTTCAAAGTATTCATTGTGCAATCACTATATTTGATATTTTTAAATAGAGGCATTAAGATTTTATCCTTGAAGTATTTGTACTTAGAGGTAGTCGTATTTCAAATGCTCTTAGCTGAAGAATAGAAGGCTGCTAAATAAATTCAACAGCCTTTGCGATTAATTAAAATACCCGATGCCAAACGAATAAGTTGGCAAAGGGTTATACCAATCCCATTAATTATGTGTTCATTTCTACTTGTTAAAATCACCCATTACATTGTTATTTATTTAATCATTAGAACAACTAGTGATTAAAATAAATGCCTTGTACTTGGCAATTTTCTCTACGTATAAAATAGAACATCTAATTAGCGGAACTGGTATTATTATGCACCGCCGGGCTCTCCAGTAAATTCAACCAACACATCTTCATCAGTCACAATCGCTTGGCAAGCAAGGCGATATTTAGGTGGTAAATCACGCACTGATGCACGCTCCGCATCTTTTTGCGATAACTTACCAATGTTTTTAAGTCCCTCACGCTCCTTGTCAGTTAACATTGCCCCATTAACATGATCACCATCTAAATGAGTGACTTTTACTAGGCAAGAACCACATCGACCATCTTCACATTCATGCGGAATTTTAACACCGTTTTCTTGTGCTAGCCCTAATAAGGCGTTGCGTTTACCAACAACGGGTATCACTTTTTTATTTTTACGCATAATGGGTGATGAAAAATATACAGTAGCCATATAATTTATCCTTTTTAAGTGTATAAGATACTAAACGCCATAAAGCAGGATAGGGGGCTTTTAATCAACACACTTAACAGAAACATCTTAAATAGGATCGCTTAGTCGCCACTTATAACAGTCAGCATTTACGCTCAAGATTGCGCCAACTGATTAACTTAAATGGGCTCATAAGTACCTGTAAATCATGCCTCACAAGGTTAATTTTTAATGCAATCCAGGACTCTGCTATCAATAAATTTAGTATAATTAATACCAATATGATTAATTTATCTTCTCGTGCTTATTTTAGTGGGTATTTACAACCTTTTTATCGATTTTCGCACGAGTAAAAAAACTAAGTAGATTAGTACAAAAAGTAAGTGCAATTCACAAGCCAGAAACGAAGATAATTTACACAATCTTTGTCGGTGTTTTTTGAACAGGTAAAATGAAAATAGAAACTGAGAGTACTCTTAAGCTAGCTCTCTTTTTGCTACCCGTTAATTAATTGAAAATGAGGAGGTAATGTTGTATTTATCTTCGAGATAAGCTTTTCGCTATTTTGTTTAAAGTCAATTGGCTTGTCATAAAGATGACAAAATGAATTCTTTATAACAATAACTGTTGTGATCCATAAAAGGTCTCAATGAAATGAATTTTATCGAAGGTTTCTTCAAAATATATGAATACCAAGTCCAATAAATTTATTCCCTCTCAGCGAGATTTAAAAGGCTTAGAGCCAAGGTATTGATTGAGGTGATGGTTACTCAGGAGCCCTCATTAAACACTTTAATATATCGGGTAAAATCACGTTGAGTTAAAGGTTTTGACCAAAGGTACCCTTGCGCCGAATCACACTGAAAATCAGTTAACATATCAGCAGTAGCCGTATCTTCAACACCTTCAGCAACGGTATGTAATTCAAGGCCTCTGGCCATTTGTATAATAGCTTTCACTAGGGACTTATTGTTAGGTTTATTAGCAATATCATGAATAAAAGAACGATCTATTTTTAAGCTAGAAATATCAAATTCCTTTAAATAACCCAAGTTTGAGTAGCCAGTACCAAAATCATCAACGGAGAAACTCACCCCTAAACTTTGAATATACTTAAAAGTGTTTTTTAGCTCGGTAGAGTTATCAATTAATAGCGATTCTGTCATCTCAAGCTCCAAATTCTTACCACTCAAATTTGATTCTTCCAACGCATTTTTTACTATTTGTGACAAATTACCTCGCGCAAATTGTTTCGCAGAAACATTTACCGCGATAGAAAACTCATCCAGACCATTGAAAACCCACTCTTTACAAGTTCTACAAGCTTGTTGTAAAACCCATTCGCCAATTTCACAAATCAGCCCTGCTTTTTCAGCTTCACCAATAAATTCATTAGGAAAAACAACGCCTTTCTCAGGGTGATTCCATCTAATCAACGCCTCAGCGCCAATAATTTTATTTTCTTTAAGGTCTATTTTAGGTTGATAAACTAAAAAAAATTGTTTCTCTTTAATGGCTTTCCTTAGATAAGTAATTAAACTTAAGTATTCATGTCCATAGGTATTCATTTCATCATTAAAGTAATGAAAACTATTGCCGCCAACAGATTTAGAGTGATACATAGCGGTATCAGCATTACGTACTAGCACATCAAAACAACGGCCCTCATTAGGTGCGACAGAGACGCCAATAGAGCAACCACAAATAAATTCGTGACCTTGATAATGAAATGGTTTTTTGACCACAGAGATGACTTTTTTAGCAATGCTGGCCACTAATTCAGGATTGGTTAAGGATTCAAAAATTATAACAAATTCATCGCCAGCAAAACGACAAACCAAGTCATTACCTCTGACTATTCCTTTCAATCGGGCTGAAATTTCAATTAATAATAAATCTCCTGCCTGATGACCGAAAGCATCATTCATTAACTTAAAATTATCTAAATCAATAAACATTAGGTGTATTTGAGCATTGTCTCTGCCACATTTGGCCATAGCCCGTTGAAAAAATTCTTCTGCCATTAGTCGGTTTGGCATCTCGGTGAGAATGTCATGACGTAGTAACATTTCAATATTATTTTTAGACTTTAGGACTATCTTATTTTCATCATCTAGCTGAACTAAGATTTTTCTAAAATCCTTTGCCATAACAGAAATAGTGTAACCCGTCAGTATGAGGATTAAAGTAATTAGCATGGCTGAATCGATGTCAACGGATGTTGAGGTGTTGGTATAAATACCGTAAGAGTTTACGATACCATTGAGCATAATTGAACAGGCAACAAAAGCCGATAAACACAAGAACAAGAGTCTGAGCCCAAGCATGGCCGCCATAATCAAAATACAGGGATAAGCGAATACAGCCTCGTCAAATATGCCACCATATGCCCACATAAAATAAGTAAGCAGGCCAGTAATGACAATTAATAGACATGATGCGGCTTCCTCAACCTTATTTTTTTTTGCGTGAATAGAGACAGCGATAAGAACAAAGACAACACCGACAAGAACAAAGAAAATAAGGTATTGCTCTAAATAAAGCCTTTGCAAGATGACAAGGAATAAGGTGGCCTGTACTGCCCAAATGATTTGCAATAAATGTTTAACCTGAAAGAAATGGCTTTCTAGCCTTGATGCAGAGTTACTTGTTTTTTTAGGCAAGGTAAGTACCAAGTTGTCAATTTTTATTGTAATAATTAATGATAGCAGATTTTCAAAAATACTGGCAATCTAATCCCTCAAGATATGATGACCTGAATATCTGTTTGAGCATTCCTTTAGATTATTTTATTCAAAAGACACAAAACCACTATAAATCAGACCATTGATACTCATTAATTAAACCATAGCGTGACTATGCTGCAATAATTTTTCTTGCCTAAAGTCATTTCAATCCCCACTAAAATCCTGCACGTTGAATGGTAATAGGTATATAATAAGTCCATAAAGCCTAACTACCCGTTGCTAGGGGTATACTCTAAGTCAAATTGTCACCATAATGCGACTATCTTTTACCCTATAGTTGTTGCGCGGTATAACAAAAATGGTCTCAGAATTAAATGATTAAAACGCTTATCATCTTTTCATCTACTAACGGGCAGACCAGAAAAATATGTTCACGTTTACAACATGTTATTGAAAGGACTCAAGGTAATGGAAGTCACGAACATCGTGTAACCCTCATTGCCATCGATTTAGTCAATACCGTAGACCTAAATGCATTTGATAAAATAGTGATAGGCGCGAGTATTTATTACGGTAAACACAGTAAGCACGTTTATGTCTTTATAGAAGAGCATCAGCAATTATTAAGCAGCAAAGCGAATGCTTTCTTCTCAGTTAATGTGGTCGCTCGCAAGCCTGAAAAAAATCAGGTTGAAACTAACCCCTATCTGCAAAAATTCCTCAAAGAAACGTCTTGGCAACCTAATAAAATTGCTATTTTTGCAGGTGAAATAGAATATGCAAAATACACATTTATCGATCGTACCATGATCCGATTTATCATGTGGATGACTAAAGGCCCTACGGATCCCAATGCAAAAGTTGAATTTACTAATTGGTTACATGTTGAATCATTTGGCCAAACCATTCGAGATATGTAAATGACCTACATCAAGAGCTAATCCCGTCAAAGTTTACTTCTCGCAGGGCATAAAAAAAGCTTAAACCATGAGGTTTAAGCTTTTTCCGTATCAGCGCGGTAATGCTAAATAAATTAGTTTACGCGGTTAATGAATGAAGCCACTGTGTTTATTTCCAAGCGGTTCGTTTCACCTTTAGGCGCACCTTGCGCACTTTTAGCAATAACCACTAAGCTGTCATTACTTAAAATCTTGTTTTCTAAAAGAGGTATAATCGACGTTTTAATAATGTTCTTACGCTCTGGCACATCAATTAAGTATGCTTCTACGCCATAACTTAAAGAGAGTAAGCGAAGCGCTTCAGGCTTGTAACATGCGGCATAGATTGGCGCAGCAGGACGGTGAGAGGCAATTTGAAGCACAGTTGAGCCAGTTGATGTTGGCACAACAATCGCGTCAACGTCTAAATCACGAGAAGATTTTGCCACAGCTTTTGCAATATAAGCCTGTAAGTTTGCGATGTTGTCTTCTGAATCAAGGTTAATACCCTTAGCTGTTTTTTCTTCAACGTGTTCAGCAATTTTAGCCATGGTCTCAATCGCTTCAAATGGGTAATCACCGTATGCTGATTCACCCGAAAGCATTAAAGCATCCGTTCCATCTAAAACCGCATTGGCAACGTCTGATATTTCAGCACGTGTCGCGCGAGGGTTATGAATCATGCTTTCAAGCATTTGGGTTGCAGTAATTACTGGTACTTTTGCTTTAATACACTTTTGAATAATATCTTTTTGCACTAAAGGAACTTCGTAACCTGGAATTTCAATACCAAGGTCACCACGAGCAACCATGACGCCATAAACAACTTCTAATATTTCATCTAAGTTGTCTACCCCTTCACGGTTTTCAATTTTAGCAATGATTTTAATCGGCGAGTTTTTCGCGTCTAAAATATTTTGCACATCTAAAACATCTTGTTTATTACGAACAAATGAGTGAGCAATGAAGTCAACACCCGTCTCAATTGCCATTTCGATAAAGGTTTTATCACGCTCAGTCACTGAAGGAAGATTAATTTCAACACCAGGAACGTTAACACTTTTCTTCTTCTTAATTTTACCGTTGTTTAATGCGGTAGTATAAAGCTGTTTTTCATCTTTGCTGTAAACAACTAATTCTAATAAACCATCGTCAATTAAGATATGCGCACCAACGGGTACGTCTTTAACAAAACCTAAGTAGTTAACTTGCACCGCTTCTTTTGTGGTTACCGCATCTAAGCCGTCAGCACGAAAAACAACTTTATCACCTGTTTTGATGTCTAAATCTTCTTCTATTTTCAAGTTAGTGCGCATTTCAGGGCCTTTGGTATCAACCAAAACCGCTATTTTTTCACTCACTGCACGTACGTTTGCAATGACTTTACGTGTGTCGTCAGGTGTTTGGTGGGCTGTATTTAAACGCACAACGTTTACGCCGCGTTTAAATAATTCACCAATAAAGGCTACATCGCCTTTAAGGTCTGATACCGTTGCTACAATCTTAGTTTTTTTAGTCATTATTCCATTCACAAATTAAAAGGGGAAATCAGTATAGTCGTATTGTAATTAATTTTTACGCACAATACTGCAATAAACATGCAGAAGGCGTTTTTTTTTACTATAAACTATATCCACATCACTTTTTATGAAAATTAGCGATACAAATAGGAACTGAGACAGGATGCCTAAGGCCATAAAGTTACATGCCTATGCACTTGGCTCAGGATCGTCATCCCCGTGGTGTTTTAATCGGGGATACAGTTTCTAAAGCGCAATGGATCTTCGATGAGAGACTTCGAAGATGACGCTTATAAAGCGTTCCTGAGTATACTACATAGGCCATAGATTTATCATAAGTCCTTTACTTTCAAGTTGCACGGGTATATAAGCATGAGTATCAAGGTGGGATTACGTATTCACCTTATTGACATGACTTTTGAAAATATTAAAGTGCTATAAAACGTCTTTATCGACACAGACTTGACGTAGAGTTTTTCACTATTTTTTATTAAACAACATTGTAGATAAAATATGAAAATTAAAAAAATAATGAGTGCCAACATCACCTGTATAAATTTAGAAGAAAGATTATTCGTCGTTCGTACATTATTTATTCAACATAAATTTCATCATTTGATGGTGACCAATGATAACAATGAACTTGTCGGGGTAATATCTGAACGAGATTATTTAAAAGCAACAAACTCGAACATTGAATTACCCAGTGCAAACGATAAAGATTTAGCCATGTTAAACAAGCGAGTTCATCAGATTATTTCAAAAAAAGTTGTTTCAATTACAGAGCTGACTTCTTTTTCTAAGGCCATTAAGATTTTTCATGATAATGGTGTATCCTGCCTCCCTGTCGTCGATAACAACAATTGCCCGATAGGCATAATAACTTGGCGAGATATTATTCGTTTTCTCTATCGTAAGATTAGCTAGCTTCAAGCCTACAATGATAAAGATGCACAACGCATAACAAGCCAAACCAACTACTTGACGATTACTGTATGACATTTTGGCTATTATTAGATAAGATAAATGTAGACCTCAATAGACTGACCCTTGTCAGCTCCCTTAATACGAATCAATCATGTCAACTAAAACACAAACTAAGCGCCCTAGCAATACACTGCTAGAACTCATCTTTAATATTGCAATTCCATCGATTATTTTAATGAAATTGTCAGGAGAAGAAAATTTAGGCTCAGTTAATGCCTTAATTTTGGCGTTAACTTTCCCTATCGTTTATGGCTTGTATGACTTTATTAAAAACAAATCGATGAATTTTATTTCTTTGCTTGGTTTTTTAAGCACCTTGTTAACCGGTGGCATTGGTTTATTTGAATTGGATGTTGAGTGGCTAGCCATTAAAGAAGCGGCTATTCCAGCGGCTATTGGCTTGGTGGTATTAGTCTCAGGTTTCTGGGGCAAACCTTTAATTGCCAAAATATTATTAAACCCGATATTATTTAATTTAACTTTGATCTATGAGTCGCTCGAAAGTAAAAATAAAACATATGACTTTAAAGTAAAGGTAAATAGAGCAAACCACCTGTTATCAATTACCTTTGTTTTTTCAGCAACCATGAATTACCTGTTAGCAAAATGGATTGTCGTGAGTCCCGCTGGCACAACGCAGTTTAACGAACAACTTGGCGAAATGACCATGTTAAGTTATCCCGTTATTGCTATACCTTCAATGATCATGCTTTTTGCTATCATGTTTTATGTGGTAAAAAGCATTATGAAATTAACGGGTTTAAAATTGGACGAAATACTACACGCGGAGAAATAACGCCGCGGAAGCACTACCACTGAAAGAACAAGTGAACTTTACATTAATACCTTATACGGAGGCACTATGTTACCAGCTAAAAAACTATTCGGCTCCCTGACGCTATTATCAGGTATCGTCAGTCTAGTCTTAATTTTCATGCAGCAATGGGCTATATCAGGTCCTTTTGTTATCGCCTTTTTTTTACTCTTGGTGTTATTTTTAAAATGCACTAAAAACTTCGGTGGTTTCGCCTTTACCTTTATTATTTTGGCCGCCGTAAGTGCCTCACTATATTACCCCGAAGTTTTTAAAGGGGTTGGTGATTTTCAATATGACTCATTAATTGTTCCTTTATTAATGCTTATCATGTTTGGCATGGGCACGTCGATGAACGTAAGTGACTTTACTCGGGTCATTAAAATGCCCAAAGGGGTATTCATCGGTTTACTTTGTCAATTTACAATTATGCCTATCGTTGGTTATAGCTTAGCCACTATGTCAGGATTACCCCCCGAAATTGCTGCGGGCATAATTCTAGTAGGCTGTTCACCAAGTGGTTTAGCTTCAAATGTTATGGCCTATATTTCAGGAGCTAACCTAGCGCTATCCTTAACATTAACGGCAATGTCTACCTTGCTAGCACCATTTCTTACGCCACTTTACATGTCTCTTCTCGCTGGGGAATTTATTCCTATTGACTCCATCGCCATGTTTTTAAGTATCATCAAAATGGTCATTTTACCAATTATTGCCGGATTGATTTTCAATCACTTTTTCCACGGAAAGCTGCCGTTACTTGATAAAGCCATGCCAAAACTGTCAATGGTAGGTATCGCTATGATCACGACGATTATTACTGCCGCGGGTAGAGATGATCTATTAAGTATTGGCGCAATATTAATTGTATTGGTGGCTATACATAACTTACTGGGTTATCTACTTGGTTATGGCAGTGCCAAAATATTGGGCATGGATGAGGCATCATCACGTACTATCGCTTTTGAGGTAGGCATGCAAAACGGTGGCCTAGCTTCCGGTATAGCCCTTGAAATGGGCCGTGTCGGTAGCCTTGGCTTAGCGCCAGCCGTGTTTGGTCCAATGATGAACATTTCAGGCTCATCATTAGCCGTATGGTGGAGCTCTAGGTCAAATAAAGTCAAAAAAGAAGATGCTTAAGATGTAATACCATTAATTCGTTTAAGTTTTCATCTATCCAGAGCAATACAACTTAGCTATATAGTTGATTAGTCGACTTAAATTACTTAGCGGTTGTTGCTCTGTCGACTAAATAAAGTATAGATTGGTAATCAATTCCTGCATGATGAGACAGACCTATTTCGCAAGTTCTGCTATTGCTATAACCTACAGAGCAGTCCTTAGGTACTTGCTCTTTTAACGTGGCTAAGGCATTTGCATTTAACTCCGGTGTGGTAAAACCTTTATCGCCAGCAAAGCCACAACACTGTATATGTTCAGGAATAACAACATTATTACTGCATAACTCGGCAAGTTGTTGCATTTTAGCTGTTAATCCCATACGCACACTACTGCAGGTAACATGCAGCATAATAGTGTCGTTTAATTGACTAAAAGTTAAATACTTAGCTAAGACATCAATAACAAAACCAACGGGTTCATAAATAGATAAACGGGCAATAAGTGCTTTATTTTCCAGTAGCGTATATTTACACGGACTGGTATCAATAAGGATCGGATAGCGACCATTTTCACTCAACTGGTTCAGTTTACTTAACAGTGAATCCTTTTTCTGCTCAGCTTCGGTAAACATGCCTTTACTGGTAAAGGGCATACCGCAACACTCGCCGGTAAAGTCAGGGCTAATAACCTCAAAACCGGCCTTAGCTAACACAGCATAGGTCACTTCGGTTAATGAACGTTGCTCCATTGCATCAATCGCTTGTCCCATGTTTCTACTGACACAACTCGGTATATAAACCACTTTAGGTTTAGTGTTATTGTTGGTATTTATGTCGCTTGCCACGATTCTTGGTCGATAACGGGCTTTATTGGGCAGATATTTACTCCACAATGGCATATTATTCACTGATAATTTACGTATTGTACTCATTAATCTCGCCATTGCTTTATTGCCAATAAGGCGCTGAATAAGCCCCACAAGCGCTAATGTAAACCGCGTCATTTTTTCAATACTAGCAAAGTTATTAGCGAACTTTTTTGATAATCCTTGGTAGTTAGTATTTTTAAGGTGACGTAACTCTTTAATAAGATCACCCGTATTAATACCTACCGGACAACGATCAGCACACAAACCGATAGCCGCGCAGGTATCAATACCTAAATAATTAAAGTCTTTTTCAAGCTCACTTAATAACTGAGGATTGTCACCTGCGACGGTTAAACGACTAATTTCACGGTAAGTAGTAATACGTTGTCTTGGCGTAAGGCTCAGCCCTTTTGAAGGACATACTGGCTCACAAAATCCGCATTCAATACATTTATCAACAATTTTATTGGCTGGTGGCAAGTCTTTTAAGTTTTTAATATGCGCTAACGGATCCTCATTAATGATAACCCCCGGATTGAGTATTTTACTTGGATCGAATAAGACTTTTATTTGCTGCATTAGCGCGAGCCCTTTTTCTCCCCACTCTAATGCGATAAAAGGCGCCATATTTCGCCCTGTGCCATGCTCAGCTTTAAGTGAGCCTTGATAATCTACCGCAACAAGCTGACAAACATCATCCATAAAAGACTTATATCTATTTACTTCGGTCTTTGTTGAAAAATTTTGGGTAAAAACAAAATGTAGATTGCCATCACGTGCATGACCAAAAATAATGGCTTCATCATAATGATACTTTTCAAAAAGATGTTGTAATTTAGCCACCGCACCTGCAAGCTGCGCAACAGGAAAAGCAACATCTTCAATGATAACGCTAGTGCCCGTTTCTCGTACGGCACCAACGGCGGGAAACATGCCTTTCCTAATAGCCCAGAGTTGTGAGTACTCACTTTCTTTATCAGTAAAGTGAATAACATTGATTTGTTCAAAATCACTTAATAACATTTCTAATGCGGTTATTTGTTTCGTTAATAAGTTTTGATTGGCAGCACAAGTTTCAATCAGCAATGCACCCACATTGTTATCGAGTGTTTTAATGAAGTCAGGTAAACCTTTCATATCACTGACTGACGCTAACGACCTTCCGTCCATTAACTCAACAGCTGATACATTGGCGTTGGCTAAAGCACTTACCACGGAGCAGGTTGTTTGCATATCAGCAAAGAATACCATCGAAGATGCTCGGTATTTATGCTCAACCACTGTGTTATAAGTGACGGATGAAATAAACCCTAAAGTCCCTTCTGAGCCAATCATCAAGTGCGCAAGAATATCGATTGGATCTTCAAAATCAATCAAGGCGTTTATGGCATAGCCCGTGGTATTTTTTAATCGGTATTTATGGTGTATTAAGTCACGTAATTTTTCATCACTACAGGTTTGCCTAGCCAGTGTATTTAGCCCTGACAGCAGTGGTTGATGACTTTCTTTAAAGGCTGAAATACTTTCTGCATCAGAGGTATCAAGTACACTACCGTCATGTAAAACCAGTCGAATACTATCAAGTGTGTGATAGCTATTTTGCGCAACACCGCAGCACATTCCGCTAGCATTGTTAGCCGCAATGCCGCCAATTTGACACGTATTAATGGAGGCTGGATCAGGACCTATTTTGCGTCCATAGGGATGTAAGTATTTATTAGCATCCGCGCCTATAACACCAGGCCCTAGCTTAATTTTTAAACCAAGGTTTATTACTTCATGAGCACGCCAATTATTGGTGAGCATAATTAAAATAGAGTCAGACTGTGCTTGACCAGAAAGGCTCGTTCCTGCGGCTCTAAATGTTACTGCTAACTGTGCTTGTGCTGCTGCTTTAATAAGTGTAATAATCTCAGCTTCATTATCGACTATAAATACTAATTGAGGGACTAAGCGATAGAAGCTAGCATCAACACCATAGGCTAAACGCCGTGTATAATCGGTAATAATTCGCTTTTTGGGCAGAAATTTTGCAACTTGCTCAGCAAAAGATTGATATTGTTTAGATAACATAATGTCCCTCTATTTACTCACCTGAACTTTTAGCTTTTGACTTTGATCTCTAAGCGCTGAGTAATAAATATAAATAATGGGTATAATAAGCTGATGGAACTTTACTAGAAAATTACAGCTTTTATACCCTGATGCTAGTTTACACATTTTTACCTAAAGCCAATAGTTCGCTTTCAGGTTAACTATTCAACAACCATAAAACAACATGCCTATGTAGTTTATACCAATTTCACTAAGTTTCTTCCCACTCAGCGAGATTTAAAAGGCTTAGAGGCAAGGCATTGATTGAAGAGAATGGTTATTCAGGAGAATATGCTCCTGCATTCTCTAATAAGCTACCTCCGTGTAGCGCCCTTGTCGAAATCAATAACGCAGCATAGTAAGCCTTTTAAACTCGCCCTTTGGGACTAATTTAATGGAAATGGTATTACTCAGGAGCTCTTTGTCAGCGTCATCTTCGAAGTCTCTAATCGAAGATCCATTGCGCTTTAGAAACGTCATCCCCGATTAAAACACCACGGAGATGACGATCCTAAGCCAAGTGCATAGGCATGTGTACTCACTGAATATAGCATTATATATTTGCTTTTTTTAAGGAGATATTGAGGTGTTATTGCGGTATTGATGGAGTAAGAGTCAAGAAAGGGAAAGAATTTTTTTTGTTAAAGGTTAAAGTTACTAGGAGAAGCAGGAGCTTCTCACCAGTAGCAACTTAAGGACTTATGTAGATCATAGCTTAACGTAACATCGTAAACCAACCCATTATCATAGGTAATAAAGGTAGAGCAACTACAGCGACAATAATTATTACTATGTTTATGGCGGAGGTAGTATCTTTAAAATCTTCTTCGTGGTGTATCATGGTCTAGCGTCCTATATAACAAGTTATCAGCTACAAATATGACGCGAATTTTAGCTGACATTAACTGCTTTAGATAGGCAAACCTGATCTAGATCAATAAATTACACAGTGTTTGAACGAGGTATACTAAGAGGATTTTTGATAAAACCCGAAAAATCAAACCGTTCACGGGTTTTTACTTATTTCAGCAGGCTATATTCAGTGCTCGTTAATAGTAATCACCTTCTTTATTATGCGCTTGTGGATCATCAGTAATATCACTGATATTAACTTCAAAATTATGGTTATTGTTAGAATCAACCATGTAAATAGTGTGAGTTGAACCATCAAGCCAACTGACAGTACCACTGCCTTTTTTACTACCGTATTTCATACCAATATAAATGTCTATAAATTCCATCTTATCCTCCTCAATATAACTTCCGTGCAATATTGAACCACTATATGCCCACTAGCTCATTTTTAATATTCACATTTAAGTATAGTAGTGAAAAGGGGTAATACCAATAAACACCCTACAGTTTGCAGAAGACCTGCGCTAAAACTAGCCAATATATTACATGCCTATGCTCTTGGCTCAGGAACGTCATCCCCGTGGTGTTTTAATACGGGGATCCAGCGTCTAAAGCGCAATGGATCTTCGATTAGAGACTTCGAAGATGACGCTGACAAAGCGTTCCTGAGTATACTTCATAGGCATGATATATTATTAAACATCAAAATTTAAGAAGAGCTTAATGACCGAGACTATTGGACTTTTCGAGTAAGGTTTAACTGCGTAAGATCAGCCGCCCTCCCCTTAAGGTAAAAAAGCACTACCAAGCGTACAGCTTGCACTTGCACCCGTAACCGCAGGCATATTACTCTCAAGTTTGTGGTCAAAAGCGTAAGCAAGCCAAGCAAAAGCCATGGCTTCAAGAGTATCACCATCAAGACCCAACACGGCTATGTTATTAACATCAAAAGCTGTGGTTGAGCTATTTAACCTTTCTTTTAGTCCATTAACTAACGCACTATTGTGCACACCGCCGCCACACAAGTAAACTTGACCTTGTGTCGATAATGCGATGATGTGCTCGCTAATACTGTGTGCGGTAAAAGCTAATAAGGTCGCTTGAACATCTACGGCTTCAGGTGTTTTTATTGTACTTTTTCCGGTGAAATCTGACAATTGCTGTTCAAGCCAAGCCAAGTGAAAATATTCTCTACCTGTACTTTTGGGCGGCATTGCTTTTATGTATTTATCTTGCATAAACTGCGTAAGTAGCGCTGGGTTAATATTTCCCTTTGTCGCCCAAGCTCCATTTCTATCAAACTTATCGCGACTCATTGCATGATGTTTCGTAAACCAGTCATCGAGTAAGGCATTCCCTGGTCCTGTATCAAAACCTAGCACCATTTCTGTTGAATCTTGCTCTGGTAGAAAAGTAATATTGGCAATACCGCCGATATTCACCACAAAATTTGCGGCTACATCCGGAGTCAATAACTGCTGATGAAAAATGGGCACCAAAGGTGCTCCCTGACCACCTAATGCCATATCTTTACGACGAAACTGCCCTACGACTCTAATGCCAGTCAAAGTCGCTAAGGTATGGCAACAACCTATTTGTAAAGTATATGGATTACAACCACTTGGACGGTGACGAATAGTTTGCCCATGACTACCAATAGCGATAATATCTACTGAACTTAGATTTTCTTGATTAAGTAGCGCGATAACTGCTTGAGAAAATAGCTGTGCTAGCTCCACATCTAAATGAAAAGCACGGTCAATTTCATCACTACCCGCTTGATACAATGAGGTGATTTTTTCTGCAATAACATCACTATAACATTGATAATAGCTGGCAACTAACTGAGGTTTTTTATCCTTGCTGGTAAAGTCTACTAGCGCTAAATCAATGCCATCAGCACTGGTCCCTGACATTAAGCCTATATAGTATTTCCCTTCAGCAACAAGCTCTCTATCATTAATTATCATTGCTCGCGATCTTCACTTCTGTGGTCGAAAGTAGCGCATTTTTAGCACCGTTTAACGCCGCTAGCCTTTCTTTTGCTAACAATGAAAAAGCGTCTTTATATTTCTTAGCGATAGGTCGTGCATCGGGTAACTTAACGGTTCGAGGATTACGATGAACCCCATTTAATAAAAATTCATAATGCAAGTGCGGCCCTGCGGCTAGACCCGTAGCACCTACATAACCAATGATTTGTCCCTGCTTTACCCGCTGACCTTTTTTCACTGCACGTTTAGAAAAATGTAAATACTTAGTGACTATGCCATTACCATGTTGAATAAAAACATAGTTACCATTGTACTTGTTATAAGTAGCCTGGGTAACTTTACCATTACCTGCGGCGACCACGGGTGTGCCTGTTCTCGCCGCGTAATCAATACCTCGATGTGCTTTCCAACGCTTTTGAATGGGATGAAAGCGTTTAGGCTTAAAACTAGAGCTAATATATTTAAAATTAACCGGGGCACGCAAAAAAGCCTTACGCATACTTCGGCCATTTGGGCTGTAATACTCACCATCGGTAAAGCGGATAGCTTGGAACACTTCACCTTGATTCGTTATTTCTGCCGCTAAAATATTACCTGTACCGATATACTCTCCTTCGACATACTTCTTTTCATAAGTAATATGAAAACTATCGCCGGCTCGAATGTCGAGTCCAAAATCAATATCCCAACCAAACATGTTAGCAAAATTGATAATTTGGCTATCATTTAATCCGGCACTGACACCCGCGTTCCAAAAACTCGATTTGATGGTGCCATAACTAAAGCTTTCGCGTATTTCTACTTGTTTTGTTTCTCGATGAGATTGATAGCTATCTCCAACAAGGTTAATAAACAGGGTATCTGTTTTAGACAGTGGGTATTCAAGCGCTGCTAGCTGTTTTTCTTCATTACTGGCAATACGCAACTTATCACCAACATTCAGTTTTCTTAATAATTTACTTTCTTCACCTTTGGCAGTGCTCACCGCATAGGTTGTTTGTGCATTAAAGCCTAAACGTTTTAATATCAATGCTAAAGAGTCACCACTACGAACCTGCACCGTTTGCCAACTTATATAATTAAGCGCGTCTAGAGAATCTTGTTGCTTAATTTTTCGCTGCAAATTACCACTCGTCAGGCTGCCAACTGGTTGAGTATGCAGCGAATTATCTAACGAGGGTAATTGTTCGGTTAACGGCTGATTTTTAATTGGTTTGATATTAGACCGCTGCGGCAATGCGCTATGTTTAAACGCCGATCCCGCAGGTACTATATATTCGGGTAACGTAAGCTGAATACGTTGACTGGCTAGCTTCTGTTCAGTCTCAAGGCTTTCTTCACTTGACGGTGTAACCAATAAAAGAAACAAAAAACAACTTGAGCCAATAATTATCCAGCGATGTTGTTTAGGTAATTTAAGAAAGATTTCTGATAATTTTTTTAACAAAGGACGACTCGAAACATTATAAACGGAAAAGATAAATCGATAACAAATTTAGGTCATCCTACCACTATATTAAAACGCTATGCAACAACAGAAAAAATAACGGCTAAAAGCCGTCGTTATCATAATAAAAGTCAGCGCCTACCGTACCTAAAAGTCAATTACTCATACCAATTCACATAAGATAAAGTACTGTCAGTACTTATAGTCTGTTAATTTAACAATAAATTAACACAGTGCCCTGTTCATGTTATTAGCGACTTTGTTTAGCTAGGCTTTATTGACTCGTATTATTTATCTTTAAAGAGATTATTACCCCTCTTTTATGCCTATTTAACATGAAGACCCTAGCTTCTTTAATAAAAAAGCCATTAAATCCATTATAAGGTTTTATCCTACCAACAAAGTACAGTAGAATTCGACCATTAAATAAACGTACCTAGTCAATATAACCACATCTTTCTCAACTGAATATTTACCTTATTTTAGTGCAACAGATCAGTCGTTATCATTTATTAAGAACTATTTTTAATAGGCTAGGTATATAAAACAGATCAGTGGAGTCCTAATGACCGAAGTTAATCAAGCATTTGCCGAATTAAAACGTGGTGTAGAAGAAATATTAGTCGAAGAAGAGTTACTCGAAAAATTAAAAGCAGGGAAGCCCCTCAAAATTAAAGCGGGTTTTGATCCAACAGCGCCTGATTTACATTTAGGGCACACGGTTTTAATTAATAAACTACGTCAATTTCAACAATTAGGTCATGAGGTTATTTTTTTAATTGGTGACTTCACGGGTATGATTGGTGATCCAACAGGTAAAAATGTTACCCGTAAAGCATTAACAAAAGAAGATGTACTCGCCAACGCTGAAACTTATAAAGAGCAGGTTTTTAAAATATTAGATCCCGCCAAAACGACCGTTGTTTTTAATTCAACTTGGATGGAAAAACTTGGTGCGGCTGGCATGTTAAAACTCGCCTCTCGTCAAACCGTTGCGCGTATGATGGAGCGTGATGACTTTAAAAAACGCTATGCGAATGGCCAAGCGATTGCCATTCATGAGTTTATGTATCCATTAGTACAAGGCTGGGATTCTGTTGCCTTAGAAGCGGATGTTGAACTCGGGGGTACCGATCAAAAGTTTAACTTATTAATGGGTCGTGAATTACAAAAATCTGAAGGTCAACGACCACAAACAGTCATAATGATGCCATTGCTCGAAGGCTTAGATGGCGTTCAAAAAATGTCTAAATCACTAGGTAACTACATTGGCATTACTGACAGCCCTACCGATATGTTTGGTAAAATCATGTCGATTTCAGATGTATTAATGTGGCGCTACTATGAGTTACTCAGTTTTAAACCTTTAGCTGAAATTGAACGTTACCAAACCGATATAGAAAACGGTAAAAACCCTCGTGATGTTAAAATTGATTTAGCGAAAGAACTGATTGCCCGCTTTCATGATGAAGCCGCCGCACAAGCAGCCCATGATGAATTCATCAATCGCTTTCAAAAAGGCGCACTGCCTGATGATATGCCAGAGCTGGCCATTACCACTGAAAAAGGTGAAATAGCCATTGCTAACTTGCTTAAGGAAGCAGGTTTAGTGAGTAGTACTTCAGAGGCTTTTAGAATGATTAAGCAAGGCGCGGCTAAAATAGACAGTAAAAAAGTGACTGAGCGTAACTTAGTGATCGTTGCCGGCACTACCGCGGTTTACCAAGTCGGTAAACGTAAATTTGCTCGTATTACGGTAAGTTAAGTGGTAATAACCACTATCCTTGATAAATAACTTAACATACCTATGTAGTATACTCAGGAACGCTTTATAAGCGTCATCTTCGAAGTCTCTCATCGAAGATCCATTGCGTTTTAGAAACTGGATCCCCGTATTAAAACACCACGGGGATGACGATCCTGAGCCAAGCGCATAGGCATGTTTAACTAAGACTGTTGGTATAGACAAACATTTTAACATTTAACATCTTGCTATATAACTTGAACAAGATAAGCTAGCTCAATGTTTAATATTTTTTTAAAAATCTCTACGTCTGTTTTACTTTCATTAGTCATTAGCGCTTGTTCCTTGACTGGATTTAGCGATTTATTCAGTCATTATAATAAGCAAATGCAAGAGGTTAAATCAGCGCAACAACAAGGGGATTTTAAACAAGCACTAACGCTAATACCTCAGCGCAGTGAAAGAGATGGTAGCTATAGCTTAAGTGTCTTAGAAAAAGCACGATTAGAGTTCCTAGCCAGTAATTATCAACAAAGCCAGCAAGATTTCGAGCGCGTTTACCAGCAAGTACAACAAGATGAACAAGCCGCAAAAATCCAAGTAAGTCGTGGTATTGAAAATGCGGCAGCGATCTTAAGTAACGATAACGCAACACGATATGACATCCCCTACTATGAACAAAGCATGCTGCATTCTTATCAAGCACTCAATTACTTAAACCAAAAAGATCTCTCTGGCGCAATGGTTGAAATACGACGCGCCAACCTAGTACAAAACAAAGCGTTACAGGCTAATCAACAAGAAATTTATAAAGCTCAACAAGAAATGGCCAACAAAGGCATCGATTCAGATACTTTAGCGAGTAAATATCCTTCTCAGAGCCGTGTTATTGGAAAATTAAAAAATGGTTTTCAAAATGCCTATACATTTTACCTCTCAGGCGTACTTTACGAAGCCGCAGGCCAGAAAAATGATGCTTATATAGACTATAAAAAGGCCTTAGAAATTTACCCGTTAAACCTTACATTACAAAAGGATATATGGCGATTAGCAAACGATCTTGGCATGGCTAATGACATACTACTGTTTAAAAAACGCTTAGCTAGCAATATTACTCAAACCATTAACCATTCAGCAAAATTAGCACCAACAGGACAGTTAGTTATTCTTCTTGAACAAGGTATTATCAGCAGTAAACAAGAAATATCTTTCCATCTACCACTCTTTACTCGCCATAATGATGTTCGTTTTTATAGCGTTGCTTTACCTAGTTACCCAAATCATTTACCTCAATATTCAGGGCTATCATTAAGCTATAATGGCAAGCAATATCAATCTGAAGAAATTGTACGCTTACAATCACTGGCAGCTAAACAACTACAAGAGGATATGCCCGCAATAGTCACCAGACAAATTGTGCGTCTTGTTGCTAAAGAGGAAATAAGGCAACAAATGAGCCGACAAGGTAGTGATATAGGTAATATTTTAGCAACCTTATACAATATAGCTTCTGAAAAAGCAGATACCCGTAGCTGGAGCACCCTACCTGACAGCATACACATATTGCGTTTAGATTTGTCACTGGGTAAGCATGAAGTAGCATTAAATATAAACGGAAATAATCGCATAGTAACTTTTGAAATCAGAGAAAACAGGCAAACCTTAATGACATTAACGTCGATCAATAAATACACTAATTACCAAACTTTAAACCTTTAAATGTCATGCCTATGCACTTGGCTCAGGATCGTCATCCCCGTGGTATTTTAATCGGGGATCCCGTTTCTAAAGCGCAATGGATCTTCGATGAGAGACTTCGAAGATGACGCTTATAAAGCGTTCCTGAGTATACTACATAGGCAT
>JBAHZW010000081.1:0-59283 GCA_037132835.1 Colwellia sp. | reverse complement strand
AACTCCCAAAGGGCGAGTTTAAAAGGCATATATGCTACGTTATTGATTTTGACAAGGGAATAACCATTCTCTTCAATCAATGCCTTGCCTCTAAGCCTTTTAAATCTCGCTGAGTGGGAAGAAACTTAGTGAAATTGGTATTAGTTCAACACAATCTTAGTAAGCCTTCGCTATACCAAAGTAATTGATCCAGCCTCGAAAATACAGACTCACTTTAAATCATGATCTGGTCAAGTAAATCCCCATAAAGAGCGATTATAAAGTGTTAATTTGTTTTCAATCAAAGTTGGGTTACTTTGTTACGTTTATCCTTATAGGCAGCATGTTTAGTTTCAAGTAAACCAAAAGTTAGTGAAGAGAGTATTTAAGGTGAGAGTCAATACGCTCACACTACACTAGCAAACTAATTAAGTCGGATTCGTTAGCGTTGGCTCGTTCAGCGTCGCTTCATTTTAACCAAGTGTACTCAGCGCTTATTGCGGCGTTAGGTTTCAGACAAGTAAAGAACGATTGCGTCAAACATTACGTTCGGCATCAAGTTAATAAACAGATAAGAGAATGCGAATATGTTTAAAGAATATGATTTTGATACGGCACTTAAAATAATAGAAAAAAATATCAATTTAAGAGGGGGCTTAGTTGAAACACTACGAAACTTGGCCGATGTCTTTGGCTATATCAATGAAGAATTATATCCAGCATTAGCAAATGCTTTTAGCCTGTCTGAAGCAGGTGTGCTTGGCGTTGTGAGTTTTTATAGTGATTTCAAAACTACACCAAGAGCGAAAAATGTTATCAAAGTTTGCATGGCTGAAGGATGTTATGCGAGAAAGTCTAAAAATATGATCAAAGTTTTATGTGACACATTAGAAATTGATATTGGTGAAGAAAGGGACGATGGAGAATTTGAAATAGAAGAAGTTTTTTGTTTAGGGAACTGCGCAGTAGGTCCTAACATTGTCGTGAATGAAAAACTTTATGCTCGGGTAACCAGTGATAACGTAAAAAATATCATCAATAAAAATTGTAAAGGAAAATAAACAATGATTAAGATTTATGTTCCGCTAGATACCACATCTGTCTCTTTAGGTGCTGATGAAGTTGTACAAGAAATTACGCGGCTAGCAAAGCAAAACAACCAAGATATTAAAATTATTCGCAATGGTTCTTGGGGGCTTTTTTGGTTGGAGACGTTAGTTGAAGTCGAAGTTAATGGCCAACGTATTGCCTATGGTCCCGTCAATGAAGAAGATGTAGCCGAGTTGTTTGCTGCCAACTTTTTAAACGGAGGGGAACATAAATTACGAATAGGTGATATTACTAAAGTACCTTATCTTGCCAAGCAAACCAGACTTTGTTTTGCTCGGGTTGGCTTAGTGGACCCCATGGATATTGACGATTACATTAAGCATGGTGGTTTTACTGCCCTCAAAAAAGCGTTTTCAATGTCCCCTGCAATGATAATTAAAGAGATGGAGTACTCTGGTTTAAGAGGTCGAGGTGGTGCTGCATTTCCCTCTTATTTAAAATTACAAGCGACCAAAGATGCGATAGCAGAAGAAAAATTTGTGGTTTGTAATTTTGATGAAGGCGATTCTGGCACTTTTTCAGATCGCATGATGGGCGAGGGTGACCCATTTATGATTTTAGAGGGAATGTTTTTAACCGCGTTAGCCGTGGGTGCAAGTGAAGGTTATATTTATCTTCGTTCTGAATATCCCATTGTGAGAAAAGTTTTAAATAATGCCATTGATCTCGCTCGCCAAGCTGGCTGGTTAGGAAAAAATGTACAAAACAGTAACAGAGATTTTGATATTCATTTACGAGTAGGTGCCGGATCTTATGTTTGTGGCGAAGAGACTGCGTTATTAAATAGTTTAGAAGGGAAACGCGGTACCGTTCGGGTAAAGCCACCTTTTCCTGTTCATAAAGGACTTTTTGGCAAACCAACAGCATTGTTCAATGTTATCTCCTTAGTAAGTATGGTGCCTATCATTGAAAAGGGTGGTGAAGAATATGCAAAATATGGATATGATCGCTCACGCGGTACTTGCCCATTTCAGCTCAGCGGCAACATTAAATATGGCGGCTTAGTTGAATTACCCTTTGGTATCACGGTTAGAGATATCATTGACGATTTTGGTGGTGGTGTAGAGTTCTCTTTTGATGGAGGAAGAGAATTGAAATTAGTACAAATAGGTGGACCTCTTGGCTACCACATGTCTAAAAATGATTTAGATAACCCATTAGACTATGAGCACTTTAAAGCCTTAGGAGGTCATATCGGGCATGGTGGGATCATTGTAATGGGTCATGACGCCAGCGCCAAAGAGTTAGCCCATTTTGCTTTTGATTTTTGTGCTTTAGAGTCATGTGGAACTTGTACTCCTTGTCGTATTGGCTCAAGACGTGGAGCTGAGATGATGGAACAAGTTATCTCGGGCAAGTCTGTCAATGAAAATATTATTCTCATCAAAGAACTCTGCGATACCTTAACACAAACATCATTATGTGCATTAGGCGGCATTACCGCTGTTCCTGTTTTAAGCTTGATTAAGCATTTTCCTAATGAGTTTGAAGACCGTTACAACAAATATGTGAGAAGATAATCATGCAGTCAAAATATAACCCAAGCAATGCTATCAATGTTAAATGTGATTATGGAACGCCAGCTGTTGACTCTAAAAAAGAAGTCAGTTTAACCATTGATGGGCAAACAATTACCGCCTTTGAGGGTGAGTCGATTATGCGTGCCAGTTTAAAAAACGGCATTAATATTCCAAGACTTTGTGCAACCGATAGCCTTAAGCCCATTGGTGGTTGTCGATTATGTATTGTTGAAATTGAAGGGGCAAGAACGACAACCTCTTGTACTGCGATTGTCGCAGAAGGACTTGTTGTTACCACTGAAAGTAAAGAGCTCTTTAAGCTGAGAAAAAATTTACTGGATTTATATATATCAGAGCACCCGTTAGATTGTTTGGTTTGCTCTGCCAATGGCGACTGTGACTTACAAACGCTATGTGCCGAGCATGGTGTAAGAGGATCTCGCTTTTTAGTTGAAGACCGTAAACCACATAAACCTGTTATTGATCACTCTGCACCGTACTTTGATTATGAAAGCACAAAATGTATTAGCTGCTATAAATGTGTAAGAGTCTGCATCGAAACACAAGGTACCTTCGCATTAACCGTTAAAGGTCGAGGGCTTAATTCAGAAGTTTGTCCGGGATTATTTGATTTTAAAAACTCTATCTGTGTCTCATGTGGTAAATGTATTGAAGTTTGTCCCACGGCTTCATTAAATGAAAAAAACATTGTCAGTATGGGGTTACCTTCAAAACAAGTGGCAACAACTTGTGCTTATTGTGGTGTTGGCTGTGGTCTGATTGTTGAAACTAAAATGGATGAAATTGTTAGAATTACGCCTAATAGTAATACCGCTTCAAACAAAAATCATTTATGTGTTAAAGGTCGGTTTGCTTACGATTATGTCACCCATAAAGAAAGGATATTAGAGCCCTTAATACGCGAAAATATTAATGCGCCTTGGAAAAAGGTTAGTTTTGATGAAGCCTTTGCTTTTATTGCCAAAGGTTTTAATCAAATTAAAGAGAAGTATGGCAATGAAGCATTAGGCTCATTAGCCTCTTCTCGTTGTACGATAGAAGAAATATATAGCCTGCAAAAACTCAATAGAACTGCCTTTGGTAACAATAATATCGATAATTGTGCCAGACGTTGCCATTCACCTACTGGGTATGGTTTAGAGCAAACACTTGGTACAAGTTCAGGTACACAAGATTTTAATAGTATTGAACAGGTTGACGTGTTTTTAATTGTGGGTGCAAACCCAACCAACGCACACCCTGTTGTTGGCTCTCGCTTAAAAAAACGTATGCGTGTTAGTGGTGTAAAAACAATTGTTATTGATCCTATGGAAACAGAGTTGGTCAATTCACCACTTATTAAAGCCGACGTTCACTTACAAATAAAACCCGGTACCAATGTTGCGGTATTAAACGCTATTGCACATGTTTTAGTTACCCAAAATCTCATTGATAAAAAGTATATTAAAAATTATTTAGACAAAACCTTTGTACAAGAATATATGGACTTTATTAAACAGGAACAACATAGCCCGGAAAATGTCGCTAAAATTGCAGAGGTTTCAAGTTATGATATTGTTAAAGCAGCCAATATTTATGCTTCTAGCCACAAAAGCTCTATCTATTATGGCTTAGGTGTTACTGAGCATGCTCATGGCTCTGATGGTGTAATGACACTTGCTAACCTTGCTATGTTAACTGGGAATTTAGGCCGAGATGGCTCGGGCATAAACCCTTTACGTGGTCAAAATAATGTACAAGGCGCTTGTGATGTTGGTGCCTATCCACATAGCACTATTGGTTATGAGGATGTGACAAGTCAAAAAGTAGCAGACAAATATACCAAAGCCTGGGGGGTAAAACAGACTACTAAAGTGGGTCTGAAAATGCCAGAGATGATTGATAATGCGTTACAAGATAAGTTTAAAGGCTTCTTCATTCAAGGTGAAGAGATCATGCAATCTGAGCCTGATCTACCTCGTATTGCCAAAGCGTTATCTAAAATGGATTTCGTTGTGCAATTAGATCTGTTTTTAAATGAAACATCTGCTTTTGCTCATGTCTTTTTACCTGGCTGCTCCTTTTTAGAAAAGAATGGCATATTTATTAATGCAGAAAGAAGACTTAGTCGTGTAAGAAATGCTTTGAAGCCTAAAGTCGAATTACAAGAGTGGCAAACTATCGCTAAAGTCGCTACTGCGATGGGCTTTGACATGCACTACAATCAACCAGAAGAAATTTTGGATGAAATGAAAGGTCTATGGGATGATATTAGTGAGGTTAGCTACGATAAAATTGATCTACTTGGTGGTGTACAATGGCCTTGTAATAAAGAAAACCCTAATGGTTCACCTGTTTTGCATCAAGATAAAATCATAAGAAAAGGCGGTGGGGCACTTAAAATATGTGATTATCAGGAAACAAAATCGACTGCGGATGTTGACTTCCCTTTTACCTTAATTACGGGCCGTATCTTGGTACATTACAATGTGGGGACACAAACACGGCGAACTAAAAATAGTGAGTGGCATGAAAAAGATGAGTTGTTAATTCATCCGAGTGATGCGCAATCACTCGCTTTAAAAACGGGTGATCTGGTGAGTTTAATAAGTAAAACCAATGCAATTTCAATTATGATCCGACTTTCCAAAAAAGTGAAAGTTGGCACTGTCTTTACTACTTTCCATCACCCCGACACGGCAATTAATGCCATACAAGGCTGGGAAAAAGATAAAGTCACTAAATGTCCCGAGTTTAAAGTCACCGCGGTTAAAATCGAAGCAACTAACACGTTGTCAGAATGGCAGATCACTAGAAATGAACAGATAGAAAAGCAAAAAGATTTTTTTGAAGCCTCTATTTAATCAATAGAGTCATTGTTAGTGAGTCATTTGAGGTGCTATATGTACCTCAAATTGAATAACGCAGATTATCATTATTGTTGGCTTTATTGAACATTAAAGCATTGCTTTGATGAAAACTCATCTGCTTTATAATGAGCTTAAGCTCGCTCGCTTAACAAAATAAATTAGCAATAAGAGTAATGAATGTACTACAGAAAAGAGAGCTACAACCCTCTGGCAGTCAAGGTGATGCCTAGGCAACATTATCAACGTAAATCAACCGACCACCAGAAAGGTAATTGGCATAAGAAACTTAAAGAAGACTTTATTGCTGTAGAAGAGCCGCTACAAATCAGTCTGACTTATTACGACTTAGCTAAACAACAATATCAAACCAAAATACTTACCATTACGATGCGTACCCCAGGCGATGATCGTGCCTTGATTCATGGGTTTTTATTATGTGAAGGTATCATAAACGATAAAAATGATATAACCGATTGTGAATTTGATACACAGCAACATCAAGGCAACGCGGTATGTGTGGTGTTAGCAAAGCATGTACAGCCAAATTGGTTAGCCATTGAGCGCCAATTTACCAGCCATTCAAGTTGTGGTATTTGTGGCAAAACGTCGTTAAACGCACTACAGCTCAAAGCCCCGATAACTTTGACTGAGAACATGACTGAAAATATGACAACAATTAGTAGCCAAAGTATTTTCAAATTACCAGAGCAGTTACGACAGCATCAAGCTATTTTCTCTCAAACGGGTGGATTACATGCTGCCGGTTTGTATTATGCGGATAAGTTTCTCTCAATCGCTGAAGATATTGGACGCCATAATGCCGTTGATAAAGTCATTGGTATGCACTGTTTAACAAACACCAACAATGAAAGAACTATATTGGTGCTTAGTGGCCGTATTAGTTTTGAATTAGTGCAAAAGGCTATTATGGCCAATATTCATATAATTGTAGCGGTTGGCGCTCCCTCCGCGCTTACCATCACCGCAGCCCAGAAGTTTAATGTAACCTTAATCGGCTTTACTAAAACCGATAGTTTTAACGTTTATCATGGTGACTGGCGAATTAAAGAGGAATAGATACTAAACGATGCCATTTAATTAGCTGTGGCGTTGGGCTATTCAGTTATCTGCCGTCAACCTTGATTATTTGAAGCCAAGATATCAATACACCCTAACATATGGCTTTTTGTTGCATTGTGAAATTATCGCGTATATATTGTAATATTCTTGTGTGTATTGTGAAGTTCCTGTATGTATGTTGTAAAATGAAGTCGAGTGATATTTAGATCTGTATTAAATTATATAAGTTTGATACGGATCAATTATTACCCGTTTTAAATTCTTTATCTGTTTGATAATATTGTTGATTTATGATGATGTGGGAAAGTTTTTTAGTGCGAGATCAACAAAGTCTAGCTATAATTTAGTCTGGCTAACGTAAAAAGCATTACTTCATTTCAGTCTACTAAGGTTACTTTCTAATCAATGAACGAATTAGTCATTAAACGCAGCAAATACATACCTCGCAGTCGGAGTCGTATTAGAGCCGCCAATGAAGAAAAAATACTGGCGGAAGCTGAAAATATCTTCGCTCGGTTTGGATTTGCCGGTGCTAAAATTGCGCAAATCGCCAAAGCGGTAAATATATCTAAAACAAACTTACTCTATTATTACCCGAATAAATTATCTCTTTATCAAAGTGTATTACAAAATATTATTGATCTTTGGTTAGATAAGTTAAATTTAACAAATCAAAGTGGCGATGACCCCGCCTCTAAAATTGAAAACTATATAAGAGATAAAATGGAAATCTCTAGAATACACCCTAATGCCTCAAAAGTTTTTGCAAATGAAATAATAAATGATGCGCCTCATATTGAGGGATATTTGAAAAAAAAATTAGTCAAGACACTTGGAACCGATGTTGCTTTAGTTAATTCATGGATTGCAGATGGAAAGATGGATCCAATAGACCCCTATCATATGTTTTTTATGATCTGGGCAAGCACTCAAACATATGCCGATTTTTCTGCTCAAATAAAATTAGTTCTGAATAAAAAAGAACTTGAAAAAAATGATTTTGAGATGGCGACCAACTTTCTTTGCCAAGTGATTTTAAAGGGCTTGGGTGTTAAATAGAAACCTAATTTGCTTAGTGTTTTTTCAGATGAAATCTTTTTAAGATATATTTAAACTTTAAATCATCAAAAAAGCCTCTCTGTTCAAGTTCAAGAGGCGGTAGCCTATTTTTTACTTTGAAAAGTTAAAATGTTTCATTAAATGCAGTATTTAATGCTTGAATCACTTTTTTCCCATCGCCAAAAAGCATCAGGGTATTATCGTTTGCAAAAAGAGGGTTAGGTAACCCAGCAAAACCTGCACTTAAGCTTCTTTTGACCACGATAACTGTTTTAGCTTTTCCAACATCTAAAATAGGCATACCATAAATGGGACAGGATTTATCCTCTTTAGCCATTGGGTTAGTTACATCATTGGCACCAATGACTATAGCGACATCGGTTTGATCAAACGTTGGGTTAATTTCATCCATGGTTTTCATTAGATCATAGTCAACTTCAGCTTCTGCTAGCAATACATTCATATGACCTGGCATTCTACCCGCAACAGGATGAATACCGTATTCAACTTCTATACCTTTCGAAATTAAAGAGGAAGCCAGTTCACGTACCGCATGTTGAGCTTGCGCCATTGCCATGCCAAAGCCTGGGATGAATACTACACGACGGGCTGTCTCTAAAATCATGGCCACTTCTTCAGGGCTGGAAGATTTAACTTTTCCTGCATAAACGTCGTCTGGATCTACTTTTTCACCGCTAGTTTCTGCCATGCTGCCGAATATAACGTTTGCTATTGAACGGTTCATTGCAACACACATTATTTGAGTTAAAATAATACCCGAAGCACCTACTAAAGCGCCAGAGACCATCAAAACGGTATTACCCATAATGAAACCTGCTGCTGCTGCTGCTATTCCAGAGTAGGAATTGAGTAATGAGATCACTACCGGCATATCTGCTCCACCTATAGGTAAAACTAATGTGATTCCCAGTAAGCATGTTATGCCTATTAAGAGGAACATTAATGTCATATTTTGAGGGCCAGCGATCAGTTGATAACCAATAATTAATGCCGTAATTGTTAAGGCAAGATTAAAATACTTTATGCCTGTAAAGCCAATGGAGTTACCACTGATCAACTCTTGCAGCTTGGCAAAGGCTATTGCGCTACCCGTTAGAGTTATCGCGCCTATTAAAGTTGTCAATATAACGGCTACTTGTGAAAATAAAGCAACCTCTTCAGCAACACTCGCAGGAATAATATAACTCGCTACTGCGATGGAAAGCGATGCGCCACCGCCAAAGCCATTAAGTAGAGCAACCATTTGAGGCATTGAAGTCATTTTAACTTTTTTTGCCATTAAACCCCCGATAAAACTCCCAATGATTATCCCAGCAATAATGGCACCAAAGGATAAAATATTTTGGTTGAAAAGTGTCACCACGATAGCTATTAGCATACCAATGGCTGCAAAATAATTACCTTTAATCGCTGTCTTAGGACGCGTTAATCCTTTAATCCCCAGTACAAAGAATATGGACGCTATTAAATAAAGTGTATTAGTAAGTAATATCATTCGTCATTACCTTTTGTTGAACATGCTTAACATGCGATGAGTTACTAAAAATCCACCAACAACATTTATTGTTGCTAGCACTACGGCAATGAAGCCCAAGGTGCTCACAAGTGGGGATATTTCACCATCAACACCCGCAGCCAGAATGGCTCCTACAATCGTAATACCTGAAATAGCGTTACAGCCAGACATTAAGGGAGTATGTAATGTTGCAGGAACTTTGGTGATAAGTTCAACGCCTAAGAAAACAGCTAAGACGAATAATGATAATTGTAAAATTAGGATTTCCATGATGCTAAGACCTCTCTTGTTTTGAACTTTCAATACTTAACTTTTGTTCTGTCAAAATAGATACTTCGATTAAAGATTTAACTCTTTCGTTAAGTATTTCTTTATGATGAGTGAGTAATGTTTGTTCAATTATTTCATCTGTTAAATCGAGTGTTAAACCTTGTTCTTTTTGATAGAGGTGTAACAAGAAGTGCTCTAAGTTTTTTCCATATAATTGGCTGGCATGTGTAGCAACAGAGCTAACAATATTATCAGGACCAATAATGGTGACGTCATGAGCAATAATGGTTTTACCTAATTGAGTTAAATCACAGTTGCCACCTCTTTCAGCGGCTAGATCAACAATTACAGCTCCTGATTTCATTTGTTTAACCATATGCTCGGTAACCAATATCGGCGATTTTCCACCAGGGATGGCGGCTGTGGTAATGATTAAATCTTGTTCGGCTACCACTTTGGTCATTTGCTCTCGTTGTTTCTTTAAAAATTCATCGCCTTGTTCTTTTGCATAGCCATTGGCACCTTCTGCTTGAGTTGTATCCAGTTCTAATTCAATCGGTTTAGCACCAACAGATAAGATTTGTTCTCTAGCAGCAGGTCTAACATCATAAGCTTCTACGACTCCTCCCATACGTTTTGCCGTGGCGGCTGCCTGTAAGCCCGCGACACCAACGCCCATAATTAAAACCCTTGCTGGGCGTAAATTACCTGCAGCGGTCATTAACATCGGAAAGATCTTGTCCATGGCGCTTGCACCGAGTAACACTGATTTGTAACCAGCAATCGTTGCCATAGAGGATAAAGTGTCCATACTTTGTGCTCTGCTGATCCTAGGGATCATCTCCATCGCAATAGCTGTAATATCTTGCTTTGCTAGACTACGGATTAGCTGTGGTTTACTGAGTGGGTCCATCATGCCAATGAGCCATTGTTTAGGCTTTAGTTTTACCGCATCGGGCATTTCAAGACTTGCTGAATTGACTTGTAATACCACATCAGCCCAGTTAACTATGAATGCCGCGTCAGTCTTTATTATGGCACCTGCTTTTTGATATTGTTCATCTGAAAAACTTGCGGCATTACCCGCATTACTTTGCACCATAACCGCTAAGCCTGCTTTAACTAGCTTTTCAACATTAGGTGGAGTTAATGCAACACGCTTCTCACTAAAAGCAATCTCTTTTATTACTGCAATTTTATTTAACATGATGATTCCTACGGTTGTTCTACTGCCTGAGCCAATATTGCTTGAAATAATATTTCACAACCGGCAGCTAAATCTTCAGGCTTAGCACTTTCAGCTTCGTTGTGACTAATTCCATCCTTACACGGCACAAAAATCATTGAAGTTGGCGCAACACGAGAGAGATAATTTGAATCGTGACCTGCGCCACTAATTATATCTCTATGGCTATAACCTGATTTTTCTGCGGCATTTCTTACCGATTCAACACAACTTTGATCAAAGTGAACCGCAGGTGAATACCAAATTTGTTCAAACGCCATGGTTAAACCTAAGTCTTTAACAATTTGTTTGGTTACCGTCCTTAATTTTTCATCCATTTTCTCTAAAACATCATCATGGGGGTGTCTTAAGTCTATGGTAAAAAACACTTCGCCCGGAATGACATTTCTGGAGTTTGGAAAGACATTGAGTAATCCGACGGTTGAGCAAGCGTTGGGTTGATTCTCTAATCCTATTTGATTAACTAAATCTATAATTTTTGCCGCCCCTACTAAGGCATCTTTTCGACTATACATTGGTGTTGGACCGGCATGTGATTCCATACCGGTTAATTTTACTTCATACCAGCGTATACCTTGAGCACCTGTAACGACACCAATAGTGATATCTTCATCTTCAAGAATTGGCCCTTGTTCAATATGTGCTTCGAAGAAAGCCTTCAGCGCTCGCCCTCCCACTTCTTCTTCACCAGCATATCCGATTCGTTTAAGTTCTTGACCCATAGTCAAACCATCAAGATCCGCTCGACTTAATCCATATTCAAGGCTGAATTCACCAGCGAAAACACCAGAAGAAACCATTGCAGGTGGAAAGCGAGAACCTTCTTCATTCGTCCAAACGGATGCTTCAATAGGGTGCAAAGTTTGTATGTTTTGCTCATTTAAACTACGTATTACTTCTAGGCCAGCTAAAACACCAAAGATGCCATCAAAGTTACCGCCAGTAGGCTGTGTATCTAAGTGGCTACCTGTAACAACGGCGGGTAAGCTATTATCTAAGCCTGCTCTACGAGCGAAAATATTCCCCATTTTGTCTATCTTAATAGTGCAGCCTTGCTCTACACACCAAGAGACAAATAAGTCTCTCGCTTCTTTGTCTAAGTCCGTTAAGGCTAAGCGACATACACCGCCTTTTGGCGTAGTCCCTATTTTTGCCATAGCCATTAGGCTATCCCACAATCGCGGACCATTTATTTTATTAGTTGTCATCATGTTTCCCCTTAATAATAGCAGTCATCTGATTTTATTTTCAGACGTTGAGTAAGTGTTTTAAAAGCGTCCTTGCTTTTTTGTTATATAATTATTGAGTAAACTTCGGAATAATATGTTTACCATATTGTTCGATAATGTATTCTTCATCACCACTATCTAAATAAATATTGAATTGCGTTGTACCGACGTCTTCTAGCTCTGTTAGTTTTTCAATATGCTGTGCTATGTTTCCTAAAACACAAAAGCTCTCAATGACATCTGGTGTAATAAAGTCTAGGAAAGCATTGTCGGTTTGACCATGCTTTGAGTAATCATATCCTTTACGTTTTTCTATATAAGAGGTTAAACTTTCTGGAACAGCATCCGAGTCCGCCCCGTATTTTTCGACGATGTCTGCGACATGATTACCTACCATGGCAGGAAACCATTTTGTCGGTTCGATACAGTAATCCATATCGCCAATATAAGCAGGAGCAGAAGCGATCACTTCAAAGTTGGACATATCTCGACCAATCGCTTTACCGGCTTTTATTGCTTGTTCAGCAAACCATTTTATTAATTGTGGCTCTGCGATTTGCAAGACAACACCATCGCCATATTCACCCGCCGTTTTTAATGCCATTGGTCCATAAGCGCCAATATAAACGGGTAATTCATATCCGTTTGCCCACGGGAACTTAACGGGCTCGGGGCTTTCGCCATAATGAACTTCTTCGCCTCTAACCATCGCTTTAACTTTGGTGGTAAATTCTGCTACTTTAGCTAATTTTGCTGGTTTTTTACCCATAACACGCATTGCGCTATCGCCTCGGCCTAAACCAATATGAAAACGACCGTTACTTTGTAGTGCCAAACTTGCAAATAAACTCGCTGCGACAGACCAATCTCTAGAATTAGGATTTGTTACACAAGGACCAAAGCTCATTTTAGTGGTATGTTCCATACACATGGCAATAGCGGGGTAACATTCACGCCATAAGACATGAGAATCGTAAAACCAACAATGTGTAAATCCAGCTGCTTCAGCTTGTTTAACTAAGCTACGCGCTCTTTCTGGGCTAACAAACCCTTTAAAAGTGATACCAAATTTCATTTTATTCTCCTGTTATACGTCTATTGTTTTATGATTAAGCATTCATTATTTCGGGTGACCAGATTTTGATCCCCGCATGACTAAATGGAACGGCTTTCGAGATATTGAGCCTTATTAACATCGGCGTTATGGCTTCAACGCATCGAGCGCTATAGGATGGACCTACGTTATAGGCGTCAACTTTAAGTACTTTTATAAGCTCTATAACGCGTTTTTTAGCAGCCAAATCGTTACCGCAAACTAAAATGTCACAGTTGATCGGCTTATGGGTTGCATTGAGTGTATGGGCTGATACGTTATGCAATGCGCCAACGACTGGGATGTCTTCACCTAATATGGCTTGAGCGGCTTCAGTTGCAGACCCTTCTTTAGGCATATCAACTGCTTTAGGGTTGCCTTCAGCTAATGGAACCACAATATCAATTAATATTTTGCCTTTTAGATCGTTTTTAATTGCCGTTAATGTCGCATTATGACCACTGTATGGAACCGCTAAAATGACCATTTCATTTGAAGATAAAATGGCATCTTGGTTATTTTCACCTCTGATCAAAGCAAATCCATTTACTCCAGTATTTTCCATAAGTTGTGTATTAAGTGCAGTTGCAATCTCCTTGGCTCTGGCTGTATTTCTTGAGCCTAAAATGACTTTAATTCCCTCTTGCGCAAAACGTAGTGCTAGTCCTTTGCCTTGCGGGCCTGTTCCTCCTAAGATGGCAATGGTTGTCTGTGCTATGTTTATCATCTAAATAAATCCTCTTTTTGGGGTCTTAATAAATCTAAAGCAGAACTGTTTTGGGGCGACCAATCCACTCCACTAAAGATCAGTGCTGGTTTTTTTCCACTTTTACTCATTAGTAAACCTGAAGCGGCTGCTAATTCATCGGCTAACGCTGATACGGTCACTGATAATTCACGCCCGTACGCATCTTTCTCACCTATAAGGCTTATTTGAGAGGGCACATTGGCAAGGCCAATAGCAACATTGACTAGTCCTAATCGCCATGGTCGACCGAATGTATCTGTAACAACGACGCCAATTCGGCAGTTAAACTTTTTCTCTAAGCGCTGCTTTATCCTTTCTGCGCTTTTATCTGGGTTTTCAGGTAATAAAATTAAGGTGTTGGCTTGGTCTGTATTTGATTCATCAACAGCCGAATTAGCGCAGATAAAACCCAGTTTATGCTCGGTGATGATTAAACCTTCATCCTTACCTGACAATATTCTTGTTTTCATTATCTGTTTACTTTCATCTAAAATAACTTGAACTTTTCTAGGATCTTTATTGACTTTATTTGCTAGCTCAATTGCTTCATCACTCGGGTGGACATCCTTTATATGAACTATGCGTCCCTCAGCTTTTGAAACCACTTTATGGGCTATGACAACTATATCGCCATCCTTTAAACCACTCTTATCGATACAATCAATGAGTATTTTCGCTAAATCATCGCCAGGTTTGATATCAGGGATATTGTTTATGCAACGGATGTTAATGGCATTATTCATAGATAAATTCTCTCCATTAAGGTTGAAATTTCTATAGTGTTAATGACTTTTTGTAGATCATTAGGGAAGTCCACATCAATGGATAATTTTGTCAAAGTCATTGTCTTGTTATATACGCCTAATTTCTCAGCCTCATTTTTATGTTTTTCAGCAGAGTTGGGCCCGTAACAAAAAGGGATCACACTAGGAGGAGAAGTTAATAAAGCATTTGTGCCATTATCTTGAGAGGGGCAAATCAATACCGTAGGTTTATCTATTTTAAACGCGAGTAAAGTTTCAATTTCATTCACATCCAATTGTGCGATATCAGCAGGGATCACTATTTGTTTTTCAAAATGATGTTTTTGGCTCCATTTTGCTGCGGCACTGATGGCCTTTGATAGCCCGTCCTTTTCTTCTATCAGAACGGTTGTTTCTAAATTAGCACTCAGTTTAGAAATATATTCAGAGTTCGTAACCACCAAAATATGGTGTTGACTAAAGTTTCTTTGCAGAAAATTTAAATTTGTTTTAAACAATTCTAGTGCGAAATTGAATCTTTCATTTTCATCAAAAATAGGGCTAAGTCTTTGTTTGCTGAATCTCGGATCTTTCATAGGAATGACAATATTAATCATGAAAATTATCCCTTTGTTGATGTGAACTCATCATTAATGAGACCAATGAGTTTGCTAGGTTAGTTTTATCATTGCGGTTTCTCATCAAGGTATTCATGGAGTGCATTGAAAAGTGGGGTATTTTTATCTTGCTAATATCTTGAGCATCAGACTCATCAATAACTAACGTGTTTATAATGCCCTGATAGAATTTTGATAATCCAGCATTTGAGTTTTCAAAGCCCATAGAAAACATCATCTTGTCAGCAGGACCTTTGATTGTGGTACCTGAAAAAAAAGGTGAAACCGCAACAACTTGTGCCTTGGTATTTAAGAGTGCTTTTTTAATTCCTGGGATATTAATTATGGGTGAAATACTCACCATTGGATTACTGGGCGCTATAACAATTAAGTCAGCTTCACTGATTGCGGTTAATGATTCACTTGTTGCTTTAGCAGAAGCAATACCTTGTACCCTGATGTCTAAAATTTCTGGCTCACAACGTTTTTTTACGAAGTAGTCTTGAAAGAATAACCATCCTTCATCGGTTTTAATTTGTGTTTGAATGATTGAATCGGTTGGTAATATTATTGGCACTGTTACTTTTAATTTTTTGGCTATTTTTCTCGCTATTTTTGATGCAGATACGCCTTTTTTTCGTAATTCTGTTCTAAAAATGTGGGTTGCAAAGTCTTTGTCACCTAAAAACATCCATGTATCTACCCCCAGTTTTCGTAAGGACGCTAGTGTTTGCTGACTATCCCCCTTTCTTCCCCAACCCTGCTTAGTATCAATGACACCGGCTAATGTATAAGTCAGTGTATCTATATCGGGTGATACCCACAGACCATGAAACTCTTGATCATCAGCGACATTACCAATGATCTTTAGACTTTCACGGTATTTACTGTGGTAAAAACCTTCAGCGAGTTTAGTTCCTCCGACACCACCACAAATTAACGTTATTTTGGGTGTTTTTCTTGAATTTGAAGAAGTCATTATGCGGAACCTGCGAAGGTGTTATCTGACGAAAGCAAATATTTGCAATTAATTAGACTTAATTTATTTTTAGATGTATCGAGTCTTGTTATTTTCTTGTATAAAGTGTTTCTTTGAACGGCAATACGGTCGGCATCGTTTATCAATTGCACCATGCTACGGGGTGATATTTCCTGACCATGTTTTCCCCCTGAGGCACTCGTAATACTTTCATTCATCAAGGTGCCACCCAGATCATTAACACCAGCGCCAAGCATTTTTTTTGCAAACTGTGGTCCTAATTTGACCCAAGAAGCTTGTATGTTATCTATCCAGCCATTAAGCATGATCCGTGATATAGCGTGCATTTTTAAGTTTTCATCATCAGTCGGTCCCGGACGAACTTTACCTTCGGTATCATTCACATAGAGTGGAGATTCATAATGGACAAAACCTAAGGGTACAAATTCAGTAAAGCCACCCGTTTTTTTCTGAATATTTCTGATGGTATTAATATGTTCTGCCCAGTGCTTGGGTTGGTCTATGTGACCATACATAATGGTTGCGGTTGTTGGTAAACCTAATTGATGAGCGGTTGTGATTATTTCTACCCATTGTTGAGTATTTAATTTGTCTTTTGTAAGCTGTTTTCTAACGTCAACATCTAATATTTCTGCTGCGGTTCCTGGCATTGAACCTAAGCCTGCATCTATTAATTCTTGAATAAAAGTAGAGTAGGACTTCCTACTTTTCATCGCGCCATACCAAATTTCAAAAGGAGAGAATGCGTGAATATGAAGATCGGGTAATTGCTGTTTAATCGCCTTTATCATATTGACATAATGATCCGATTTTATATCGGGATGAAGACCGCCTTGTATACATATTTCACTGGCTCCTCTATGCCAAGCTTCTTGAGCACGAGAGACAATCTCACTGATTGGAAGTAATTCAGCTCCGATGTCATTTTTCTTTTTAGCAAACCCACAAAATTTGCAACCCATATTACAAACATTGGTAAAATTTATATTTCGTGTAATAACAAAACTGACTTCTTCACCCACGGTACGGCGTCTTAATTCATCTGAAACTCTAACAATTTCATCTAACTCTAGCCCCTGACATTCAAAAAGTTGAATGGCTTCATTGATAGAAATTTCAATATTTGATAACGACTTTTTTAAAATAATCTTAATTTTTGATGAAATTTCATTTAGCTCAAATTGAGTATCAAAGACTTTTCTTGCAGAAGTCTTTAGGCTTGTTGCTAACATAATAAACCCCCTAAGTTAATTTGCTCTTGAGCAAGCCCATCGGGTCTTGCCATTTTGATAAGACGATGATTGATCCCTACCGCTATAAATTCTTTTTGAGTATTTAAATAGCTAGGATAAATAGCTAATCGCTCTTGTAATTGGAAACTTTCCGAATTACAGCTTTTAGCAAGAGAGTCGATTTGTGGCCATGCATTTTGGGGGTTAATATAGTCACGTGTTAGTGGGGATATACCGCCCCAATCGTTTATGCCTGCGGAGATATATTTTGAAAAGTTTTCTTGAAGATTTGGCGGTGCTTGTAGGCTAATGGATGGGGCTAAAATTAAACGGGCAACGGCTAACGTTTTTAGCATATCCTTAATCGTTGGTTCGGGATAATTAGCCATTTCAGTCGCTGGCTTTGCGCAAAAGTTCTGTACTATGACTTCTTGAATATGGCCATATTGTTGATGCAATTTGTTTATTTCAAATAGACTCTCGACTCTGTCTTTCCATGTCTCACCTATGCCGATCAAAATACCTGTCGTAAAAGGAACCTTATTTATTCCTGCTTGTTGAATTGTCTTTAACCGTAGTGAAGGCACTTTATCGGGACAGGCAAAATGTGCAGCACCCTTTTTCAATAAATCTACATTAGTTGATTCAAGCATCAGCCCCATGCTGGCACTGACTTTCTTTAATTCTTTTACTTCTTCAGGCTCTAAATTACCCGCGTTGACATGTGGGATTAACGTTGTTTCATTCAATACCAATTGGCACATAGCAATAAGATAATCAATCATGCTTGAATACCCCATTAGTCTTAGCGCACTCCTAACTTCCTTATAACGAAGTTCTGGTTTCTCACCTAAACTGAATAAAGCCTCTTTACAGCCGAGCTCCTGTCCTTTCTTCGCTACCGCTAAAACTTGTGTCGGGGTCATTATGTTTGCTTGCGGATCGCCAGGTCGCTTAACAAATGTGCAGTATTTACATTCATCTCGGCAATAATTGGTTAAAGGGATGAATACTTTTCTTGAGTAGGTCATCACTCTGCCCCAATAATCATTTCTTTTTTTTGCTGCATGACTCATTAAGGACGCTAACTTTACATCAGTGATGTCATCTAGTTGATTCGCTTCTTCTAAGGATAAATTGTGCATTTGTATTCTCTAAATGTAGTAACGAAATGTTTGTTTTATCAAAAGGTCAAAATAAACACTATCAACTCAGTATAGGATAATCCAACATTTTTTTACCAGTTGGTCAAAAAAATATCTAAATAAAATACTACTTGTTTGAATAAAAAGAGAATTTATTATTTTTGATAAATATATTTTGATGAAATCATCAAATGGAATGATGTTAATGAGAAATTTATCTGTTTTTGCTGCGCTAAAAATGACCACAATTTTTGTATTAAAAAGGGTAAATAAAAATTTTTTTTAAAAAAAAATAAAAAATAAAATATAAGTAGATTTTAAGGAGACTTTTAATCTTTTTTTTAATAGAACTTAAATCAATATAAAACACAATAAAAACAATGGTTAATATTGCTTTTATAAACCCAGCTTATTGGGATTTATTGCTTGGCTTAGAATAAATTTAAAATTTAATAAATTTATTCATGTTAATGATTATTTTTTACCTTTTGGTAAAAAAACTTGCTCACCTAAATTCCTAAGACTATATTCAATAAGTTGCTCAAAAATAAAACTGCTTATTTGAGTAAATAAATTACAACAAAATATAACTATAATTAGAGGTTAATATGACCCTTCAAAAATCAACGGTTAGAACAGAAGGCGAGTTTGTAGAACTCGATGTTGCTGAGGATATAAGTAGCAGCGCTTATTATAATGAGGATATAGCGCCCACTAAAATAAGAGAAAGAACATGGACAAAATGGAATGTTGCCGCGTTATGGATTGGCATGGCAATATGTGTTCCCGCTTATACTCTAGGGGGAGTGTTAACTAGCTATTTCGGTTTGAGTGTGTCCGAGGCTTTAGTGACTATTTTAATTGCAAACATCATAGTGTTAATACCGCTAACCTTGAATGCCTTTGCAGGGACAAAATACGGGATTCCATTCCCTGTGTTATTACGTTCATCATTTGGCGTTTTGGGTTCAAATATTCCTTGCCTCATTAGGGCTTTTGTCGCTTGTGGTTGGTTTGGTATTCAAACTTTATTTGGCGGAATAGCAATACATATTCTGTTATCAAACGTAATACCTGGTTGGGAAAGTTTGGCTGGAATAGGCGAAGTCATCGGCTTTTTTATCTTTCTAGTTATGAATCTCTTCATTGTCATTCGTGGAACAGAGTCGATTAAAATTTTAGAAACTATCTCAGCACCTTTATTACTTTCAGTGGGTATTGGTTTGATGATGTGGGCCTATCCACAAATTTCAATCACTGAATTATTGGCTACACCGGCTAATCGTCCTGAAGATGCTTCTTTTTGGGGGTATTTCTTTGGTGGTTTAACCGCGATGGTTGGCTTTTGGGCCACATTATCACTAAATATTCCTGATTTTAGTCGTTATGTTAAATCACAAAAAGATCAACTTATTGGGCAAGTGATTGGTTTACCGCTTACTATGTTTTTCTTCGCCGCATTAGGGGTTGTTCTTACTGCCGCTTCAACCACATTAGTGGGTGAAACCATTTCTGATCCAATTAATCTTATTGGTAAGATTGAAAGTCCTTTTTGGGTAGTCATCGCAATGATTTTAATTATTGTTGCCACCATTTCTACAAACACGGCTGCTAATATTGTTTCCCCAACAAATGACTTTCAAAATATGGCTCCGAAAAGGATCAATCAAACTAAAGGCGTGTTATTAACTGGTTTGATAGGTGTGTTATTGATGGCTTGGGAATTGATGAAAAAACTAGGAATGATTGAATCAGATGTCAGTGTCGAGGCAATGTATTCCGGTTGGCTGTTAGGGTATTCAAGCTTATTGGGTCCCATTGCTGGCATTATGGTTATAGATTATTTCATCATTAAAAAGCAAGAACTTCAATTAGATGAATTGTATAAAGAGGATAGCATTTACTCAGGTGTAAACATGTCTGGGCTTTTGGCATTCGCCATACCTGTCGCATTAACTATCATGGCTCTTTCCGTTGAAAGTATCAGTTGGTTCTATCAATACGGTTGGTTTACGGGCTCATTTGCGGGTGGCTTAATTTATTATCTACTGGCTAAAAAACAAATAGTTGTTAGCACCAAACCCTCAGCATCCTATCAATAAATTATACAAAGGAATGAGCCGTTTAAATTGAAGGAGAACGGCTAATTTAATTTTAGAAGTGACAATGGATTTGGTTAAATATTTGCTGTGTTTAGCTAAGTTCAATCGAGTGTAAAACAAGGTTACGTTTAATCTAAATAAACATTTTATAAAAACAATATTTAATCGATTATCGATTATTAAGGAAATATTATGTCAGTAATAAAGTATGCCGCAATTTTAGCAACCGTTTTTTTAACCTCAACAGTTAGTGCTAAACAAATATGGAGTGATACAAGTCTTAGTATTTTACAAGGCAGTAACTACGAAGTCGGTGATGACGAAAGGACAGTCATCACCTTTGAACATGCTAGTGGACACTCATGGGGCACTACCTTTACCTTTTTTGATAGATTACATGATAATAACTTAGGTGGAGATGAAGTTTATGGTGAAATGTCAGCTAACATTACGCTCTTTACGCCTAAAGAAGGTTTTGTAAAAAACCTATACTTTTCGCCACAAGTTGAGTTTGATTCATCTTCTTCTGGTCCGGGTTTTAATAATTACCTTTACGGTGTTGGTGTCAATTTAAATGTACCCATGGCTAATTTTTTCAACGTCACTTTATTCCGTCGTAATAATGAATTATATGATGATAATAATCAGCTTACTATTGTTTGGTCATTTCCATTAGCGGATGGCATCGTTTTTGATGGTTTTTCGGATATTGTCGATAGCAATGATGATGCTGCTTCTCAATATAATATTACTTCTCAATTAAAATATGATATCGGGCAGCATATTGGAGTGACAAAAGGACATTTATATGCAGGTGTAGAATATACATATTGGCACAATAAATTTGGTATCGATGGGATAACTGAAAACAATGCAAACTTTTTAATTAAGTGGCATTTATAAAAGTGACTTATTAATCAATATTTATCTGCTTTTATCTAATAAACATGATCGTTAAATTTAAATAAGGGCACTCATTGTAGTTATTGATGAATGCCCTTTTTCAATTGGACATTTCATTTTTTTAAAAGCACTTTTTAACCTTTGCAGATTAACTTTCAACTCAACCTGATTACTAAGTCAAACCTATTTTAAAAGAGGTTTAATTTTATTGGTTGGTTTTAATGACTTGAGTTTTAAGCGATTTAATAAATAAAGTTTTAGGGGGTAAAATCATGTCGATTGTTATTCGCGGTGGCACTGTTGTCAATAGTGATATGAGTTTTAAGACTGATGTATATTGCTGTGATGGCGTAATAAAAAATATGGGCGTTGACATTGAAGTTCCCGTAGGAACAGAGGTTATTGATGCTTCAGGGCAATATATTCTCCCTGGAGGCATAGACCCTCATACTCACATGCAACTTCCCTTTATGGGAACTGTTGCAAGTGAGGATTTCTATACCGGAACGGCTGCTGGTTTAGCGGGTGGCACAACAAGTATTATTGACTTTGTGATACCCAGCCCACAACAACCCTTAATGGATGCTTATCATCAATGGAAAGGATGGGCAGAAAAATCAGCCTCCGATTATTCATTCCATGTTGCTGTTACTTGGTGGGATGAATCAGTACATCGAGATATGGGCGATCTTGTTCGCAATTATGGCGTGAATAGCTTTAAGCACTTCATGGCGTATAAAAATGCCATTATGGCTGATGACGAAATTTTAGTGAATAGTTTTCGTCGCTGCATTGAATTAGGTGCAATGCCGACGGTTCATGCTGAGAATGGTGAACTTGTCTTTCAATTGCAGCAAGATATTTTGTCTCAAGGAATAACCGGTCCAGAAGGGCATCCTTTATCACGGCCGCCAGCTGTAGAAGGGGAGGCAACAAACCGAGCTATCCAAATTGCACAAGTAATGAATGTACCGCTTTATGTGGTTCATGTTTCTTGTAAAGAGTCACTTGATGCAATTGTTAAAGCACGAGGTGAAGGACAGCGAGTGTATGCTGAATGTTTAGCCGGACATTTATTAATTGATGATAGTGTTTATAGGAGTAGTAATTTTGAATTTGCGGCTGCTCATGTAATGAGTCCGCCGTTTAGAGAGAGAAAACACCAAGAGGCTTTATGGAAAGGACTCCAAAGTGGAAACATTCAAACCACCGCAACGGATCATTGTTGCTTTTGTGCGCCACAAAAAGCGGCAGGAAAAGATGATTTTAGTTTAATACCCAATGGAACCGCTGGGGTAGAAGATAGAATGGCAGTGCTTTGGGATGCAGGGGTGAATAGTGGCAAACTAACGATGAATGAATTTGTTGCCGTAACATCAACAAATGCCGCACAAATATTTAATATTTATCCAAGGAAAGGCTCCATTTCTGTTGGAGCAGACGCTGATATAGTTGTTTGGGATCCCGAGGGGACTAGAACCATCTCAGCTAAAACTCATCATCAAAATATAGACTTCAATATTTTTGAAGGGCGCGTAGTGAAAGGTATACCTTCGCATACCATAAGTCGCGGTAAACTCGTCTGGGTTGATGGTGATTTGAGGGCTGAAAGAGGCGCAGGGAAATATGTCCATAGACCCGCATTTAGTCAGGCATTTAATGCTACTCAAAAGGTTGCGAAGCAGAATAAACCAACAGCAGTAAAACGATAGAAAAAGGATGAAAAAGTAATAAAAAATATGCCTATGCACTTGGCTCTGTATCGTCATCCCCGTGGTATTTTAATCGATCCGGTTTCTAGAGCGTAATGGATCTTCGGTTAGAGACTTCGAAGATGACACTTACAAAGTGTTCCTAAGTAAACTACATCGGCATGTAAAAATAATTCTAGTCGATGTTAACTATTGGTGTTGTTCAATTGCTTTTTCATCCATTTAGTTCTGCAATTAAAAATGAGATTGAAGCCTCATTAGGTGCAATCAATGAAGGTAAAAATGTTTCAAGTAAACGCCTAAAATAAGTAAGTTTATATTTTTAAATTATTGTCTTTGAAATATTTTAATAAACCACTGTTTTTAGTGGTTAAAGGTGTTTTTTTGGGTTCTACTTCATTGTTTTTATAGTGTTTATTTTTTTTTGACCTAAAGGTCAAAAATACTTGGATTTTTTATTTTTATTTGCTATTTTGGCTATTCAATTAACTTAATTTTGAATTAAACGAATTTATTCACCTACATTTACCCAGCCAAAGCAAGGTTGATAATTAATTCATCATTTAAAAAAATTTATTACAAACAGGTATAAGGGGGCGGAATGGAAAATAATCATGGAATTAGTCAAGTTCAACTTGATTCGCATTGGATGGCTTTCACTGGAAATCGTGAATTTAAGAAAGATCCAAGAATTATCGTTTCAGCAGAAGGAAATTACTACACTGATTCAAAGGGTAGGCAAGTGTTTGATGGTCTTTCTGGTTTATGGAATTGTGGTGCAGGTCATGCTCGAAAAGAAATTATTGAAGCCGTTTATAAGCAGGCAAAAACATTAGATTATTCTCCTGCTTTTCAGTTTGGTCACCCAAAGTCTTTTGAACTTGCCCATAGGATAACCGAATTAATGCCCGAAGGGTTGAATAGGGTGTTCTTTACGGGTTCCGGCTCTGAAGCTGTTGAAACCGCTTTAAAAATAGCGAGAGGCTATTGGTGTAAGAAAGGAATGGCAAGCAAAACTCGATTTATAGGTCGTACAAAAGGATACCACGGTGTTAATTTTGGCGGTATTAGTGTTGGGGGTATAGCGCCAAATAGAAGTATATATGGTCAAGGAATAGAATCCTCTCACCTCCCTCATACTATGATTGGAGAGAATAAATATTCAAAAGGAATGCCGACAGAAGGTGCCTATCTCGCTAATGATTTAGAAGAGATGGTAGCAACCTATGACGCTTCAAATATTGCGGCGGTGATAGTAGAACCATTAGCGGGATCTGCTGGTGTTATTCCTCCTCCGATAGGCTATTTAAAACGTTTACGGGAAATTTGTGATAAGCATAATATTTTATTAATTTTTGATGAAGTCATCACTGCTTTTGGTCGCATGGGAGCAAACACAGGGGCCGAGGAGTTTGGTGTTACCCCCGATATAATGACCGTGGCGAAGCAGTTAACTAATGGCGTTATACCAATGGGCGCTGTCATTGCGAAACAAGAGATTTACGATACTTTCATGGACTCGGGGGGGCCAGAATATATGTTAGAGCTGCCACACGGATATACTTATTCGGCTCATCCCATTGCTTGTGCTGCGGCTTTGGCATCCCTTGATATTCTTGAAAAAGAGCAGTTACCTGAAAGAGTTAAATCTATCGCGCCTTATTTTCAAGAAGCGATACATGGCTTAAAAGATACACTGCATATTTCAGATATTAGAAATTATGGCTTATCAGGCGCTTTAAGTATCAATGCATTCAGTGGGCAACCTGCAAAACGACCTTATGAAATAGCCATGAAAATGTGGGATAAAGGGTTTTATGTCAGATATGGCGGAGATACCATTCAATTGGGTATACCATTTACCTCAGAACTGACTGAAATTGACAATTTAATCAATGCATTAGGTGAGACTCTTACCGAAGTTAAATAGCAATAAATTAAAATATATAGATGTAAATTATTGAGGACATAACATGAACATTATAGGCCACTTTATTAATGGTGAAATCGTAGCTGATAACGCCCGTACACAAGATGTTTTTAATCCTGCAACGGGCAAGGTAGAAAAAAAAGTAGCGTTAGCCTCTGCAGGTACAATGGAGCAGGCGATTAATGCTGCCGAAAGTGCTTTTCCTGAGTGGCGAAATACCCCTCCGCTTAAACGCGCTCGTGTGATGTTTCGTTTTAAAACGTTATTAGAAAAAAATGCGGATAAAATTTGTCAGCTAATTGGCGCCGAACATGGAAAAATTTCGCACGATGCCGCAGGTGAGCTGCAGCGTGGTATAGAAAATGTTGAATATGCTTGTGGAGCACCCGAGCTATTAAAAGGTGAGCATACAAAAAATGTAGGTCCAAATATTGATTCATGGAGTGAATTTCAACCCTTAGGTGTTGTGGCGGGTATTACCCCTTTTAATTTTCCAGCAATGGTTCCAATGTGGATGTTCCCTTTAGCAATTGTTTGTGGGAACACTTTTATCCTTAAGCCATCAGAGCGTACCCCAAGTTCAACTTTATTTATTGCCCAATTATTAAAAGAAGCGGGATTGCCTGATGGGGTTATGAATGTAGTGAATGGTGATAAAGAGGCAGTTGACATATTGTTGACAGATAGTCGCATAAAAGCGGTAAGTTTTGTTGGCTCAACACCCATTGCTGAATATATTTACGCGACAGCAAATGCTAATGGCAAAAGATGCCAAGCATTAGGCGGAGCAAAAAACCACGCGATAATCATGCCTGATGCGGATATGGATAATGCGGTTAATCAATTACTTGGGGCGGCCTACGGATCATCTGGAGAACGCTGCATGGCTCTATCTGTTGCTGTTGTGGTTGGAAATGATGCGGGTGATGTGCTTGTCGCTAAGATGAAAGATCGCATGAAAGCTTTATCTGTTGGTGAATATACCACCTCGAGTAATGATTTTGGCCCATTAATTACTAAACAACATCAAGAAAAGGTTGTTGGTTATATAAACAGTGCTGAAGAAGAGGGTGCCAATATTGTTGTTGATGGACGTGTGGCGGATGTTAAAGGTTTTGAAAACGGTTTCTTTGTTGGTGCAACGTTAATCGATAATGTTACGACCGAGATGAAAAGTTACCAAGAAGAAATTTTTGGTCCGGTATTGCAAATTATCAGAGTCAATACCATGGAAGAAGCAATGAAGCTAATTAATGATCACGAATACGGTAACGGTACTTGTATTTTTACTCGTGATGGCGAAGCGGCTCGTTACTTTTCTGATCATATTCAAGTGGGTATGGTTGGAATCAATGTGCCTTTACCTGTGCCGGTCGCTTATCACAGTTTTGGTGGTTGGAAGCGTTCATTATTTGGTGATTTACATGCTTACGGTCCCGATGGTGTTCGCTTTTACACAAAACGTAAAACAATAACTCAACGCTGGCCATCTAGTGGTATTAGGGAAGGTGTTAGTTTTGCATTCCCAAGTTAATTATACCCATTCCATTAGCCGTTAAAAGCTAGCGGTAAAGAGGAAAAAACGTTACTTAGATGACAAGCATATGCCATGCATATGCTTTCATTTTAGTCATCTAATATGTCCGCTATAAAAACAGACAAAACCTATCAATCCAGTACAAGATTGATAGAATAAACAAAATTCACCCCCCCTAATAAAGTTGTCAGCAACTTTTGTGCAGTATTTATTCATCACAACCAACCAACCAACCAACCAACCAACCAATCAATCAATTATTTGTTATCGAAAGAGTATGCTTATCTTTTACCCATTCGACAAACGCGTTTTGAGAGCCAATGGCTATCTTGCACAAGGCATAATTTGATTGAGGTATAATCACACTGTCGATATAACCGACACAATTTTTGCTTAGTATAATGTCGTCCAACTCGTTATTAGTGAGCGTTTCTTTATGCCTAATGACATTAAACGCAGCATTTGCAGTCGACTAACTTCTTTTGCCGAGTAAATTTATAAGACACACTTGTTGAAATGTGTCGGGAGGTAGCTAGAGCAAATAAGTTACTTTTCCTTGTTTAAAAGAAGTGACTGCTTTAACTTATACCCATTGCCAATTAAGATGTATGTTTTAGAGTGCTTGAGCAATTTTCAATTCAAGGCACGGTGACTTATAAGGGTTTCTCCCTTTATAAGTCGCAGCAACGATGAAGTGATGTTGCTCAAGCGCTTCTTCGATGGGTTTAAAAGGACTTTATACTACGTTAAATAATCAAACCATAGCGTGACTATGCTTTAATCATTTTCCTTGCCTAAAGTCATTTTAATTCCCACTGAAATCCAGCACTTTGATTGGTAACGGGTATATAGCAAACGGACTCATTAATTGTGCCGTTTGCTATGATGACTTTTTTAAATTATTCAACCACGTATTAAGGCTACATTCGTGTATTATCAAACGGGCATTAATGCTGTTTTTCGGCGTTACAACATAACGGTTGTGGTCGCTTTTATTGTGATTATCCTCGTCGCTTTTTCTCTGGCTTCCTTACGTTACTTTAATCAGCTTGCTCAGCATAAACAGCAAAGCTTAACGGCATTAAAACAAGAAGCTCAACAATTAAATATTATGCTTGAACAGAGTGTCCAAGCGGTGCGTGGTATACAAGAATTTGCTGAGTACATGCTAAAGCACCCTAATGAATTAAATATTCATATGCCACCCTTATCCCAGCAAGGAGATTCATTTTACTTAAACAAATCGCTCCATGATGTGATTAAACAAGGCAAACGCTTAAGTAGTAATATTACAGGATTGGGGGTAATTAGTCAGTTTGATGAATTTAAAAAGCAAGAAATTGCTATGGCTAATGCGCTAACCCCTGCCTTTATTGTCGCGCAAAATATTATCGAAGAAGCGACATGGTTTTATTATATGTCCTTTAATAACTTTGTGAATATATACCCTTGGATCGATCGGGAAATATGGCAGTTTAGTGACAACACGCTAAAAGGTCCGCATTACCAAAACATGCTAAAACTTACCTCAAAAAATAATAGCGTACTCTGGTCTTCACCTTATCTTGATAGCGCGGGCAGTGGCATGAGTGCTTCTCTGGGTACGGGGGTTTTTTATCATGATAAGTTATTAGGCACAGTGGTTATTGATTTAAATTTGTCACGTTTGCATGCAAGCTTAGCGGAGTTAGACTCGGTTGATCAGGGACTCATTTTATACAATCAAGAGAATGAAATATTATTGGCAAAGCGACGAGGAAAAGAATCATTAAGCTATCGAGCGTCATGGCAAGATTTACTGCCAACGTCTTTGCAAGGTTTATCTGCAAATGCGTTAGCTCGCACAAGCGGAAGTGAGCGATATGGGGACTGGCTTATTGAAAAGCAATCGCTTAGTGTTAATGGTTGGACGCTACTTAAGTATCAAAAGTATGAGCAATTTTCTACACCTCAAAACAGCGACTTTATTTTTGTTTTTTCAATGCTGTTTATCGGTTTGTTGGCCTTTCTTATGCTAGTTAATACCATGACAAAGCGGACATTTATTAAACCGACCACTGAATTTATTCTTCATATTAAATATTGTGCCGAAGGCGACCCTGGCAAGGTGACGCCTACGGCTGATTGGTTACATTGGTTTCAAGTCGTTGAAGATATATTTGTTCAAAACAGAGCCTTACTTTTACAACTCACCGAGCAAAATGATGTCTTGGATAGTCGAGTCATAGAGAAAACCAAAGCGTTACAAGAAACGAGTACTAAGCATCAAAGAGATTATGCTCTATTACGCTCAGTGATGAATGCTATCCCTGAATTGATTGTATTTAATGATCCTAAGGGTTTATTGATGGGGTGTAATCAAGCTTTTGAACGTTTTACTCAGCATGCTGAGCAGAAAATGTTAGGAGTGAAATCATCAACCTTTATGCCAGCAGCTTTAGCTAAAGAGGTCGATCGGTTAAATTTTATCAACAGTGATACATATCCACAACAAGCGCTTATCAAAGCGGGGGATTATATTTATCAGGGATTTTGCAATCAGTTTACCGATGAGCAAGGAAATATTCTAGGCTCTATCAGTATCTTTCATGATGTAACATTACAGCAAGCAACACAATCAGCACTGGAGCGAGCAAAAGATCAAGCCGAATATGCTAACCGTGTCAAAATTCAATTTTTGGCGAATATGAGTCATGAAGTCAGAACACCGATAAATGCGATGCAAGGTTTGATGGATTTGTTATCAAATACTGCTTTAGATACCCGTCAGCAACACTATTTAGTTAACGCCCAAAGCGCCTCATCAATTTTGTTACATCTTGTGGATGAGCTTTTAGATTTATCTAAAATTGAAGCGGGTAAAATGGTTGTCAGTCAAGATGTCGTTAATTTGCCCATTATTATTGATAAAGCCTTAAAGCTTAATATGAACAATGTTGATCCTCAACGTGTTGAAGTGTTGGTTGATATGAGTGAAGAGGTTCCGAGCAACGTAATATGTGATGAAATGCGTTTGGTACAGGTGTTAGCTAACTTATTTAATAATGCCATTAAGTTTACTGAGCGAGGGTACATTAAGCTAATCGTTGATGTACTTTCCGCCAACAAGGTTGAAACTAAGGTGCGTTTTCGGGTGATTGATACGGGTATAGGCATTGCCAGTGATAATCAGAGTCATTTATTTAAGGCGTTTAGTCAAGCCGATGAATCAATGACGCGTAAATATGGCGGATCAGGCCTAGGTTTATCTATTTGTCAGCAAATTATTAACTTACTCGGTGGAGAAATTAGCCTGACAAGCCAGTTAGGTAAGGGCAGTGAGCTAAGTTTTGTCTTACCATTAAAAAGAGCACAGCTTGATAGCTCGGTAGTGGACGGTGCCAGCAAATTTTCAAGGGAAGAACGGGCAAATTTACCGGCAGAATTAGAGCAACCAATCGTTACAAATTTAACTGTTTATGCCATCAATCAAAAACTTTCAGTAAGCTTTGTCAACAGCTTAAATAAAGTGAATTGGCGAATCCATCATGTTAACAGCGTTGAGGCGTTATGCCATATCAACATAGTGCCAGAAAGTATCTTACTTACCGACGAAGTCGATTTAGGTAAACAACAAAGTCAGCCAATGTTAACGACGATATTGACTCAATTTAGATTACTTTGCTTATGCCAGTCGGCGTTAACGCAATTGAGCAATGAAAGCGTTAGCTATTTAGATAAATTGTCGACACCTTATTTGTTAGTTGATCGACCTTTATTTCGTTATGCGCTTGACCAAATCTCACAAACCTTAGTTAATCAAAGCTTAGCTGAACATTCGCTAACGAATAAAAAAGCAGCATTGTTAAGCCAACCTGCCGACGAAAATTTGCAAGGCGTGTCTGTATTATTAGTGGAAGATAATTTAGTGAATCAACTTGTCGCTAAAGAACTGTTATTAAACATGCAGGCTAAGGTGACAATCGCTGACAACGGTCAAAAGGCTTTAGCTATATTAGCAGATGAACTCTTTGATGTGGTGTTAATGGATATTCAAATGCCTATTATGGATGGGCTTACGGCCACTCGACATATTAGAGAAAATAATGACTATCAATATTTACCTATTATTGCCATGACAGCTCACGCGCGAGTAGAAGATCAAAATCAAAGTATTGCCGCAGGAATGAACTTACATATGGCAAAGCCAGTGACAGCAAAAGCATTGCTTAGCAGTATAAAAAAAGTGCTAGGTAACTTGAGATCGGTTTAATGAAAATAGCTTAAACCGAGTTCAGGTTAGGTATTAACGTCAACTTATAGAGAATAACTGCTCTAATTTTTTAATTGTTTCAGCAATTTTACTCACGTCAGTGGGCGCAATGAAAATAGTGTCATCGCCAGCAATAGTACCGAGTACACCATCACTTTTACTCAAGCTATCAAGTAGCCTCGCTATTAATTGTGCTGCACCGGGGCTGGTTTGAATAATGATCGTTACTTCATTGTGTGCTATGTCTAACACTAATTGTTTGAGTGGGCTTTGTGCGGTTGGCACCCCCAACTCAGCAGGTAAACAATAGACCATTTCTTGACGAGCATTGCGGGTTCTTACCGCACCAAATTTACTCAGCATACGAGATATTTTTGATTGACTAATATTGTCAAAGCCATTGGCTTTTAATGAGTCAACAATTTCACCCTGTGAACCAAACTGCTCTTGTTTTAGTAAGGCTTTAAATGCTTGGATAAGTTCTTCTTGTTTTTGTAAACCGCTCATGTTGCGTAATTAATCCTATTATTTCAAAGAAAATTTCAAAGGGATATCCATTAATAAAAACATGCGTATTATCATGAATCAGTCATGAATCCTGAAACTTGTCTGGTCAAAAAAATCGAGTTTATGTTATCAAGTGATTATACTGAAAATTAATATCTGCGTATAATAATTGTTTTTTACTTGCTTATATTATATCTTTTGCTCGGAAAATTAACGTGTTTACTCAAATAATACTTTAAACAGTAATAATACAATAAATAAACCACACTTATATAGTTTCGGAGAAACCACATGAAAGTAGCAGTTTTAGGTGCCGCAGGCGGCATTGGTCAAGCATTATCATTATTATTAAAAACTCAATTACCCGCAGGCTCTGAGTTATCTTTATATGACGTTGCACCTGTTGTTCCTGGTGTTGCGGTTGATTTATCACACATACCTACAGCGGTAAAAGTTGAAGGCTTTGGTGCTGATGCCTTAGGTCAAGCATTAACAGGCGCTGATATTGTTATTATTCCAGCGGGTATGCCACGTAAGCCTGGTATGGATCGTGCTGATTTATTTGCTGTCAATGCAGGTATTATCAAAACATTAGCAGAAGGTATTGCCGCTAACTGTCCTAAAGCTTTGGTTGGTATTATCACTAATCCAGTAAACGGTACTGTGCCAATTGTTGCTGAAGTATTCAAAAAAGCAGGTACTTACGATAAAAACCGTGTATTCGGTGTTACTACCCTTGATGTTATTCGTAGTGAAGCATTTATTGCCGAACTTAAAGGTTTAGATGTTTCTAACGTGAAAGTACCTGTCATTGGTGGTCACTCTGGTACCACGATTTTACCACTTCTTTCACAAGTAGAAGGGGTTACTTTCTCAGATGAAGAAGTGGCTGAATTAACACCACGCATCCAAAATGCGGGTACTGAAGTCGTCAATGCTAAAGCGGGTGGCGGTTCAGCTACTTTATCTATGGGCGCTGCTGCTGCTCGTTTTTGTTTATCTTTAGTGAAAGGTCTGCAAGGTGAAGAGGTTGTAGATTACGCCTACGTAGATGTTGATGGCGACGATGCCGCTTTCTTTGCTCACCCAGTACGTTTAGGTAAAGGCGGTGTTGTTGAAATTTTATCTTACGGGAAGTTATCTGCTTTTGAAGAAAAAGCGAAAAAAGATATGTTAGCAACGCTTCAAGCCGACATTAAAGAAGGTGTTGATTTCATCAACGCATAAGTTTGACTTGATGCTGCTTGATTTGAAAAGATAATTCAAGCTCGAAAAAAAGCCGCTCACTGACTATACCAGTGAGCGGCTTTTTTATAACCTATTACCCGTGAATGCTCTAAAAATTATCGCTGTGTTCTGAGCTAGGCGCTTCTGTTTGCGGCAATATGCGCGAGGGCAATCAAGGCTTGTTTTTGCTCACTATCGGGAATGATATCAAGTGCCTGAATAGCCTTGTCTGCTTCTATTTCGGCTTGTTGTTGGGTATAACGTAATGAACCCGTCTCTTCCATCGCTTTAAGAATCAACTCAAGGTTATCCATACCATTGCCAAGTTCAATCGCTTCTTTAATTAATTGCTGTTGGGCGCTATTACCGTGTTTTAGGGCATATAATAAGGGGAGTGTAGGTTTGCCCTCTGCAAGGTCATCACCAACGTTTTTGCCCATCTCTTTAGCGTCAGCGGTGTAATCCATTATGTCATCAACTAACTGAAATGCAGTGCCAAGATACTTGCCATAATTTGCCATCGCTTGTTCTGTTTTATCATCTTTTTTTGCAATGACAGCGGCAAGGCGTGTTGCGGCTTCAAATAACTTTGCCGTTTTGCAGTAGATGACCTGCATATAGTTTTCTTCTGTGGTGGAAGCGTCATTACAGTTCATTAATTGTAATACTTCACCTTCGGCAACGATATTTGTAGCTTCAGATAAGATATCCATAATGCGCATATCGCCTAATTTTGCCATCATTTGGAAAGAGCGGGTATAGAGGAAGTCTCCCACTAAGACACTGGCGCTATTGCCAAACAAAGCATTAGCTGTTTCTCTACCGCGGCGCATATTGGACTCATCAACAACATCATCATGAAGTAATGTTGCGGTATGAATAAATTCAATAATTGCCGCAATTTCTAAATGTTGTTCACCTTGGTAGGCCAATGCCCTCGCAGCGAGTACCGTTAACATAGGGCGCATACGTTTGCCGCCGCCGTTAACAATATAGATGCCGAGTTGATTAATTAAGGCGACGTCTGATTGCAATTGCTCATAAATAAGATCATTTACGGCTGTCATATCGCTTTGTGCTAATGCCTGTATTGCTTTAATATTTACTTTATTGCCCATGTTGTTTTCTTTAGTCATTTTAATTGTGCATTGTGGTTGATTATTAATCAAAAACATTCAATAAGTTAGATGACGAAGTTTACACTAAATTTTATTCAAAAGGTGTTTTCTAGCGGCTTTGTTTTATTTCTTAAGCGCAAATTAATGAAAATGTATAAAAACAAGCATAAAGTTGATGAAATGTCGTATTTAAACTTGCTCTCTCTATTTTCTTAGCGTAGAATTCGCGCCCTATATTTTTAAATTTAGCGTCATAACCTTTATAAGTAAGATTATAAGTATAAGACGCAGTACGGAGTAGCTATGTACGCGGTATTCCAAAGCGGTGGTAAACAGCATCGTGTAACCGAAGGGCAAACAGTTCGTCTCGAAAAGCTTGAGCTTGAAGTCGGCGCAACAGTAGAATTTGATAACGTTTTAATGATCGCTAATGGCGATAACATCAATGTAGGCGCGCCTTACGTTGCTGGTGGTAAAGTTGTAGCTGAGGTTGTAACTCAAGCTCGTGCTCCTAAAGTGACCATTGTAAAATTCAAACGTCGTAAGCATTCACGTAAACAAGCGGGCCATCGTCAATGGTTCACTGAAGTGAAAATTACTGGTATTAACGGCTAATTAGGAGCATTTAACATGGCACATAAGAAAGCTGCAGGTAGTACACGAAATGGTCGCGATTCAGAAGCAAAACGCCTAGGTGTTAAACGCTTCGGTGGTGAATCTGTTTTAGCGGGTAACATTATTGTTCGTCAACGTGGTACTCGTTTCCACGCTGGTAGCAACATGGGTATCGGTAAAGATCATACTTTATTTGCTTTATCTGACGGTAAAGTACAATTTGAAGTGAAAGGTCCAAAGAGTCGTAAGTTTGTTAGCATCATTGCTGATTAATTAAAACTTAAGCTTATAAAAACCTCGCTTCATAGCGAGGTTTTTTTTTAGTTTTTTTTGACTGGGTAGAGATACATATTTAGTCCGTTCAAAATGGTTTATACTAGCGATAATTGAACGAGCATAATCACATTAGGGTTATTGAGATACCATGAAATTTGTTGATGAAGTTGAGATCAGAGTTGAAGCGGGTGATGGTGGCAATGGCTGTGTCAGTTTCCGCAAAGAAAAGTTTATTGAGTATGGCGGCCCTAATGGTGGTGATGGCGGTGATGGCGGTGATATTTTTTTAATTGCCGATGAAAATTTAAATACCTTAATAGATTACCGTTTTGAACGTTTCCATCGTGCTAAGCGTGGCCAAAATGGTCAACCACAAAACTGTACGGGTAAAGGCTCTGACGATTTAGTATTAAAAGTACCTGTGGGAACGCGTATTGTCGATCAAGATACGGGTGAACTGATTGGCGACTTAACCCACAAAGACCAAAAATTATTAGTGGCTAAAGGTGGCTGGCATGGTTTAGGCAACTTACGCTTTAAAAGTAGTACCAACCGTACACCTCGTCAGAGAACGGATGGCACGGCAGGTGAAATTCGTAACCTTAAATTAGAATTATTATTGCTTGCCGATGTAGGTCTATTAGGTCTACCCAATGCAGGAAAATCCACCTTGATTCGCAGCGTGTCTGCGGCAAAACCCAAGGTGGCTGATTACCCTTTTACTACCCTAGTACCCAATTTAGGTGTGGTTCGTTTAGATACCCAACGTAGTTTTGTTATTGCCGATATCCCTGGCATTATCGAAGGTGCTGCTGAGGGTGCTGGTTTAGGAACACAATTCTTAAAACACCTTGAGCGTTGTCGTATTCTTTTACATGTTATAGATATCTTGCCTGCGGATGGCTCAGACCCACTAGAGAACGCTAAAACTATTATTAGTGAGCTAGAGCAGCATAATGAAAAACTTGCTGGAAAACCGCGCTGGGTTGTTTTTAATAAGCTTGACTTAGTGCTTGAAGAAGAAGCCGAAGAAATTACCCAAAGAGTTTTAGACGGGCTTGATTGGCAAGGTGAGTCGCATAGTATTTCAGCTTTTAGCAAAATAGGTACTGCCGAGCTAACCCAAAAAGTCATGACCTTTATTGAACAACTACCTCCAGAAGAGGAAGCAGTAATAGATGGTAAAACCGTTGAGTTTAAGTGGGATACCTATCATGAAGAAACGATAGCCGCTCATAATTTAGACGATGACTTAGATGATGATGACTGGAATGAAGATGACTACGACGTAGAAGTAGAGTATCGCCCTTAACAGTACTATTTTGATACTAAGCACTGCTTTATTTAGTTAAAGTGGTGCTTTTTTTTACTTTTTATTTTACCCTTTTCTAGCCATAATACCCAAAAATAACACAGAGAATTGTATGACCATTTTATCCCTGATAGTCGCCACAGCCGATAATAATATCATTGGCAAAGACAATGATATGCCTTGGCACCTGCCTGCAGATTTAGCCTATTTCAAAAAAACAACCTTAGGTAAGCCCATAATTATGGGGCGAAAAACCTATGAATCAATTGGACGACCATTACCTGGGCGTCGTAATATAGTGATTTCTCGCAATGAAGGTTATCTACCACAAGGAAAGGGGGCAGAGGCGGTTGATACGGTAACCTCAGTGGCAGAGGCTATTGCCTTAGTTGATGGCTCAGCGGGTGGTGAAGCGGTTGACGAAATTATGGTTATTGGCGGTGGTGCTATCTATAAACATTGTCTACCCGCTGCACAAAGGCTTTATATCACACATATAAAGGCCACTATTGAGGGCGATACTCAATTTCCTGATTATGATGATGGTAGCTGGCAGAAGGTTGCCAGTGAAGTGCGTGAGCGTGATGAAAAGAATATTTATCCGTTAGATTTTTGTGTGTACGAACGCCTGGGTCAATGAGTGATAAAGTAAGTCATAAAAAAGCTGCCCATTCTTCACTGGCAGCTTCTTTTTGTTCGGTATTGGTATAATACAATTTGTTCTAACGTCCCCATTCAGTTCTAAGTGATAACTTCTTTATACGGAATAATATAATAATTAGCTAGTCACGTAATCTAATATGCCCATCGCTGCTTTACGACCCTGAGCGACAGCGGTAACCACTAAATCTGAGCCAAGTACCATATCGCCACCAGCAAAAATGTTTTGTTTACTTGTTTGTAAAGAAAAATCACTGTTTTCTACGGCAACAACACGGCCACGAGCGTCAAGTTCAACACCTGCATCTATCATCCACTTTGGTGGGCTCGGTAAAAAACCAAAAGCAATAACAACGGCATCGGCTGCCATGATGAATTCAGAGCCTGCAATAGGCTCTGGACTGCGCCTGCCATTAACATCGGCTTCACCTAGCTGAGTTTTTACAAACTTAACACCAAGTGTTTTGCCGCTATCATCGGTGGCAATATCTAAGGGTTGAATATTAAACTCAAAGTTAACGCCTTCTTCTTTAGCATTTTGTACTTCACGCGGTGACCCAGGCATGTTGGCTTCATCACGACGATAAGCACAGGTGACTGTGGTAGCACCTTGGCGTATTGACGTGCGTACACAATCCATCGCCGTATCACCACCACCCAGTACAATAACTTTTTGATCTTTAAAATCAACGTATTGTTTAGCATTTTCAGTGATGCCCATTAGTTTTTGAGTATTGCCAATAAGAAAATCTAACGCGCTATAAACACCAATAGCACCTTCATGCTCAAAACCGCCGGTCATATCGGTATAAGTGCCTAAGCCTAAAAATACTGCGTCGTATTCTTGGCTTAGTTGCTCGAAACAAATATCAACCCCCACATTAACATTCAAACGAAATTCAATGCCCATGCCTTCGAATATTTCACGGCGAGTTTGAATGACTTCTTTTTCTAATTTAAAAGAAGGAATACCAAAGGTTAATAAACCACCTATTTGTGAGTGGCGATCGTACACTATGGCATCAATACCATTGCGGGTTAATACATCTGCACAAGAAAGGCCCGCAGGGCCAGCGCCAATAATAGCAACACGTTTACCTAGTTTAATCACCCCGGATAAATCAGGTTTCCAACCTTGAGCAAAAGCGGTATCGGTAATGAACTTTTCGATATTACCTATGGTGACGGCACCAAAATCAGCATCCAGAGTACAAGAGCCTTCACATAATTTGTCTTGTGGGCAAACTCGGCCACACATTTCAGGCAAGCTATTGGTCTCATGGCATAAATCAGCTGCTTCAAAAATTCGACCTTCAGTGACCAATTCTAACCATTGTGGAATGTAGTTATGTACGGGACATTTCCATTCACAATAGGGATTGCCACAATCTAAACAGCGATCTGCTTGCCCGGCACTTTGGTCTTGTCCTAACGGTTGGTATATTTCAACAAAATTTATCTTACGTTTATTGATTTCCATTTTAGGAGGATCAATACGTTTAACGTCAATAAATTGATAAACATTTTTGCTCATATCTGTTTCTTCCTAATTCGCGCAGTTCGCTAGCATTGAGTTGCTACTAGTTGGTCAGAACGCGAAGTTCTGCAGATGAACGACTACGATGACCTAATAAGGTTTTAATATCGGTAGCTGTTGGTTTAATTAACTTAAATAAGGATGAAAACTTATCAAAGTCGGCTAATATTTCTTGTGCTCGTAAACTGCCCGTTTCTTCAAAGTGCTGGTTGATGATGCCACGTAAATGTTCTTGATGAATGGCTAAGTCATCCACCGCTAACATTTCGATTGATTCGGTATTCAGACGTACATCTAAATCACGACGTTCATCTAATACATAAGCAAAACCACCGGTCATACCCGCGCCAAAGTTAATGCCGACATCCCCTATTATGGTTACTATACCTCCAGTCATGTATTCACAAGCATGGTCGCCAGCACCTTCAACGACCGCATGACAGCCTGAGTTACGAACTGCAAAACGTTCACCCGCACAACCACTTGCGAATAATTTACCGCCAGTTGCGCCATACAAACAGGTATTACCCATAATCGGTGTTTTGTGGCTTAGATATTCCACACCTTTTGGTGACATAATGGTGAGTTTACCACCCGCCATGCCTTTACCTACATAATCGTTGGCATCGCCAGTTAAGGTCATATTGAGACCACCCGCATTCCAAACTCCAAAACTTTGTCCAGCGGTGCCTGATAAATGTATAGTGATTGGTTTGGTTGCCATACCTTGGTCACCATAATGACGGGCAATCTCACCCGATAACATAGCACCGACAGAACGATCGGTATTTTGTACATTAAAGTGGAACTCGCCGCCCTTGCCATGTGCTACCGCATCAGCGGTGAGGGCTAAAATTTCCTTGTTCAATGTGCCTTTATCAAACGGATTGTTTTCTTCTGTTTTATAAAGCGCGGTATTATCACCAGCGATTACCGGAGCAATAATGGCTGATAAATCTAATTTTTGTTGTTTAGCGCTAATACCGCTAATTTGGCTTAATAAATCAGTACGCCCAATAATAGCTGTGAGGCTTTCTACACCGAGTTTTGCGAGGATTTCACGCACATCACGGGCAATAAATTTAAAGTAATTCATTACTTGTTCGGGCAAGCCTTTGAAAAATTCATCACGCAAAACTTGATCTTGGGTAGCAACACCCGTGGCACAGTTATTTAAATGACAAATTCTTAAATATTTACACCCTAAAGCAATCATAGGCGCAGTACCAAAGCCAAAGCTCTCAGCGCCTAAAATAGCGGCTTTAACAATATCAACGCCAGTTTTTAAACCGCCATCTACTTGTAGGCGCACCTTATGACGTAAGCCATTGGTGACAAGCGCTTGATGCGCTTCAGCTAAGCCTAACTCCCATGGGCAACCCGCATATTTTACTGAGGTTAATGGACTCGCAGCAGTGCCGCCGTCATAACCTGAGATAGTAATGAAATCAGCATAAGCCTTGGCAACACCCGCAGCAATGGTTCCCACACCGGGACCAGAGACTAGTTTCACCGAAATAACAGCTTGCGGGTTCACTTGTTTTAAATCGAAAATTAGTTGGGCTAAATCTTCAATGGAATAAATATCATGATGTGGCGGCGGTGAGATCAAGGTTACACCAGGCACAGAATAACGTAATTTAGCGATTAACGGTGATACTTTATCACCGGGTAATTGACCACCTTCACCGGGTTTTGCCCCTTGTGCTACTTTAATCTGTAGTACGTCGGCATTGACCAAGTAATGTGGGGTTACGCCAAAACGGCCAGAGGCAACTTGTTTTATTCGTGAATTTTTCACCGTACCAAAGCGACGTTGATCTTCACCACCTTCGCCTGAGTTAGAGCTACCGCCTAAACGGTTCATCGCAATGGCTAATGCTTCATGCGCTTCAGGGCTTAAAGCACCAATGGACATAGCGGCACTATCAAAGCGCTTAAATAGGTCACTTTCAGGTTCGACTTGCTCAAGTTCAATGGCATCACAATCATCTTTAAGTTTTAATAAGTCGCGTAATGTCGTAATGGGGCGGCCATTGACTTCATCGGCGAATTGACGGTAATCGGCATAATCACCTTTTTGTACTGCACGCTGTAAGTAATTGACGACATCGGGATTATAAGCATGATATTCACCACCGTGTACGTATTTTAATAAACCGCCATGACTCATTTTTTGATGCGGTAAAAATGCTTTTCGGGCAAGGTTGATGTTGTCTTGCTCAATATCAGTAAAGTTAGCACCTTTGATGCGGCTAGGTATGTTGTTAAAACATAATTTCATTATGTTTTCATCTAAGCCAATCACTTCAAATAAGCCGGCACAACGATAACTTGCAATGGTAGAAATGCCCATTTTAGACAATATCTTTAATAGACCTTTATTAATGCCATCTCGATAATTAACAACCGCATCGCGCGGACTCAACTTAATTTGCCCTTGTGCTACAAGTCGTTCAATGGTTTCAAAGGCTAAGTAGGGATAGATAGCGGTAGCGCCTAAGCCAAGCAAGACGGCAAATTGATGAGAATCACGCACTGAGGCTGTTTCAACAATTATATTTGAATCACAACGCAGTTGTTGATCGACCAGACGAGTGTGTACTGCACCTACTGCCATCGCCGCAGGGATAACCAAGCAGTCCTTTTGAATATTTCTATCGGAAAGCACTAAAATAACGGTATTGTTATGACGAACTAAGTCTTGAACTTCATCACATAAACGCTTGATAGCATCTTCTAAACCTTCCTCAGGATCATAATTCAATGTCAGTGTGTCAGAGCGATAATGCTCGGGATCTAATTCGCGTAATTGTTGCAAACCCGTATACATGAGTATAGGTGTTGAAAATGCGATACGATAAGCATGGCCCGAAGTTTCGTTAAAGACATTATGCTCACGACCAATACAGGTGTCTAATGACATAACATAACGTTCACGTAAAGGATCAATCGGTGGATTGGTTACTTGCGCAAATTGTTGACGGAAATAATCATATAAGGTCCGTGGTTGGCTAGAAAGAACAGCCATTGGCGTGTCATCACCCATTGACCCCGTTGCTTCTTGACCATTTTCAGCTAATGTTCTGATCACTTGCTGAATTTCTTCATAGCTGTAATTAAACATCTTGTGGTACTGATTCATTTCTTCAGTAGAGAATGCATGTACACCAATTTTGTTTGCGGCTAATTCCTCGAAAGGCACTAAACGACGGATATTTTTATCTAACCATTCACGGTATGGGTGGCGTTCTTTTAAGTCATTATCGATGTCAGTTGAATTAAACAATTGCCCCGTATAAGTATCAAGAGCAAGCATTTCACCTGGGCCGACACGGCCTTTATGGATAACTTCATCTTCACTATAATCCCAAATCCCCACTTCAGAGGCTAGGGTAATAAAGCCATTACGGGTAATAACATAACGGGCTGGGCGTAAGCCATTTCTATCTAAGTTGCAGGCAACATAGCGCCCATTGGTCATTACCACGCCAGCTGGGCCATCCCAGGGCTCCATATGCATAGAGTTAAACTCATAAAATGCCCGTAAATCATCATCCATTAACGGGCTATTTTGCCAAGCAGGTGGCATTAATAACCGCATCGCACGGTATAAATCCATACCACCCGCTAGAAATAGCTCTAACATGTTATCGAGTGAGGATGAATCTGAGCCTGTTTGTCCAACAAAAGGGGCCGCATCTTGTAAATCGGGTAATAAGGGGGACTTAAAGCGGTAAGTTCGGGCACGACTCCACTGACGGTTACCTTTAATGGTATTAATTTCGCCATTATGGGCTAGATAACGAAACGGTTGCGCTAAATGCCATTGAGGTGAGGTATTGGTTGAAAAGCGTTGATGGAAAACACAAATGGCGCTCTGCATACGTATATCGGCTAAATCTAAATAAAAGTTGGCGAGATCTTTAGGCATCATTAAGCCTTTATAGATGGTTACCAAACAAGATAAGCTCGCAATGTAAAATACATCATCATTAATACGTTTTTCTGCACGACGACGTGCCATGTATAAGCGACGTTCTAAATCGCGGTTAAGCCAGCCGGGAGGAGCATCGACAAATACTTGTTCAAGGACGGGCATGTTAGCTATCGCGGCGTCACCAAGAACAGCAGTATTGATTGGCACTGTACGCCAACCAATAAGTGTTAAACTTTCGTTCGCAAACTCTTCTTCCAATACTTTTTTTGACAGGGCCGCAGCGACAGGGTCAGGGTTTAAAAAAACCATGCCGACAGCATATTTTTTACCTAGCTTCCAGCCATTATCTTCAGCGATAGCGCGAAAGAAGCTATCTGGCTTTTGCAATAATAAGCCACAACCATCACCGGTTTTACCATCAGCAGCAATACCGCCACGATGTTGCATGCGATCTAGCGCTGAAATAGCGGTCTTAATTAGTTTGTGGCTAGTTTCCCCATGTTGGTGGGCAATTAAGCCGAAGCCACAGTTATCTTTTTGGACACTATGATCATAAAGTTGCATTCTTTTCTCCTAATAATAAGGCAACTTACTTACTGGATAGCTATAAGGAGAATAATTATGAGGAAAAAATGCATAAATAACCCATCCATCTAAGTAAGCGGAATAGTCAACATTACTCATTTATTTGATCTAGGTCAATTTAAATAGCATTATTGTTAGCTATTAACTTGTTTTTGGTATCAGTTTGTAACGAGTAACGCCACAGATATTTATATTCATTTGTTTTTAAAAGAGATTACTCCTTTCATTGATCGATTTATTTTGAAATGAAATTACACCGTAGGCAATAGGGGGATTGGATTTGTATGCATTTGTTATGCAATGTGTTAACGCTATTGTGTTTAAAGCTTTTAAATGTGCTCTTTGGTATACATGGACACTTTGACTCATAAGTATAATCCATTATAGCTATAGTAAGCCAATAGGGATGCACTATTGGCTTTAAGTATATAAAAGGGGGGTTAAGGCTGATAACCCCCTTTAATACCTTTTGTTGTTACGCTAACAGCATCATGAGCATGAAGAGATTCTAGGTGATTAATGCGGAGCCAAAAATCATCAAAATGACTCGTTTGGTTGATGCTGTGCTGTAAACGACGTGCGGCATCCTCACAAAACATGAGGTTTTGTGCGTTAAGGCGGGCAAATTCCTGTTCATCTTCACGCTTTACCGCTGCTTGAACGGGCGTTTTTAAAGCATTTTCAATGAGGTTTACTAATTCAGTAATAGGGAAGTCTCTCACACTTTTATTTAGCTTTACTTTTACTTCTGCAACAGAGCGCTGTGAGTGTGGCGTTGCTACAATACCCTGTGTGCTACCAAGCCAGTTATGAACGTCCGCTATTACGAAGTCTTTTTGTTGTGCAAACTTATCATTAAAGGCTTTTTGAATTAGCTGCCTAGCGAGTGCGGCAGAACACGGGCAGGTTGAAGAGTATGGAACATCAATAGCGAGCTCAATAGCGAGCAAGCCTTTATTGAGTTCGCCGGTAATGCTAACAGGATAAGCCTTCCAACCTTCTTTACCACTGATTAATGATTTTCTACGTAAGTGATATTCAAAGTTAAACTGTACTTTAGCTCGATCACTCAAGTCTTGATGACTACTAATAAAACCATCAAGTAAGTTAACTAGGCTGGGATAATTAAGTACATTACTGGTCGATAGCTCATCAATCAGTAAATAAAGGCGTGACATATGAATGCCTTTAGCTTGAGCGTCATTTAAGTTCACAAAGGCATCAACATGAGCCGATACCATACGGTCGCCTTGACCTTTTGAAGCGACCAAAATAGGAATTTCAATGTTACTCATGCCTACCCAGTCAAGAGTACCTTCGGTTTGAGCTGTTGTATGATTGGCGATATCTGGCATTGATCTCGTCATCTCGACCCCACTTTAAAAACAATAATATTAACTGATCTCCGACATTTATTTCAATATAGACGAAGAGTAGATATAAGGGCGCACATTCTAGCTTATTTTTTAATGGTAATCATTATTGTTGTTGCTCTATAGATAAAAAAGATAGCTTTGTTATGCTTTTTTGCTATTTTTAGTGAATTTTTTTGATGTCTATACTCATTATCAATCAAGATGACGGTTGCAGAGTGCACTTTGATTGATTACGGGTATATTATATCAATTCCACTAAGTTTCTTCCCTTATCGTTCGCTATGAAGATTGAGAACAACAGAATTATGAGGTATTTTAATCCGAAAAAGTGAGCAATAATTTAATGGAATTAATGGTATTATACTAAACGGATCAATAAATTAGTCCAATGGGTATTACTGCTGGGTATTACTGCGGTAATATAATTATAGAATGTATAATCATTAACAATTAAGGTGTGTCTGTGGAAATTGAACAATCGAATCATTATTTAGATTTGACACTGCTTGAAGACTACTTAGGACGATTAGGCAAAGCTATCGTTGAACAAATGCTTACTTTGTATGCTCAGCAAGTTGAAATATATCTTAATGATATTGAAAGTGCTCAACGCAATGATTCTAAACCTGATTGGCAAGAGCATTGTCATAAAATGAAAGGCGCTACCGCAAGTATAGGCATGGTGCAATTACATAAACAGTTGCAGTTATTAGAACACACTGATGCGCCTAAAGAAGAGAAAGCGATTTTATTAACTGAGTTAAGGCTATCGAATCGACAAGCATTACTTGCCTTTAAAAATTGGTTGGCAAGTAAGTAGGGTGTATTTATTCATTGTTGATTAGGCTTGAGCTAAGCCGCTTTATATTCGTACTGCTCAAGTCTATTAATCTAGGGTGCCGACAAAGCGATAGCCCTCACCATGAATGGTATTAATCAGCTCTGGTGTGTTTAGGTTTAACTCAAAATGTTTGCGTAAACGTCTTATGGTAACATCTACAGTACGGTCATTAGTACGTAAGTCTCTACCCGTCATCTCTTTAATAAGCTCTTGGCGAGTGATTATTTTCCCCGCATTTTTTATCAGTAAATTTAAGGCCCTATATTCACCGCGCGGAATGGCAATGACCTCACCTTCTGGGCTAGTCATCTGTCGGGAATTACTATCCAAAGTCCATTGGTTGAAGCTGATGACACTTTGTACCGGTTCAGCACTCTTTTGACCAATACGGCTTAAGATATTACGTGCTCTAATTGTTAGCTCACGTGGATTAAAAGGCTTGGTTAAATAATCATCAGCACCAATCTCTAAACCGAGAATCTTATCAATATCGCTATCTCTTCCAGTGAGAAAAATTAAGCCTAAATCTTTGTTTGCTGTTAATTCCCGCGCTAATAGCAAGCCATTTTTTCCAGGTAAATTAATATCCATAATAACAAGGTTGATGGTGTTTAGTTTAAGTTGCTCAATCATACTCTCGCCATCAATAGCTTCGAAAACAATGTAACCTTCAGCTTCAAATAAACTCCGTAAGTTAAAGCGAGTGACCTCTTCATCTTCGACAACTAAGACTTGATGTATTTGCATATTGGAATTTACCTAAAATTAAATGATGGTTCGATTATTATAACGAGTGATATATTTATTATTTACTTTTATTTAACTATTTAGTCAAGTAAAAATTAAAAAACAACGACTAAAACTATTTATTTCATAAAGTTGTTGCTGATTTCTACCGGAAAGGTGATATTAAAACTTACCCCCCCTTTATATTCATGTTCAAGGTTGATATAACCACCTAATGCTTGAGTGACTAAATTAAAGACTAGATGCATACCTAAGCCACTACCGCCACTGCCTCGTTTGGTTGTGGTGAAGGGCTCGAAAATTCTTGCTTTCATAGACTCTTTAACACCAACCCCATCATCACAGTAATTTATATGCAGTTGGTCACTTAAATTCATTATGTTGATGTTAATAGTACCATGTTTTAGCTCATCAAAACCGTGATAAATAGAATTAAGAATGAGATTTATCAATATCTGGCTGATGGGACCAGGTTTACTCTTGATAAAGAGATCTTCTGGGCAATTAATTGCAAGGTCAACATTGGCAGATTCTATTTTTGCCGAAAGCGTTAATAAAACTTCATCGATAAGACCACGGACATTAAAAATTCTACTCTCAGCACTCGATTGATCTACGGCTACTTGCTTAAAACTGGAGATTAATTTGGCCGCTCGCTCTAAATTACGGAATATTATTGCGATACTTTCATCACTATTGTTTAAGAATTTTTTTAATTGACTCGATCTCAAGGTTTTATCTTCAAAAGCCGTTTTTATTTCGTTTAATTTATCAGACAGCAAACTAGAGGCGGTGACACCCAAGCCTATTGGCGTATTTATTTCGTGGGCAATGCCCGCGACCATATCTCCAAGGCACGCCATTTTTTCTGTTTCGACTAATTGTGCTTGAAATTCATGAAGCTTTTCTAAGGTGGAGAGTAATTCTTGATTAGATTCTTTTAAGGCATCGGTTCTGGAATTTAACCTCTCCTCTAGTGCTTGATTTTTAGTTTGGATATGCTGATGGTCTTCGCGTAAATTATTTATGTGTTTGTCAAACCGGAGTATTAATACATTAATATTTTTAGTTAAGTGATCAAGTTCCTTCAAAGGTAATTTATTTAATTGCGTTTGATAATTTCTACTTTGCGATATTTCCCCTATTTCATCAACTAAACTTGCTAAAGGTTGATGTATTTTGTTGAACAGGGATTGTGCAACACTAAAAGAAATAATAAGCGCTAATAACAGAAAAGCGAGCATACAATAAATTAACTTATTACGGAACGCTTGCTTTTCAAGTAGGTTAGTTTGGATAAATAAATATCCTATGGTACGTTGCCCTTGCGTTATTTTAATTATCAATTCTAGGGTGTTCTTTTGATAGTTGACATGAGTTAGTTGAGATATTTCAGCAATTTTATCACTAATCGGGGGAAAGTTAAGGTTTCGGTTATAACTGCTGAAGTACTCAATACTGCCATCTTCGTTAAGGCGATAGACATGAATATAATTAATTAATGGCGTTGTCACTAAGTTTTTAAGCAGAGCTTTCAGTTTAATCTGGTCATTATTTTTTTGTAAAAAGGGACTACTACTTTTTGCTAATAAATTTGCCCATGCGCGCGTTTCATTAGCAAGCAGTTTATTCGCTTGCTTATCAACCATATAAATTATCACTGCAAAAGCAATAAGTATGATGATAGTACTTGTTGCCATTATGGTTCGGACTAACTGACTATGGAGTGAAGTGGTATGTCTTGTTTCTTTCATAGCTCTTAAAAGATAGATGTTACTTACTTTGATAGTAGTTGAGCTAGATAAATGGTAAAGCCTTTTTCCTTGGTTATTATACGAGTATACCCGATATGTGCTTGCATAATGGGCTGATAACGTAAGAAACTGTTAGCGACTATGGTGATACTTCCTTGCTTATTAAGGTTTTTTTTAATTCCGGTTAAAAAATCCTCACTTGCTTGATAATGTGTTTTAATACCTTGATGAAAAGGAGGGTTTGAAACAACGTACTGGTATTGTTCGGTAACATGAGACAAACAATTTGAAGGGAACACTTTGCCCGATAAGCCGTTTAAAGCTAAGCTCTCTTTTGCAGAAGTTAACGCCAAGGCACTCACATCAAGTAAAGATAACTCAGTACCAGTGAATTTCTTTCCAATAAAACAACTGATCACACCAGCCCCACAACCAAAATCAAGTACTTTTCCTGCTAAGTTTTCAGGTAAGTTTCTCAGTAATAAAGCGGTGCCAATATCAAGTTTCTGTTGGCTGAATACCCCAGGAAGAGAAGCGATTGTGAGTGCAACCCCGTCGACAGACATTTGATAATGCTTAAACCAATCTTGCAAGTTGAAAACATCGGCTAATTTTGCTGGCTGAAATAAACCGAAAAAAAGCAAGCAATGTCGTGCCGCGTCTACTTTCTGACAACAGGATAATAGGTTGCGGGTTAATTTCTCTGCGGACTGAATGCCGCCTTTTTTCTCACCTACTAATAATATTTTCGTTGTCTCATTGATACAATGCGCAATCATAGCCAGAGTGAAATTTAGCTCTGCCTTGCTTTTAGGGAAGGCGATTACTACCAGATCATGACAGGTTTTTGTTTGATAAATACTTGAAAAAGTTGCCTTGACGTTATCACCATGCTTATTAATAATGGCTTCATGATCAATAAAATTGGTATTTAAACAGTGAGTGTTTTTTGGCTGGTGAAATGACCAGTAGGCATCAATGAAGCCATCCTCAGGTAAGTTGATAAATAAGGGTTCTTCGGCGATAAGTAATTCACTGTTACGTAATAATACTTGGCTAGGATTTGACAAAGACATAAGGCATGATGAAAAGAAAGAATAAAGGTTATATTCTACGGTAAATAAGTATAAGCGAATAGGGTTATTTAATGGGTATCAATTGTACCTAAGTCAAATAAATGCTTAAATAGCGCTCGCCCTAACTCAGCTTTAGTTTTTGATAGACCAAGCGCTAAAGTGAAGAGGGCTAGAAGAGGAGCGTTAACCAGGTAATTACCGTTGTTTTGATACACTCAAAAGCAGAGATCAAACACTGTATACGGTAATGAGGGGGATTAATGCCGAGGTAAACTGCTATTTGGTTAGTTGTTTATCGGTTGTTGATTTTATATGGTCATAGACAGGTATAAAATAGTGGGCTGAATCCCAACAACTGTCACTTTATTCAATAACCGTATTGGTTGTTTAGGTGGGGAGCTTCTGGTTTTGCATAAAATTAGCCTTAATATTAGTTTCACTGGTATTACGCTCTTCGTTGTCATTGTCCAGTGCTTCACACCAAGTATTGAGTTTTATTCATTAGTCGAGCTTACAGCACGGCGGTGATAAAATTTTATCCTCATTTTTTATAGAATCTTATTAGATAAACGGAGCTAAAATGAACTGGCAAGATGTAATAGCGCAGTTAGAAGCAGGCACTTTACGTGCAGCAAATCAAGATGAAGCGGGCAACTGGCATGCCAACGTAGAAGTTAAACAGGGTATCTTAGCTGCCTTTAAAGCAGGTAAAAATATTGCATTTGGTGATAACTACCAAGGTTTTGTTGATAAAGACAATTTACCAGCACGCCAATTTTCACCCGAAGACGGTGTCCGTCTTGTTCCCGGTGGTTCATCCGTACGAGCGGGTGCTCATGTTGCTAAAGGCGTCATTATTATGCCACCTGCTTATATTAATGTAGGGGCATTTGTTGACACGGGCACTATGGTTGATAGCCATGCGTTAATTGGCTCTTGTGCACAAGTAGGTAAAAATGTTCATGTATCAGCAGCCGTTCAAATTGGTGGCGTATTAGAGCCGGTAGGTGCTAGTCCTGTTATTATCGAAGATGATGCTTTTTTAAGTGCTGGTGTTGTTATCGTTGAAGGTATTGTGGTTAAGAAAGGTGCGGTGTTAGCGCCGGGTGTATCGCTTTCTAAATCAGTTCCTGTCTATGATTGTGTCAACCAAGTGATGCGTGAAAAAGGGGCTGAAATTCCTGAACGCGCTGTTGTTGTGCCTGGTACTCGTCCCGTAAAAGGAGAGTGGGCACAAGCACAAGGTTTAAATATGGCCTGTGCATTAATCGTTAAATACCGTGATGAACAGAGTGATGCGTCACTAGAATTAGAATCAATTCTAAGATAATAGTTAGGGGGTAATAACCTCGTTGCCGTAAAGCTCAACTTACTGCGTCAAAAGTACTCATTGATAGTCATCAACTCCGTGCTTTTTCCTTTAATTTGAGCCATACGGCTTAGATGTTCTTTACCCCTGATATAATTACCTCTCATTTAAAGCTTTCAAGAAAGTTATAAAGAATCGCTAAAGAAACTTAAAAGAAACTCCCATGCCTAAATCCACTTGGTTTGACACCCGTATTGAAAATGCCTTAGTTCAACATCAGTCACCTGAAGATGAAAATGGTTATTTTGTTTATCAACTTGATGCCCTTAAAGCGCATTTAGCGGTTTTGCAGCAGCAAGATGTGATTAAATTGTGGTTTGCCGTGAAAGCTAACCCGTTGTCAAAAATAATTCAAACGTTAGATAGTGAAGGTTTTAATTTTGATGTGGCGAGTACTGGCGAGTTAGCACAAGTGTTGGCACAAGGCATTGATCCTAGCTGTATATTAAATACTGGACCCGCAAAGTCGAAAAAACAACTGGCTGCTTTTGTTGCGTTGGGCGTAAAAACCTTTGTAGCAGAGAGCTTAAACCAACTTAAATGGCTTAATGAAGTCATGCTTGAACAGCAAACGTCAGCAAGTGATGTTGAAAAACCGCAAGTGTTGCTTCGAGTACAATTGCAGTGGCAAGAAGGTGAAAAAAACCCACTTGGCGGTAATAGCTTAACGCCATTTGGTCTATCCGTAGCCGAGTGGCAGAGTATTCATGTTGATGATTATTCTGCCTTAAATCTTTGTGGGTTACATATTTTTCAATGGGGTAATATGCTCAGTAATGAAAAAATGTTTTCATTATGGTCGCAAATGGTCGCGCCCTTAACAAATCTAGCCGACAGTATAGGTATGACGCTTGAAATACTCGATTTAGGTGGTGGTTTAGGTATCGATTACTTAGAAGAAGGTAAGTCGTTATCTTGGGCTAAAATTATTGATGATTTAGCCGTTATTAAAGCAAAAGCTGGAGTCAAAGAGTTATGGCTTGAGCTAGGCCGTTTTGCTGTTGCTGAGTGTGGCTTTTACGTTGTGCCTGTGGTTGATAGAAAAGTGAATTACGGGCAAGAGCAACTGGTGCTTGCCGCAGGTATAAACCACTTAATACGTCCTGCTATTACCGATCAACCTTTTCCTGTACGTATCTTGCGAAAAGATTTTACGGAACAGGGTTCTGCTATGCAGCGTTTTGATATACATGGTCCACTCTGTACTAGCATGGATAAATTAGGTCATTTACCCTTACCCTCGGACATTGCTGTGGGTGAACAATTAATTTTTGGCTATTGTGGCGCTTACGGTTTTACTGAAAGTATGCCATTTTTCCTCTGTCATGAATTAGCCGCTGAATATGTTTTTCAAGAGGGTAAACTGATACAAGTAAGAGTGGCACAGTCTGCTTCATCTTATTTAGCTTAACTAAGTGATAAGTAAGTAAGAACGAACAAAAATGAGATGAAATTGCATGAATACTTTTACTAAAGACATTATGTCAGTGGGCGAAATGGCCAGTGGTGCCAAGCTAACGGTGCCGGTTTATTCCTTCAAACCCAAAAAGAATACTGGCCAAAATGTTTATATACAGGCAAATATGCATGGTGCCGAGGTACAAGGCAATGCGGTTATTTTCCAATTGCTTGAACTGCTACAACAGTGCAATTTAAACGCTAATATAACCTTGGTTCCTTATGCAAACCCAGTCGCTTGTAATCATAAAAATGGTGAGTATACCTTAGGACGATTTGATCCCATCACTGGGGTAAACTGGAATCGCATGTATCACTTTGATCCGAGTATCATTGAGCCTTTCGCGAAAAATAATGTTGATGCCAGTGAAGCAGAAATTAAGCGTAACTTTGAGCAGTTACTTACCGCACAAATTGAAGAGAAACTAAAACAAAGCATCTGGGGTTTAACGACAGGGCAACGTATTGCTTATCAGCTACAACGTCTCGCCTACCAAGCCGATATTGTGTTAGATCTACATACAGGTCCTATTTCGAGTAAGCATTTGTATTGTCCTGAATATGCCCAATCGAGTGCTAAATATTTCAATATAGAGCATACCTTACTTATTCCTAATGATTTTGATGGCGCTATGGATGAAGCAACCTTTTGTCCATGGTGGAGCTTGCAGCAAGCTTTCAGTGTATTAGGGCGAGAGTTTACTATGGGGCAAGGGGCTTTTAAAAAGGAAAGCTTCACCGTTGAACTGGGCTCGCAAGAACAAATCGATTTAGACGTTGCCAAACACGATGCCATGAATTTGTTAACGTATTTACAATTCCAAGGAGTGATTGGCGGAAGTGAATATCAACCGCAAGTCATGACACGTTACGCCTGTTACCTTAAAGACTATAAAACCTTACATTCACCAATGGGTGGTATGGTTGATTACCTTGCTGAATTTGGACAGCCTTTAGCTGCTGGCGAGCCGCTGGCGCGGATTTTGAGAATGGATAATTATGGTGATGGTGAAGCATTGCATTACGTATCACTTGAACAAAAGGTTATTCCTATTTTACACTTTGCTTCAGCAAGTGTTAACCAAGGCACGGAACTGTATAAAGTGTTTTGTAATTATTTTGAAATATAATAACTTTAAACACTAATCAAAATGCATTAATAAAAAGCAGAGATTGAAAAAGGTGTCGTTGACTAAATAATTGAACCTTTCATCAAATTACCGATCAGATCATTTAACACTCAATAAAAAAGCGTTATCTGATGGGAAAGGCGAAGAATAAAATAACCCATTAGTCGCAATACAACCAAGCACTCATTAAACGAGGTGCAATAACTTTCTGGATTGATGATTCAGCCATTGATGCGTGGCATTGCAGCCAACACCATGGTCGGCGTGGACGAGGTTTCGAGTTCTCAGAGGTTGCCATTGAAACCGCGCTGGTTGTTAAAGCCTTATTTTCTTTACCCTACCCTTACGTGCACTACAAGGCTTTATTGACTCAATATTTACCTTGATGGATGTACCGCTACGTAGTCCCAATGACTCAAGTATTAGCAAAAGAGCAAAAAATGTTAAAATCAATTATTGTAAAAAATCAAACAAACCAATACGTCATATAGCAATAGATTATACGAGGTTAAAAGTCTTTGGTGATGGTGAATGGATGGTTGAAAAATAGGGCGCTGAAAAACGCCGAAAGCGACACTTGGTGGTCGATGTAGAGAGTCATGAAATAATTGAAGCAGAAATCACACAGGTTAATGTGGGTGATTTTGAAGTCTTACCTGAGTTACTCTATCGTGCTGACAGAGAAATATCAGAAATATCGGCGGATGGCGCATACGACACTAGAGAATGCAACCAAGTACTTAAACAAAAAAAGATAAAGGCGCTCATACCCCCTAGAAAGAGTGCGGTACTATGGGAGGACGGGCATGCGAGAAATGAAGCAGTACAGGCATTAAAAACAGAGACACTAGCACAGTGGAAAATAGAGAATGGTTATCATAAACGGTCGCTGTCCGAAACGGCTATGTTTCGCTACAAAACATTAACCAGCGGCACATTATCGCTTCGCTGTTACAACGCGCAAATTAACGAGGCGTTGGCGAATGTTAAAATACTCAATGCTGTGCTCGGTATGCCTGAAAGAAAGGCAATAGCATAAAGATCAACCTAAATAGGCTAAGATTCGCTTTAAATTGATTTGATCAACAACGCCATAAAAGAAGGCTAATATGGTGCATCAAATTACTGAACTTTAGCGATTTATTTCGCTTTGCTGCTTGCCCTAGTCTATCCAGTCGAGGTAGCAATTCTTCCAAGCTCTGTATCATGGGCTTACTCCTGCTGAATAACTTTCTCTATGTCATACCCCTTCGCTCCACATTCTCCGCCACCTGATATTATCAAAGCTTTGTTCGATTGCTTATTCACTACTATGAGTTTGTCTGACTTCCACTTAGCTATATTCATTGGATCTCCCGAGTTCCGCATAAAAGACATCATTACATGCACAAGGTCTATGACTGCGAAGCGTTGCGAGATAACTTGCCTTACCGTGGATTGGTATAACGTTATCTAGTCATATTGCCTTCCCCCTCACCCAACAAGGTCAGCACACTTGACGATTATTTCGCAGCTCAATACTCGGCCTATAACTTCCTCTGTCAACGCATTCCTTTAATATAGAGTGACTATACACAAAAAAATTCACTTTATTCTCAAAGCACTGACAAGCTCTGAGTGGGAACTAATTTAATGAAACTGGTATAATTCGACACCTTACGATGCAAAGCCCATGAGTCGGGGTCTTGGCAACTTGCTAAGTCTTACCAAGCAGAGGGATTACACCTCCAATCTTCTACCGATTTAGCTCGGCGCACTGGATGTCCCACTTTTTTCCACTTTGTTTTTATAAAATGGCTCCCTTTTAAATGTGAGGGAGGGCCGTTTTAAGGTACGATGATGGCCATATTAGTCTTTGGTATTTTCAGAGATTATGCCTTGTTTTTATTGTTATACCTATAAATCAAAGCTTACCTATAATAAATAGCAATATAGCAACGTCTATCGCTTTTATTAAAGCATTACTCACTTATCTAGGTACTTTAACTGTGCATCATAAAAAGCTCTTTGACTATCTTGGTGCAAATGACTATGAATATAATGATAGTTATAACAGCTACGCATTGTAAGTCATTGAATATTATTCGTTAAAAAATATTGGCTCAGATTTTGTATTGGCTGTAATAACATATTATGTTTTACATAGATAATAGTTAGGTTACCAATAAAATGAGCCTTGATAAAAAAACAGATGAAACAGTGAAAGATAAGCTCTCTGTGCTTTTAATTGAAGAGCAGCCAAAATCTAGCTCAAAACTTAAAAGCGCCTTATTAGGTTTTGGTTATGAGGTAACGAAGCACTCTTCATTTGATATTAATCTTATTGAACAAATTGATGTATGTCATCCTGATATCCTTATTTTGGCGACAGACTTACCTAGTCGCTCTTTATTGAAAACGCTGGCGTCAATAAATCAAATGTTTCCTTTACCTATTGTCATTTTTGCTGAAAATGATTCTCCCACTGTCATCCTAGATGCCATTCAAGTGGGGGTTAGTGCTTATGTCGTTAGTGAAGTATTACCGCAACAGATTAAAGGGGTTATTTCAGTCGCCAATGAACGTTTTAAAGCGATTCAGGCGTTACGCAGTGAGCTTAAACAAACCAAAACTCAATTAGAGGGTAGAAAGGTTATTGAGAAGGCAAAAGGACTTGTTATGGAGCAAAAGCAAATAAGTGAAAGTGATGCTTATAATAGCTTAAGGAAAATGGCAATGGATCAAGGACGTTCATTGGTAAGTGTTGCAAAAAATATTATTGATGTTTGTCAGTTACTTTCAACGTCTAAAACATAGTGAAAGCTGTTTGAGACGTCGAAGATGACGCTTGCGAAGCGGTTCCTGAGTAAACGATTTAAGCATGTTGTAATAAGTGATTAAGCAAATTACACGATAAAATATACTTTGTTTTTATCAAAGGCGATAAAAACAATCGAATAAAACCTAGCCGCAACGATGCGGCGGGATCTTAACAAGGCATTAGCCTTTACACTATACGAGCAATGACGCTCATCAGTAAGCAACCTTCATTGGTTGACTATTGGTGGGCGTTTTTTTTGATTTTTTTTTACCCTTTAAAAATTTATATTTTATAAAGAAAATTTAAAAAGCTAGTTTTTAAACCAATAAGGAATTCATTATGAATTGGAAAAAACCGATAACCTCTACCCTAAAAAGTGTATCCCTGAGTATGGCTATTGCCTGTTCAGGTACATATATTGCTCATGCCGAGTCGCTTGGCGAGCCAGAAAAGGAGGAATTAAAATTTGGTTTTATTAAATTAACCGACATGGCACCTATTGCTATTGCCTATGAAAACGGTTATTTCGAAGACGAAGGTTTATATGTGACCATTGAAGCACAAGCCAACTGGAAGGTATTACTTAATGGCGTGATTGATGGCACATTAGATGGTGCGCATATGCTTGCTGGTCAGCCTATTGCTGCAACTATGGGCTACGGCACAAAAGCACACATTATTACCCCATTTTCAATGGATCTTAACGGTAATGCCATTACCGTTTCTAACGATATTTGGAAACAAATGAAGCCAAATATTCCTAAAATGGCTGATGGTCGTCCAGTACATCCTATTAAAGCCGATTCTTTAAAGCCGGTTATTGATTCACTCGCCTTAGCAGGTAAACCTTTTAAAATGGGCATGGTATTTCCGGTTTCGACTCATAATTATGAGTTACGTTATTGGTTAGCCGCAGGTGGAATACACCCCGGTTATTATGCACCCCATAAAGGTGATAATTCAGGGCAAATTGATGCACAGGCATTTCTTTCTGTAACGCCGCCACCGCAAATGCCATCAACCATGGAAGCCGGTACTATCCATGGTTATTGTGTCGGTGAACCATGGAACCAACAAGCCGTTTTTAAAGGCATTGGTGTGCCCGTGGTTACTGATTATGAAATATGGAAAAACAACCCAGAAAAAGTTTTTGGTATTAGCGCTGAGTTTGCAGAAGAAAACCCTATTACGACCATTCGTTTAACGCGTGCTTTAATTCGTGCCGCTAGATGGTTAGATGAGAATAACAATGCTAACCGTCCTGCTGCCGTTAAAATATTATCCCAATCAAATTATGTTGGTGCTGATTACGATGTTATTGCTAACTCAATGACGGGTACTTTTGAATACGAAAAAGGTGATATACGAGAAGTGCCTGATTTTAATGTATTTTTCAGGTATAACGCGACTTTCCCATATTATTCAGATGCTATTTGGTATTTAACACAAATGCGTCGTTGGGGACAAATTTCAGACGATAAAAGTGACCAATGGTATAAAGAGCTAGCGGCAAAAGTATATCGTCCTGATATTTATGAAAAAGCGGCTAAATCACTGATTGCTGAAAAATTATTTTCAGCCAGTGAGTTTCCCGATTTTTCAAAAGAGACTGGCTTTAAAGCGCCTCAAAAACATTTTATCGACAATATTGTTTATGACGGTAATAAGCCGAACGCCTATTTAGAAAAATTTAAGATTGGTCTTAAAAAAGGCGACAAACTTTAAGGTAAGTGACGTTGAATATGACCCAACGGGTTATTTAATCCGTTTGGTCTTAATGCAGGAGTAAAGAATGAGTTCAACCACCGTAAGTTTAAATCGAAAAACCATGGCAGAGAAGACAATAAAAGTTTTTAAAAGTCTATTCAGTAAACTGACTAATGCAATGTTGCTACCGATGATTGGCATCACAATATTTTTATTTTTTTGGTCTATTTCAGCAGCAAGTATTCATACGTCTTTGGGGACTTTCCCCGGCCCCGGTGCTGTTGTTAAGCAATTTTCATCACTCTATAGCGAACATGTCACAGAACGAGAAAAGGCAGTGGCTTTTTTTGAACGCCAAGAGAAACGAAATTTAGCTAAACTGGAAAAAAATCCGGATTATGTTACTAAAATAAGAGCATATACAGGTAAGGAGACCTTTTTTGACCAAATAATTACTAGCCTAGTTACGGTAACTTGCGGCTTTTTAGTGGCGGCAATAATTGCCATTCCGTTAGGTATTTGGATGGGATTAAATAAACGTTTAAATTCGGCCTTAAACCCTATTGTACAAATATTTAAGCCGGTATCTCCGCTTGCTTGGCTACCGCTAGTGACTATGGTAGTGAGTGCACTGTATGTCTCTGATGATCCGATGGTCTCTAAATCATTTTTAACGTCGTTAGTCACTGTAAGCCTGTGTAGTATGTGGCCTATGGTGATCAATACTTCCATTGGGGTTTCATCCATAGATAGTGACTTATTAAATGTCAGTAAAGTGTTACGCCTACGTACTTTTACGCATATTCAAAAAATAGTGTTACCGGCATCGGTGCCTATGATTTTTACCGGCATGCGTTTGTCATTTGGTGTCGCTTGGATGGTATTGATTGCCGCAGAAATGCTGGCGCAAAATCCAGGTTTGGGTAAATTTGTTTGGGATGAGTTTCAAAATGGTAGCTCAGACTCGCTAGCACGTATTATGGCAGCGGTTATTGTGATTGGTTTTATTGGTTTTTTATTAGACCAAATCATGTTGCAACTTCAACGAAAAGTCTCTTGGGATAAATCAAGCGCAAGCATTTAAGGACAGTATTATGAATTCATTAGTATTAGAAGAAAATACACCTTCAGTCTTTTTAAATATTAGTAAAGTAGATATGGTGTTTCCTACCGATACCGGCGGTTATACTGCATTGAAGGAGATAGATTTACAAATTGATAAAGGCGAGTTTATCTCGCTAATTGGTCACTCGGGTTGTGGTAAATCAACGGTACTTAATATTGTTGCCGGACTTTATCAAGCCACCAAGGGTGGCGTTTTACTTAAGAATAAAGAGGTAAATGAACCGGGGCCTGAGCGCGCTGTTGTTTTTCAAAATCACTCGTTGTTACCTTGGCTAACGGCTTACCAAAATGTTGAACTTGCTGTGAAAGAAATTTTTGGTAAAACGATGTCAAAAGGTGAAATGAAAGAGTGGATTGAATATAACTTAAAGCTTGTTCATATGGATCACGCTATGTATAAACGTCCTAATGAAATATCTGGCGGCATGAAGCAAAGGGTTGGTATTGCACGAGCTTTGGCGATGCAGCCTGAAGTTTTATTAATGGATGAACCTTTTGGTGCACTTGATGCGCTCACCCGAGCACATATGCAGGACTCTCTGATGGAAATTCAAAATGAGCTGAATAATACGGTGATTATGATCACTCATGATGTTGATGAAGCGGTCTTGCTTTCTGATCGTATCGTCATGATGACTAATGGTCCGGCAGCGACTATTGGTGAAATTCTTGCTGTGCCGTTAGATCGCCCACGCGATCGTTTGTCTCTTGCCAAAGATATTGAATATAATCGACTTCGTTCTGAGGTATTAACTTTCCTTCATGAGAAACAAAGAAAGGTAGAGAACATAACGGCTAATACGGTACAACCACCGCCAATGCCAAGAAAACGTGTGAATGCAATATAAAGGTTGTGAGGTTAATAAAGTTAATATTATTGATTTAAAATAAGATAATCAAAAATAAAAAAACTGAAATAAACTAAAATACGCTTAAATTAGGATAACTTAAAATGAATAATAAAGGAAAATCAAACCATGAATTTGAATAAAATCGCTTTATACCTATCGATGACTTTAGCCGGTAGTTGTTCCGCTTTTGCTTTTGCAGAAGCCGCGGTACCCAATGCTACTTCGTCTAGCTCTTCCTCAAATTCGATAGCCGAAGCCATTATGAAGGGCAAAGCTCAGCTTAATATGAATCTACGGTATGAAATGGTAGAGCAAGACAATGCATTAAAAGATGCGGATGCACTGACGTTACGTACGC
>JBAHZW010000017.1:0-81292 GCA_037132835.1 Colwellia sp. | reverse complement strand
TGGTATTAAGTATATCCGCTAACTATACAATTATATAGAAAACTAAGAAGAGACTATTGAGTGAGTGATTTATTATCCCAAGACGAGATTGATGCCTTATTACATGGCGTTGATAGTGTTGAAGAAGAAAAGATAGTTGAGAGTTCCGCTCTACGAGAAGACGGCACCGCTGAATATGATTTTTCTTCACAGGATCGTATTGTTCGTGGTCGTATGCCAACATTGGAAATGGTCAATGAGCGTTTTGCTCGCCATATGCGTATTAGTTTGTTTAATATGATGCGCCGCACCGCTGAAGTATCTATTAACGGTATTCAGATGATTAAATTTGGTGAGTATATACATACTTTATTTGTTCCGACCAGTTTGAATATGGTTCGTTTTCGTCCCTTAAAAGGCACCGCTTTAATTACCATGGAAGCTCGGTTAGTTTTTATTTTAGTGGATAACTTTTTTGGTGGCGATGGACGTTATCACGCAAAAATTGAAGGTAGGGAGTTTACACCAACAGAACGCCGTATCATCCAAATGTTATTGAAATTGATTTTTGAAGACTATAAAGAAGGATGGTCTCCAGTCATGGATGTCTCTTTTGAGTATTTAGATTCCGAAGTCAACCCCGCAATGGCTAACATTGTTAGTCCGACAGAAGTAGTTGTTATCAGTTCTTTTCATATTGAATTAGATGGAGGCGGTGGCGATTTTCATATTGCCTTACCTTACTCTATGCTCGAACCTATTCGAGAAATATTAGATGCGGGTGTTCAAAGTGATAAAGAAGACACTGATATGCGTTGGTCTAAAGCATTACGTGATGAAATTATGGATGTACCCGTAAGCATTAATACTAAGTTTATCGAGGTTGAACTGCCCTTGAGTCAAGTAATGGAATTACAAGCAGGTGATGTTATACCAATAGAAATGCCAGAGCACATTACTGTGTTAATTGAAGACTTACCTACCTTTAGAGCGAAACTAGGTCGTAGTCGAGATAATATAGCGGTGAAAATTGAATCGAAAATTAAACGACCCGAATCCACTAAGTCTGAGTTAACTATTTTAACAAAAGATGGTATGCGCCTTGATAGTGATGCGGAAATACATCAGCTAGGAGAGGACTTGTAACTTTTGGATAAGTAACTAAGTCAAGATATTTGCATAAATTATAAATTGAGGTTTGTGGGTATGAGTAACGATAAAGAAGAAGATCTGAGTATGTGGGATGAGGCACTTGATGAGCAAGCTGCAGCAAAGGCTGAACCGGTTGAACTTGAAGAGTTGACTGAAGATAAAATACTGATCACCGGAGATGAAAAACGTAAACTTGATGTTATTTTAGATATCCCGGTTACCATTTCTATGGAAGTGGGACGGAGTAACATTAGTATTCGAAACTTATTACAACTAAACCAAGGCTCGGTTGTTGAATTAGACCGTGTCGCAGGTGAATCGCTCGATGTCCTAGTCAACGGTACATTAATCGCCCATGGCGAAGTTGTGGTTGTTAATGATAAATTTGGTATTCGCTTAACCGATGTGGTTAGTCAATTAGAGCGAATTAAAAAATTAAAATAATGAAGTTCATGAAATAAAAAATATAGCAGAAAATATTTATGATAAAAAAAACAGTAGGTATTTGCTTAGCTATCAGTTGTTGTTTACTGTCTTTGATGGCCTTAGCCCATAGTAATGAAGTAGATGATATTAAGGAAAGTAATAAAGTAACCGCTAATGTTTCAGTCAATAAAATCGCCATTGCTAATGTCGGTAGCCCTGCTGAGCTGGCACACAAAGAGACGGTTGAGGACAGTTTAACGGCTCAAACGTCATTAGAGCCAGTGCCTTTGCTTGAAAATTTGGCTAACCGCACTGCTAACAGTAAGCCTGAAGTAGGTAAGCATGTCATGGCCAACATGAATGCGGGTAGTATGCTCTTATCTTTATTGATGGTTTTAGGCTTAATCCTTGTTTGTGGCTTTGTGCTTAAGCGCTTTACCTTAACCCAGCAATCGGTCAGCCAACTTAAGGTTGTCACAAGTCTCAGGTTGGGGGCTAAAGAACGTATGATTGTAGTACAAGTAGGGGAACAGCAGTTATTGTTGGGGGTAACCAGCCAACAAATCACCTTGTTAGAAACATTATCTGAGCCATTACCCTATCAAAGTATTAAGACGGCAGGGTTATCAAAAGATATTTTATCTTTCTTATCCTCTAAAAAAACGTAATGACTATTAATGTTAAGTAGGGACCATCAGGCAACCATGAAAAGTACTTTATTCACCCTCATTATTTTAGCTGTATTCGGTATGAGCTTTGGCGCTTCGGCTGAAGATTTATCATTATCCGCGTTAACGCTTACCACGAATCCAGATGGCTCTCAGGAATATTCGGTCAATTTACAAATATTGATTTTTATGACCGCGCTGAGTTTTATTCCTGCGGCAGTCATCATGATGACATCATTCACCCGTATTGTGGTCATTATGGCTATTTTACGACAAGCTTTTGGCTTGCAACAAACGCCATCTAACCAAGTTATTATTGGCTTAACCCTCTTTATGACACTCTTTATCATGACGCCAGTTTATAACCAAATAGATAGAACGGCCATTCAGCCTTATTTATCAGAGCAGTTAACGTCTACTGAAGCCATTAATATCGGTAAGGTGCCTTTACGTGCCTTTATGCTAGAACAAACGCGCGTTAAAGATCTTGATACCTTAGCGGCAATGGCTGGGATTGGTCCTGTCGCGCAACCGACTGATTTACCCATGACCGTCATTATCCCTGCGTTTATCATCAGTGAATTAAAAACGGCTTTTCAAATAGGTTTTATATTATTTATTCCTTTCTTGATTATTGATTTAGTTGTGGCGAGTATTTTAATGGCCATGGGCATGATGATGCTTTCACCCATGATTGTATCCTTGCCCTTTAAGTTGATGTTATTTGTACTGGTCGATGGTTGGAACCTAGTGATAGGGACTATTGCTACGAGCTACGGCATGGGTAGTTAGCAACATGTTTTCATCGTGTTATGTTTTATATTGTTACTTTTTATTGTGAGTAATGTCAGTTAAGTAAAAGAGAGCAACTTATGGGTCCAGAAATCTATATAGATATACTAGGAGATGCCTTACTACTGGTGATTATCTTAGTTTGCGCTATTATCCTACCCAGTTTAGCCGTGGGCTTAATGGTTGCCGTTTTTCAGGCCGCCACTTCAATCAATGAGCAAACCTTAAGTTTTTTACCTCGGTTAATTGTTACCTTGCTGGCGCTAATACTCGGTGGACACTGGTTAGTACAAAAAGTGATGGACTATACTATCCGGCTCATTGCTAGTATCCCTAGTGTGATCATGTGAAGAATATTTAATGATTCCTATAAAAACCGTCTTTAATCTACTTGCTATCGGTCTATAATTATGGAGTTTACCGAGTCTGTTATTAATCAATATATGGCAGATTTTATTTTGCCTTTTAGCCGTATATCTGCCTTGATAATGACTATGATAGGCCTTAGCGCACAGACTATTCCTGGTCGGGTGAAATTGTTTTTATGTGTCAGTATCACCATTGCTATTATGCCGGCAATCCCACCCACGAGTGTTAATAGTTTACTGTCGCTTAATACCGCTATTTTATTAGGACAGCAGATGATTATCGGTGTCATGCTTGGCTTTATCACCATTATGGTGGTGAATACCTTTACCCTAGCAGGACAAATTATTGCCATGCAATCGGGTCTTGGTTTCGCTTCTTTGGTTGATCCTGCCAGTGGTATGAATGTCCCCGCTATTGGACAATTCTTTTTAATATTGTCATCGTTATTATTTTGGGTAATGGATGGACACCTTGCCTATTTACAATTTATTGTCGCGAGCTTTGATACGTTACCTATTCCGACTGAGCATTTATCAAGTATCAAGTACCGTGAAATTGTTGAGTGGGGCGGTTGGATGTTTACCACTGCGTTATCACTGGCTTTAGCGCCAATAACGGCGATGTTACTCATCAATTTTTCCTTTGGCATCATGACCCGAGCGGCTCCTCAACTTAACATTTTTGCCATTGGCTTTCCTATCACCATGATGGCCGGTTTACTTATTATGTGGTTGACCTTTGGTAATTTCTTTACTCACTTTGAGTTGCAGTGGCAACGAGCACTTGATTTTAGTTGTTACCTTATTGATTGTCAGGCTATTTAGATGGCAGATTCTGATAGCGGTGAAAAAACCGAAGAACCAACGGCGAAAAAACTTACCGATGCACGTAAAAAAGGACAAATTGCTCGTTCTAAAGATTTAGGTACTTTTTTTGTACTTGTCGGCTGTGCTTGTGCCATGTTGTTGATGGGGGAAAAGTTAGCTAGCTCTATGGCTAATATGATGGGCCATATGTTCAGTATCAACAGGCAAGAAGCCATGGATGTCAATGCGTTATTTAAAGTCATCAATGACGGTATCTTTCAAATTGTCTCTCCATTACTTTGGATTTTTTTTATTGTTATGTTAGCTGCCTTTATAGGTAACACTCTGCTTGGCGGTATAAGTTTTTCATGGGAAGCGATGATGCCAAAAGCCAGTAAGTTATCCCCTATCGCTGGTTTTAAACGGATGTTTGGTATACAAGCGGTAGTTGAGCTGCTCAAGTCTATATTAAAGTTCTTCGTGGTATTTTTTGTGGCTTTTTTACTGCTTAGCGGTCTGTTTGATGAAATTTTAAATTTAAGTCGAGAGACCGCTCCGGCTAACTTTGAACATGCGGTAACTATGTTGCTGTGGATGTTTTTGGTTTTGGCATTATCGATAGGAATTATCGTAAGTATTGATGCGCCTTACCAAGTGTGGAATCATAATCGACAATTAAAGATGACCAAGCAAGAAATTAAGGATGAACATAAAGGCAGTGAAGGTAACCCCGAAGTTAAAGGACGTATACGAAGAACGCAATACGAAATGTCACAACGTCGTATGATGCAAGATGTACCTGATTCTGATGTGGTTATTACCAACCCATCACATTTCTCTATTGCGCTTAAGTACGATACGTCGCTTGGCGGGGCTCCTGTCTTGTCGGCTAAAGGCGTTGATGAAATGGCGCTGCATATTCGTACTATTGCCAAAGAGCACCAAGTAGAAATAATTCAGTCACCCGCTTTAGCACGATCGTTATATTATACCGCAGAAGTTGGTGAGGATATTCCAGAAGAGTTGTTTGCCGCTGTGGCTCAAGTACTCGCTTTTATTTTTCAGCTCAATGAGCACAAAAAAGGTAAAGCAAAAAAACCGACCCCTGTGGCTAAAAACTTGCCTATCCCCGATGAATTTAAATATTAATCTTTATTTTATATTCTGTTCGCTCTAATTATCTTCACTTTAATAATTCATTGTAGGTTATTGTTTTTATACTGTGGTATAAAATTTGCTTTGTCTTGATTACTGTCAAAAAAACATTATGAAGTGAAATGCAATTAACCGCTTATTTTAATCAGATAGACAAATCAAAATTTCGCCACTTTTCTGGCTTAGGCACACCTATATTGGTGATGGCGGCTTTAGGTATGGTTATTTTACCTATGCCCTCTTGGCTATTAGATATTTTATTTTCTTTTAATATTGCTCTTTCTCTCGTGGTGTTATTGATTACGGTATATACCTTAAAGCCATTAGAGTTTGGCTCTTTTCCTGCGGTTTTGTTAATTGCGACTATTTTGCGTTTAGCACTGAATGTCGCCAGTACTCGTGTGGTCTTATTAGAAGGGCATAACGGACCTGATGCGGCCGGTAAGGTTATTGAAGCTTTTGGCTCGGTTGTTATTGGTGGTAATTACGCGGTGGGTTTAGTGGTTTTCCTCATTCTCATTATCATTAACTTTGTTGTTGTCACCAAGGGTGCTGGTCGAATAGCTGAAGTAACGGCGCGTTTTACTCTGGATGCTATGCCGGGTAAACAAATGGCAATCGATGCGGATTTAAATGCTGGTTTTATTACCCAAGAGCAAGCGAAAGAACGCAGAGTAGAAGTCACCAGTGAAGCTGATTTTTATGGCTCGATGGACGGTGCCAGTAAATTTGTAAAAGGTGATGCCATTGCTGGTCTTTTAATTTTGTTCATCAATATTGTGGGTGGTTTAATTATTGGCATGGTGCAACATGACCTAACCTTTAATAATGCTGTTGAAATATATACATTATTGACCATTGGTGATGGTCTTGTGGCGCAAATCCCAGGATTATTATTATCGGTTGGTACCGCGATTGTGGTTACCCGTCAAAATACCTCCCAAGACATGGGCGAGCAAGTTAGTAGCCAGTTAGGTCAAGAAAAATCACTCTATATTGCTGCGGGTATCATGTTTATTATGGGTGTTATTCCCGGCATGCCACACTTTGTTTTTATCCTTTTTGCTATGATTATTGCCAGTGTTGCCTTTTTGGGAGCTAAAAACAAAGAAAATAAAGTACTTGAATTGGCTAAGACAGTCCAAGAAGAGCAAGTTCAGCATCAACAAAAAGAAGATGAAGTGAAAGAGCTTGATTGGGATGATGTTAATCATGTTGATATCATTGGGCTAGAAATTGGTTATCGTTTGATCCCGCTGGTCGATAAAGCCCAAGGCGGGGAGTTGCTGAGCCGTATTAAAGGGGTACGTAAAAAGTTATCACAAGAGTTTGGTTTTCTTGTGCCTGCGGTGCATATACGTGATAATTTAGACTTAGATCCTAATAGCTATCAAATATCACTCATGGGGGTGATTGTCGGTACAGCTCAAATTCGACATGATCAAGAATTAGCTATAAATCCAGGGCAAGTTTTTGGCACATTGGAAGGCGTTGAAACGAAAGATCCTGCTTTTGGACTTGATGCCGTATGGATTAATAAAAATCAACGTGATCAAGCACAAACGTTCGGTTATACTGTTGTTGATTCTGCGACGGTGTTAGCGACACACTTAAGTCAAATATTAACCAATAATGCTTCGCAACTGTTAGGTCATGAGGAAGTTCAGAACCTTTTAGACTTACTTGCTAAAAGTTATCCTAAGCTCGTTGAAGGCTTTGTGCCTGAAACCTTGACTTTAGGCGCAGTGGTTAAGGTATTACAAAGCTTAATGAATGAAGGTGTGGCTGTCAGAGATATGCGTTCTATTGTGCAAACACTGGTTGAGTATGGGCCGAAGAGTCAAGACCCTGAAGTACTTACTGCGGCGGTACGTATTAGTTTGAGAAAGTTTATTATTCAAGACCTTGTCGGAGCATCTCAAGAAATACCTGTCATAACTTTGGCTCCAGAGTTGGAACAGATGTTGCATCAGTCAATGCAGATGGCAGGAGATGATGGTGCTGGTATCGAACCGGGATTAGCGGAACGTATACAAAAATCATTGACTGAAGGGGCTAACCAGCAAGAAATGGCTGGTGATACACCAATACTTTTAACATCCGGTATTTTACGTCACGTTTTGGCCAAGTTTGTTAAAAATACAATTCCTAGCTTACGTGTTATTTCTTATCAAGAAATTCCCGATGATAAACAAATTAGAATCGTTAGTGCTATTGGACAGTAATAAAGTATATGGCATGTAGCTGTAATTTATAGTAAAAATAGAGGTTGGATATGAAGATTAGACGTTTTGTTGCCAAAGATATGCGTACGGCATTAGCACAAATAAAAGATGAACTTGGCGTTGATGCGGTTATTATGTCCAATAAAAAGATCCCAGAGGGTGTGGAGTTAATGGCCGCTGTTGATTACAACCAAGTCGTAGCCCCCGCTCAGCCTCCAGCAAGTATCAGACAAAAGACTCCGGTGGCGGTAAATGCTTCGAATACGAGGCAAGTCAGCGATGATGTGGTAAGTTTCGGTCAAAAAATACCGGATCAAAATAATGTACCCTCGACAACGTCAAGCAAGCCTGCGCCCGCGGATAGCCTATCTGCCCTACTTAACCGTCAAGTGCAACAGCCAACGCCACAATATTCAGAAGGTAAGTCTCCTGAGAACTTGGACGAGGGTAGTATTGAGCAACAGCTTAAGGACTTTACCGCTCGTCTTAGCCAACCAGCCCAAGAGGTTAATATAGCCAGTTCTCAGCCCCAACCTAGCCAAGTAAATGCTGACGATGGCAATGACAATATAACGGCAAATGTGTCGACGCACCTTAAAACTTCAACGCCACTCGCTATTGATGAAAACTATGATGGCAAAGTGTCTTCGCAAGATTTTAGCCAAATGCAACAAGAAATGGCCTCAATTCGTTCATTACTTGAACATCAAGTGTCTGGTTTAATGTGGCAGGATATGGCTCAAAAAGATCCTCAGCGAGCTGTGCTGGTAAATCGATTACTTTCTTTAGGGCTTAATGAACAAATTGCCGATCAAATTGCGGGCTATGTCCCCGAAAAATCTCATGAAAAAGAAGCATGGTCACAGGCCATTCAGCTTATTGCTAAGCAAATTAATACCACACAAAATGATATTATAAATCGTGGTGGTGTGGTGGCCTTAGTGGGGCCAACGGGGGTAGGTAAAACAACGACCATAGCAAAACTTGCTGCAGGTTTTGCTCAAGTTCATGGCAGAGATCAAGTGGCACTTATCTCTACCGATACTTTTCGTATTTCTGGCTTTGAGCAATTAGCAACCTACGGTAAGATAATTGGTTGTCAGGTGGGTTTGGCAAAAGATAGTCAAGCGTTAGATGCCTTATTACAACAATACTCCAAGAAGAAGCTAATTTTAATTGATACCGCCGGAATGGGGCAACGTGATATGCGTTTAGCCGAGCATTTGACGACATTAATTTCAAACGCTAGGGTAAAAATTCGTAACTATTTAGTGTTAGCGGCTAATTCTCAGCAAGGCGTTATGCAAGAAAATGTAGATCGGTTTAAAAAAGTACCTTTGTCGGGCTGTATCTTTACTAAATTAGATGAAAGCATCAGTATTGGTGAAATAATTACAACTTCGATTCAAAATGGTTTACCAATAGGGTATCTTACTGATGGGCAGAGGGTTCCAGAAGATATTAAAGTTGCCAATGCTGAGAAATTAGTTACTCTTGCAGATAATATGGCAACAAAATATGTTAACAACAATGCGAGCTTATTGCGCCCAGTATCCGTTGCGTCAGCTTCAATAGCATAATCGTTAACTCTCAGTTAAACAGATATCAATAGAAGAAGTCATGAAATGATAGATCAAGCGAACGGCTTAAGAAAAGCACAAGAAAAACGACAAGTTAAAGTGGTGTCAGTTTCAGGGGGTAAAGGGGGTGTTGGTAAAACCAATACTTCTCTTAATACCGCGGTTGCTTTAGGACAACAAGGCAAACGCGTGCTGGTACTTGATGCCGATTTAGGTCTTGCTAATGTGGATGTTATGCTAGGTTTACGGGTAAGACGTAATTTATCACATGTTTTGTCGGGTGAGTGTGAACTTGATGATATTATCATTGAGGGTCCTGCAGGTATTAAAATTATTCCTGCAACATCAGGCTCACAATCTATGGTTGATTTAACCCCAGCAGAGCATGCGGGGCTTATTCGAGCTTTTAGTGAAATGAAAACCGAGTTTGATGTACTGATAGTTGATACTGCCGCAGGTATTTCAGATATGGTGTTAAGCTTTACACGCGCGGCACAAGATATTATTTTAGTCGTTTGTGATGAACCCTCATCAATTACAGATTGTTATGCTTTAATGAAGTTACTCAGTCGTGACCACGGCGTATTTAAATTTAAAGTTGTGGTAAATATGGTGCATAGTCCGAAAGAAGGGCAACAACTTTTTGCTAAGCTGACAAAAGTAACCGATAGATTTCTTGATGTGGCATTAGAGTTAGTCGGTGTCATTCCTTTCGATGAAAATATGAGGAAAGCCGTACGTAAGCAACAAGTTATTGTTGAAGCTTTTCCCCAATCTCCTGCGGCATTAGCTTATATGGATTTAGCTAAAAAAGTGGGTGGATGGCCAATTCCTAAACAAGCGGCAGGGCACTTAGAGTTCTTTATTGAACAGTTACTTGAAAACTAATCAATTCAGCCTATCTTTAATGAGAGCGAGAATACGTGATAAAAGCACATAGCTATAGTAGCCAAATAGATAAAACGGCCTTACTTGAACAACAGACTGTTTTAGTAAAGCGTATTGCTTATCATTTATTAGCAAGGTTGCCCGCGAGTGTTCTAGTCGATGATTTAATTCAGTCAGGTATGATAGGCTTATTTGAAGCCGCGAATAATTTTGATAACACCAAAGGCGCGAGTTTTGAAACTTTTGCCGGTATTCGAATTCGAGGCGCTATGCTTGACGAAATGCGTCGGGGGGATTGGACTCCGCGTTCTGTGCATAAAAACAGCAGAATGATCAGTGAAGCCATTAAACAACTTGAATCTACATTGGGGCGAGATGTTTCTGATGTTGAAGTTGCTGAAAAGCTTGATATTTCACTAAATAAATATCATCATATATTAAGTGAAGTCAGTTCAGGTAAAATACTCGACATTGAGGATTTGGGCATTAAGGAAGATGCTATCAAACTTGGGGATGATTGCCTGGGAAATGATCCTTATAGCAATGTTGAACATAGTGCCTTTAAAAAAGGCCTAAGCCAGTGTATTAGCGCTCTACCAGAAAAAGAGGCATTAGTACTGTCTTTGTACTACGATGAAGAACTTAATTTAAGGGAAATAGGTCAAGTACTTGACGTAAGCGAGTCAAGGGTAAGTCAAATTCATAGTCAAGCAATGCATCGCCTTAAAGCGCGGATGCAATCTTGGCGGGGTTAGTCAAGCTTGACAGATAAATAAAGTTAATGATAATTAGCGGTAAAAAAACTACACAACTAAAATAAATTATTTGGGTAAATAATATATAGAAAACTAATTTATTTTGAATGTTTCGCTGGAGGGTGTCTTGGATAAAAATATGAAAGTACTTGTTGTTGATGATTTTTCAACGATGAGACGTATAGTGAAAAATTTGTTACGTGATTTAGGGTTTACCAATATTCAAGAAGCCGATGATGGCAATACTGCCTTACCTATGCTGCAGCGAGGGGGGTTTGATTTTGTTGTAACTGATTGGAATATGCCCGGTATGCAAGGAATCGATTTACTGAAAGCTATTCGAGCAGATGCGAATTTATCACACATTCCTGTTTTACTTATCACCGCGGAAGCTAAAAAACAGCAAATCGTTATGGCAGCGCAAGCGGGTGTCAATGGCTATATTGTTAAACCATTTACCGCGTCAACATTAAAAAACAAGATAGATAGAATTTTTGAGCGCTTAGCTTAATGTGCGGACTTTAGCTGATAAATTTTTTTGTGGTTAAAGTAAAGTTTAATAACTATTGAATTAAGGACTTTGCATGAGCATACCTATGACAGGTCGGATCTCATTAGAGCAGGCGAAATCTTTGGTTGAGCTGTTGGAGTCAGATCAGCAAGAGACAGCAGATGCTCTTTTTGCAGAGATTCAAAACCCAATCAATTCTGAACTGTTTGCTGAGATTGGTAAGTTGACACGACAACTCCATGACTCTTTAACAAATTTCCATGTCAATTCAAGATTAAATGATCTGACAATGACCGATATTCCTGATGCCAAAGAGCGGTTGAATTATGTCATCACCAGAACAGAAGAAGCCGCAAATAAAACGATGGATGCCGTAGAAGCCATTTTTCCTGTGGTAGACACAATGGCAGAGCAAGTGAAATCGGTAAATCCTTCGTGGACAAAATTGATGAATAACGACTTAGAGGTAAAAGAGTTTAAATCGTTATGCCTAGATATAGATATATTGTTAAAAAATACCGGTAAAGAAACACGACATATTCATGACTTAATGACCGACGTGTTAATGGCACAGGACTTCCAAGATTTAACCGGCCAAGTCATTCGTAAAGTAATTGAGTTAGTGATAGAAGTTGAAGAAAGCTTAATTAACATGCTTACCGCTTTTGGTATATCAGCAGAATCGACACAAGAGAAAGCCCTTCCTAAAGAAGGTAAAAGCCTGCTTGAAGGTCCTATTGTGAATAGACAAGGCCGAGATGATGTCGTAGCAGATCAAGATGATGTTGATGATCTTTTATCAAGTTTAGGATTTTAGGGGAGTTACTGCATGTCTTTTGAAGCAGATGAAGAAATCTTACAGGACTTTTTAGTGGAAGCGGGGGAAATATTAGAATCACTTTCAGAGGAGCTTGTCGAACTTGAAAATGATATAGATAATGATGAATTACTCAATTCTATTTTTCGTGGCTTCCATACCGTAAAAGGGGGCGCTGGCTTCTTAGCCCTAGGACATTTGGTTGATGTGTGTCACGGCGCTGAGAATATATTTGACTTATTGCGTACTGGGAAACGTGCTGTTAATGCGGAGCTCATGGATACGATTTTATCTGCGCTAGACACTGTCAATGACATGTTTGTGTTGGTACAAAATAAAGAACCCTTAATACCAGCCGACGAAAATTTACTAGCGGAACTTGACCGACTGAGCAAACCTGAGGGTGAAAAACCTGTTGAGGTTGTCGTTGATGTCATGGAGTCATCAGTTGCCACGAATGATTCATCAAACGCTGATGATGAAATGAATGACGACGATTTTGAAAAGCTACTCGATGAGTTACATGGCTCTGGTCCTGTTTCAGCGAAGCCTAGTGCTAAAGAACAAATAGCGAGTTCTTCCCCTTCACTGAGCTTTGATGGTTCAAGTGATGAAATTACCGATGATGAATTTGAATCCTTGTTAGATGAGTTACATGGACAAGGTGCATTTTCTGCTAATTCAAGTGAGACCGAAAGTAGTGTCCTCACGAGTTCAAGTGAAGATATGGATGCTCTTGAATTTGAAAAACTATTAGATGAGCTCCATGGCAAAGGTAATGCGCCTAAAGCAACAAATACATCATCAACCACGAATGAACAATCTAGTGCGACGTCTGCCGCTCCTGAAAAGCAGAAAATTGCTAGTATATCGTGTACTCAAGCTAGTGTAACACCTCAAAAAAATGTCGCCGTTAAAACAAAATCAGCACCAGTGAAAGGGAAGGCTAAAAAGGCACCGGTTACTCCAGCTCTTCAAGCTGAAACTACGCTGCGAGTGGATACTAAACGACTTGACCAAATAATGAATATGGTTGGTGAATTAGTCTTAGTTAGAAATCGTCTAACGAGCTTAGGCTTGGAATCAGACGATGAAAACTTGAACAAGGCAGTGACTAACCTAGATGCAGTAACGACTGATCTTCAAGGTGCTGTTATGCAAACTCGTATGCAGCCAATTAAAAAAGTATTCGGTCGCTTTCCTCGAGTCGTTCGTGATTTAGCACGCAGTTTACAAAAAGAAATCACCTTAACTTTAGAGGGTGAAGACACGGATTTAGATAAAAACTTAGTAGAAGCGCTTGCTGATCCCTTGGTGCATTTAGTCAGAAATTCTGTTGATCATGGAATAGAATTACCTGATGTTCGAGAGGCTATGGGTAAACCAAGAGAAGGTACTGTGCTGCTTTCTGCTTCACAAGAAGGCGATCATATACTGTTAACCATTAAAGATGATGGTGCAGGAATGGATCCTGAAAAATTAAAGGCTATTGCGATTAAACGGGGTGTACTTGATGCTGAATCGGCAGCCCGTATGCCAGATAAAGAAGCCTTTAACCTAATTTTTGCTCCTGGTTTTTCTACTAAAACAGAAATTTCAGAAGTTTCGGGTCGCGGTGTTGGTCTGGATGTGGTCAAAACTAAGATTGCCCAACTCAATGGTATGGTAAATATTGATTCTGAATTAGGTGTGGGCACAATACTTGAAATTAAAGTGCCCTTAACTTTAGCAATACTGCCCACCTTAATGGTTGTTGTTGGCAAGCAAACTTTTGCTTTACCGTTAACATCGGTTAATGAAATTTTTAACCTTGATTTATCGAGTACGAATACCGTCGATGGACAGTTGACTATAACCGTTCGAGAAAAGGCGATACCACTGTTTTATTTAGAAGAGTGGTTAGTACGCGGCTTTGTGAAAAGATCAACGGATAAAGGCCATGTCATTATCGTGCAATTAGGTAATCAACAAGTGGGATTTGTTGTTAATAGGCTAATAGGACAAGAGGAGGTTGTCATAAAGCCACTTGACCGATTACTTCATGGCACACCTGGTATGGCGGGGGCTACGATTACGAGTGATGGTGGTATTGCACTCATTTTAGACATAGCGAACATGTTGAAATATTATGCGAAAAAACTGCCAGTCCAAAAAAAATTACGCAGTTAACTCTTGTTTAAGGTAGCACTTTTGTCTATTGAAAAGAGTGGCTGTATCGCGTTAGTTAAACGTTATTAGAGAGGGTAAATGATCTACAAAGTACTTGTTGTTGATGACTCGAGTTTTTTTAGAAAAAGAGTCTCCGATATTCTTAATAAAGCTCCGCAACTAGACGTAATTGACGTAGCAGTGAATGGCAAAGAAGCGGTTGAAAAAGCAATTGCACTGAAACCTGACGTTATCACTATGGACATTGAAATGCCCGTGCTAAATGGTATTGAAGCGGTCAAACAAATTATGGCGAAATCCCCAGCGCCAATATTAATGTTTTCATCATTAACACATGAAGGTGCTAAATCAACGTTAGATGCACTTGAAGCCGGAGCACTTGATTTTTTACCTAAAAAATTTAGTGAAATTGCAAAAAATAGTGATGAGGCGGGTAATGTATTAAGACAACGTGTTATTGAAATAGCACGAAAACCTGCTTCTCTAAAGGTCAGTTCCCCTATCCGTACTGGTTATTCAAGTGCTATACCTCAAAAGAAAATACAGACTAGAAGTGCCATTAAGCCATTAACCACATTCTCATCTATAGGCTCAGAACAGAAAAAACTTTACCGGAGCTCAGGTAAAGAATATAAACTTTTGGCTATTGGCACTTCAACGGGAGGGCCGATAGCACTACAAAAAATATTGTTGCAACTAGAACAGGATTTTCCGTTACCTATTATCATTGTTCAGCATATGCCTAAGGCATTTACGGGAGCCTTTGCCAGTCGGTTAAACAGCATATGTAAAATATCAATCAAGGAAGCTGAAGATGGTGATGTGTTAAGGGCAGGACATGCCTACTTAGCCCCAGGTGGACGTCAAATGATTATTACTGGTAATGAGAATTTGGCCAAGATCAAGGTGATAGATGACGATTCTCCTAAAATTAGTTATAAACCGAGTGTTGATATTAGTTTTGGCTCAGCGGCAAAAACGTTTGGCGGTAAAGTGCTGGGTATTATATTAACGGGCATGGGAGCGGACGGTATGGAAGGCTCTAGAATGTTAAAAAAAAACGGGGCAACGATTTGGTCTCAAGATGAGCAATCTTGTGTTGTGTATGGCATGCCTCAAGCTATTGATAGCGCGGGCTTGTCCGACTTTTCACTGCCTTTAAATGCGGTAGCTGCTTCTATCATTAAGGAAGTTGTTCGTGGATAAATTGAGTCTTGCAGGACTATTTATTGCTATTTTAGCTGTTTATATCGGTTTTTCGCTGGATGGCGGTCACCTTGCTGATTTATTTGAACTCCCCGCTTTTATTATTGTTTTTGGTGGGACTTTAGGTGCTGTTATGCTGCAATCTTCAATGGTACAGTTTAGGCATGCAATATCATTATTAAAATGGGTGTTTTATCCTCCTCAATATAATATGGAGCGTGGAATTAATGAAATTTTGGATTGGGCCACGAAAGCAAGAGAATTGGGGTACCTCGCTTTAGAAGATACCGCTTTGGAAATTGAAGATAGTTTTACTCAAAAAGGTTTAAATCTATTAGTTGATGGTGTTGAACTCGATAATCTTCGTATCACTTTAGAGCTAGAACTCGATCTTTATCGAGAGCATAACTTACGTTCAGCTAATGTTTATGAGGCCATGGGCGGATACAGCCCAACGATTGGCATCTTGGGTGCGGTACTTGGCTTGATTCATGCCATGAGTAACTTAACGGAGCCCGAACTCTTAGGGCAGGGTATCGCCACGGCTTTTATCGCCACTATTTATGGCGTTGGCTTTGCTAACCTTGTGTATTTACCTGTCGCGAATAAAATCCGCGCCATTATCCATCAACAAACAATCTATCGTGAAATGGTTTGTGAAGGCTTGTTTTCTATTGCTCAGGGTGAACACCCCCAGAGCATTGAAAATAAATTATCGGCATTTAGGTTAGAGCAATGAATCGCCAGCGTAAAAGAAGACACGTGATAGAGCAAGAAAATGTTCACCGTTGGTTAGTCTCTTATGCGGATTATATGACCTTAATGTTTGCTTTATTTGTGGTTTTGTATGCCATGGCAATGGTAAACGAAAAGCCTTTTGAAAGTATCACAGAATCTTTTGGTCGTGTTTTTCAAGCAGAGAAAGATAAAATTGACAACCATGGTCATAGCCTTTTGATGGTTAATGGTGCCAAAACGAATGAAAATTTATATGGTAATGGTGTGTTAGAGGTTGCAGGGGCTGATTTGTTAGATAATGAGAAAAACTTATCTAACGTATCAGAGGTACAAATAGGAAATAATTTGGCCTCATTAGAAGAAGAGTTGCATACCGCCTTATATGAACTGGTTGAATCGGGGTTTGTACAATTACACATAGAAGGTGATTGGTTAGAGATAGAGCTAAGTAGTGGTTTGTTATTCCCAAGTGGTTCATCTTCAACGATGCACTCTGCAAAGGCTATATTGTTGGAAATATATGATGTAATAGGTCAAGTAAGTAATTTTATTCGTATCCGAGGTTATACTGATAACCAAGTAATCAATAATGAAATATTCGCCTCAAATTGGGAGCTATCTGTTTTTAGAGCCACGGCTATTTTACATTTATTAGAAACGATCGGTTTAAACCCAGCCCGGATGGCTATAGAAGGTTATGGTCAATACTACCCCAGTGCTGATAATTTAACCGCTCAAGGTAGGTCAAGTAATAGAAAGGTTGTTATTGCTGTTTCAAGGTATGGTTTGGAAAAAGCGAATTTAAGCCAGCCTGCGGCGATTAATTTAAATGCAAGTGAAAAAAATACCCGAAGCAATTCCTCAAATGAACAAAACATAGAGCAAGCTGATATTATAAAGGTTATTCGCTTAAAGAATGGTGGTATTCGAATCACCACGCGAGAAGATAATCGTGAAATTGTTAACAATAAGTTTGAAAAAACATTATCAGAAGATATAAAAGATAACGATAATGTAGAGTAAAATTGTCGTTAAAATAATTGTTAATTTTATTTATATAAGTGAGAGTTGCCCTTGGTAGTCTGGACCATCGCAAATCAAAAAGGTGGAGTTGGTAAAACCACAACGGCTATTGCCCTTGCGGGGATTTTGGCTGAACAAGGACATAGAGTATTATTGATTGATACCGATCCCCATGCTTCATTAAGTTACTATTTTGGTATTGAATCAGAAGATCTAGATCTGAGTGTTTATGAATTATTTACTCAAGTATCATCAAGAGAACAAATTTTACAAACCTTATGTCCAACTCAGTACCCACATATTGATATCTTACCCGCAACGATGGGGCTTGCCACATTAGATCGCTCTATGGGGGCAAAAGGCGGTATGGGATTAGTGCTTAAAAAAGCAGTACAAAAAGTCGCGGATTATTACGATTATATTTTGATTGATTGCCCTCCTGTGCTCGGTGTACTCATGGTCAATGCGTTAGCTGCGGCTGACCGTATTGTCATTCCTGTGCAGACTGAATTTTTGGCACTTAAGGGCTTAGATCGCATGATTAAAACTATGGAAATGATGGAGGGTGAGCAAAAGGCTAATTTTAAATATACCATAGTGCCAACGATGTTTGATAGAAGAACAAAAGCATCTATTTTAGCCTTTAAAAAGCTTCAAGAAGTCTATACTGATAAGATATGGCCAGGAGTTATACCTATTGATACTAATTTGAGAAATGCGAGCTCAGCTCAAAAAGTACCTTCTGATTACGCACATAGCTCTCGGGGAACATTAGCTTATAAGAGTCTTTTGAGCTTTTTAATCAAAAAGAACGGGAAATATAATGAGGCTGAATGTTAGATGAATAAATCGTTAACTGCGAGTAAAAAAGTGATAAAAACCTATTTGTCAGAGCTATTGACAGATACCGAGGTAGATAATGAGCCATCAAAACAGCGTATTGTTAAACAAGCATTTAGTAAACCCTTAGCACAAAAAGAAAATCAATCGTTAGAAACATTATTAAAAACAGTCAGTGAGCCTAAAGACAGTGTTTTCAGAAAATCAGCAGATAAAGATGATGTAACAGAAATTAATGTGTTACCGGTTACGAGTGAAAAGGTCAATACTGAACTGGCTGAGTTGAAAAGTAAAAACTATCGTCAAGGCGACTTTCAAACAATGTTTTTTGAGGTGGCAGGTTTACTCATTGCAGTCCCTTTAATCGCGTTAGGGGGTATTTATAAAGTTGATAAAACGACTAACCTTATGGGTAAGCCTGATTGGTTTAAAGGCGTTATGCTTTATCGAGGTGAAAAGATTAATGTTGTCGATACTGCTTTATGGGTTATGCCAGAAAAATGTGATGAAAAATTAAAGGAATCATTGAGTTATCAATACGTTATTATGTTGAATGATAGTCGTTGGGGGCTACTGGCGGAAAGTTTAGTGGATACTGTCGTCTTGTCTCAAGATGAAGTTAAATGGCTAAGTTCTAGTAAAAAACGACCGTGGTTAGCGGGGCTAGTCAAAGAAAAAATGTGTGCGTTACTGGATGTAAGTGCTCTGATTCAATTGCTTGATAAAGGTAGCGATATCTCACAAGCACAGTAAATTATTTCTGCCTGAGCTAAATGTTAAGTGAGGGCAGTTTAAAAGTAAGTCATTTGAGAGGCGATTAAAATGTCTGATATAAGACGAAGTGTAAGTGATAAAGCGGAAGCTAATGACAAGGTATTACAGTGGGTAACCTTTAAGTTGGAAAAAGAAACTTATGGTATTAATGTCATGCAAGTACAAGAAGTTTTACGTTATAGTGAAATAGCTCCAGTACCCGGCGCACCCCTATATGTACTCGGTATTCTTAATTTACGTGGTAATGTTGTTACCGTTATTGATACCCGTTCTCGCTTTGGCCTAGAGCCTTGTGATATTACCGATAATACTCGTGTTGTTGTCATAGAATCTGAAAAACAAGTGATTGGTATCCTCGTTGATAGTGTTGCCGAGGTGGTGTATTTGAAAGCCTCAGAGATAGATGTTGCACCAAACGTTGGTAATGAAGAAAGCGCCCAGTTTATTCAAGGTGTATCAAATCTCGATGGAGAACTACTGATTTTAGTCGATTTAGATAAGCTGCTCTCTGATGACGAATGGGATGATCTTAAACAGTTCTGATCCGTTTTTTCTTACAGTACAAACCATTACCTCTGACGATACAGTCTACCAAGTAGGCTTTTTAAGTTTTGTAATTGTGTATTTAGTTTAAGGCAAAAGTTATTAATGTCATTATTATTTGTGCCAATCATTGCTACTTTAGCATTATTTTTAGTGTTACTAATGAGCATTATTTTTTTTGTTTATTTGAAAAAAAACAAAGAAAAAATGTCATCGATGAGTGCTCAGGTGCAAGATATCTTTTTTCTGATGAATGAATTACAACAAGTGAACAATACAACTAAACAGCAGTTAGGTGATATGAAGGAGGCAAGTGAGCACGCAACGAGAGCAAGTACTCAAGTATGCCAACAACTAGAGCAGCGTATTACAAAAATGAAAAATCAACTTATTGCGCAAGAACAACGTTTAGCGCAATGGCAAGATAAGCAAGGGCAGGATAAATTCTATAATCGTGCCTTTAAATTGGCAGAAAAAGGAGCGGATATTGACGAAATTATCAGTGAGTGTGAATTACCAAGAGCAGAGGTAGAAATGTTACTCTCTGTCTACCAACAACGTACTCGTTCTCAAGAATAGGTTTTATATTCTATTACTTAAAATAAAAAATAAATGTTTTGTTTCAAACGTTATTCACTCAACTATTTCTTTTATGTTAAGCTGCCCGCATTTAAAGTACGTGCTTTATAAGGCAAGGATATAGACTCGGTGAGAATAACCATAACTCCAATTTTTAGATGCTTAATACTTACGCTAATTAGTATACTCTCCGCTTGTTCTTCAACGCCTGAACAGCAAGAAAATATAGCTATAAATGATTCGACATATGTTGGTGATTCAAGAGACCCCTTCGAAGCGATCAACAGGCCTTTTTGGATATTTACTTGGGATTACGTTGACAAATATATCGCTAAACCCTCGACAGAAATTTACACCACTTATACCCCTCCTTTTTTACGTACTGGTTTGTATAATATGGCGTTAAATTTAAATGAACCCTCAAGTATTATTAATAATTTACTGCAATTAAAATTGGCTGATGCGGCAACAAATACGGGTAGATTTGTGCTCAATTCAACGATTGGCTTATTTGGATTTTATGATCCTGCCAGTGATTTTAATTGGTCGGGAGAGCAAGAAGAGTTCGGTGAAGTTCTAGGGACCTATGGTGTTGGAGATGGCCCTTACCTTGTCCTTCCCGGCTTGGGACCAAGCTCTGTCAGAGAGGAAGTTGGTGATTACGTTGATGGGATATATTGGCCTCTAGCTCTGTTCGACTTTTGGCTGTGGCCTAATATGGTACGCGTGGGCATAATAGGTTTAGAGAAAAGAGCGGCAGTTCGAGATCAAGAGCAATTGGTTATCGAGTCAGAAGATCCTTACGAATTTATTAAAAATGCTTATTTTCAAAATATGAATTATAAAGTCTATGATGGCAATCCCCCTCTTATCATCAACGAAGATGAAGAAGCCGAGTTAGATGCCTTTCTCGATGATTTTGATTGATTTTGCAATAAACGAGTACCTATGGCGATAACAATTTGTTAGAATTAGGCCTGTTTTATAGACATACCCTATTGGAATAATGAAATGAATATTATTGAAGGTTCGTTTGAAGCGAAAGGAAAAAAGTTCGCTATTGTTGTATCACGCTTTAACCATTTTATTGTTGATAGCCTACTCGAAGGTGCAATTGATGCCCTTAAACGTCACGGTAATGTTAACGATAAAGACATTACCATCGTTCGCGTCCCCGGCGCTTATGAATTACCGCTTGCAGCAAAAAAGCTTGCCGCAAAAGGTGAATGCGATGCAATTATTGCTATTGGCGCGGTCATTCGTGGTGGTACACCTCACTTTGATTTTGTTGCGGGTGAGTGTAATAAAGGCTTAGCACAAGTTTGTTTAGATTCTGGGATACCGGTTTCATTTGGTGTTATTACCACCGACTCTATTGAGCAGGCTATTGAACGAGCAGGAACTAAAGCCGGTAATAAAGGCGCTGATGCGGCTCTTGGCGCATTAGAAATGGTTAATGTATTAGCGCAAATTTAATAACTGAATAAAAGTGGAAGCCTATTTTGAAACCGTCTCCTAGAAGAAAAGCCCGTGAATTAGCAATACAAGCTGTTTATTCGTGGCAAGTTAGTCAAAACCCGCCGAAGGATATTGAAGTTAACTTTATCGCTGAAAATAGCAAACGTCGCTTTGATATAGAATATTTTCAATTGTTATTGCGTGGTGTAACCGCAGGTATTAGCGACATAGATGCAGCTATTTCACCTTATGTAGACCGTCCTCTTGAGGATATTGATCAAGTGGAAAAAGCGATTTTACGGGTTGCTGTGTTTGAGCTGAAAGACTGTGGTGATGTACCTTATCGGGTTGTTATTAATGAGGCTATAGAGTTAGCAAAATCGTTTGCTGCGGAAGATAGTCATAAATTTGTTAATGGTGTTTTGGACAAAACAGTTAAGTTAATTCGTCCACAAGAATAACACCAATGACCTAAACTAAGCGGTCATCTTCAAAGGGTTTAAATGTCCAATAAGGTCGTTATTTTCAATCGCAATAGGATCCTATTGCTAGTCAAACGTCTTTTTTGAATGTCTATTCTCATCCGATTCTCTAACCCTAAGTAATTTAATTATAATAACCTAATAATATCAACGTATAGTGGAAAAGGTTTTGTATGAAAGAATTCGAGTTAATTAAACACTTCTTTACCAAGCAACTCATCAACCGAAAGGATGTTGTGCTTGGAATCGGTGATGATTGTGCTGTTTTATCGCCGATCGAGAATCAAAATATAGTCGTCACAACAGACACCTTAGTTGCAGGAGTACACTTTCCACATAATACCAGTCCTAGGGCTATTGGTCATAAAGCAGTAGCTGTTAATTTATCTGATATTGCTGCAATGGGCGCTAAACCTAGTTGGCTATCTTTAGCATTAACATTACCCAGTGTCGACGAAGCTTGGTTACGTGAGTTTTGTGAGGGAGTCTTTGAGCTATGTGAGTTCTATAATGTTGAACTTATTGGTGGTGATACAACTCAAGGCCCATTAAGCATAACCATTACCGCACAAGGGCTCACTCCAAAAGGTAGCTATTTATCTCGTTCGGGTGCAAAATCGGGTGACTGGTTATACGTAACGGGTGATCTTGGTGATGCCGCTTTAGCGTTACAACAAATCACGGGTAAAGTAGACCTTGAACCTCAGTTTATCGATATTATAAAAAATAAACTTGATTACCCTAAACCAAGAATCTTAGCAGGGCTGATACTCCGTGAATATGCCTCCTCAGCCATAGACCTTTCGGATGGTTTGATAGCTGATTTAGGTCATATATGTCAAGCATCGAATGTTGGTGCTAATGTTGTGCTTGATGCTTTGCCTTTATCTACAATTATGCGTGATAGCTTGTTGTTTGATGATGGCATTGTTTTGGCTTTATCTGGTGGCGATGACTATGAATTATTGTTTACTATTTCAGAAGATAATAAAGTCGGTATGGAAACGGCCATGTCTCACTCGGGTACCCCAGTGACTTGTATAGGACAATTAAATACCTCTCAAACTATCTCTACAACATTGAATAATAAGCCTACTCAAATTAAAACGGTTGGTTTTGAGCATTTTAACGAATAATTTTCTGTGCAGTTTAGCCATCAATTAACTCAACGAATTAAATAAGCGTTTATTATATATGCCGAATAAAAATACCAAAGTAAACTTTAAGCTAACCGATCCTATTCAATTTTTAGCGCTAGGTTTTGGCAGTGGTTTAGCACCGAAAGCACCGGGAACTTTTGGCACGCTAGCAGCCGTTCCTTTGTTTTTACTTATGAGTGGTCTAACACCATTAATTTACGCAATAGTAGTTGTTATTGTGTGTGTTACGGGGGTTTACATTTGTGGGAAAGCCGCTAAGGATGTTGGCGTTCACGATCATGGTGCCATTGTTTGGGATGAATTTGCAGGATTCTTTATCACTATGTTTATGGTGCCCGTTAGCTGGCAAAGTGTTCTGGTTGGTTTTGTTTTATTTCGTCTTTTTGATATAGCTAAACCTTGGCCAATTTCAATAGCGGATAAAAAGTTAACTGGCGGTTTTGGTATTATGTTTGATGACATACTTGCAGGACTATTTTCACTTGTTATTATGCATCTTATTTTCTGACTAATTTTTTAACTTAAGGTTAACTTTATTTATCTTTCAGTATGCTCCTTTAGGCTAAACACCTAAGAAACAATTTATTTCATCTTTCTTTAGGGGTTGTTGATCTTTCGCGGTTAAATTTTGTTCGAGCTAAAAGTGTTTTATTCGCGGCGAGTCGCGTGTAGCCTAGTCATTCTACGCAAACACGACTCAACAATGAAAAAAACGTTTTTAGCCGAATCTTTCAGACAGCGTTTGTTGGTCGTTTTTACGGCGTTATCACCTTTTTATGTGGAATAACCACATTACAAAGGCTCTGCCTTGTATAAATACCCAACAATTCGCTGCAAAAATAATCTCGAAAGATTAACAGCCCCTAATGAGCCCTCTTAGCGTAATAGTAATTTTACTCTTTTTACGCTACGTTTAAAAAGGGGTATAACTTACAAACAAGTTTTTGTTGGGAGTATATAAACATATTTAATATTCTTACTTGTTTTTATCATATATTGCCCTCAGGTCTATTAATAGTGACGCATTGTTATTTGAATGTAATTCTATTTGAATATAATTGCCACTGAGGTAAGTAGTCATAAAGTAACAGTAAAAAAGGAATACCTATGAAAATAAATCTTTCTGGTCATCACGTCGAAATTAATGATTCTATCAAACAACACATTGAAGAAAAATTCTCAAAAATTGCTAATCATTTTCCTACCTTAATTGCTTTGGATGTAATTCTTTCTAAAGAGCACCATAAATATCAAGTCGAGCTAAGCACCAACTATGAAGGTGGCCGTATCTCCGCAGCTGGTGCTAATGAGGTAATGTATCCCGCTATTGCTAAAGCAGCTAAAAAACTCGATGCGGCATTGAAGCATAGAAAAGGTCAATTAAAAGCTAACTTATACGAAAAACCCGATTCAACTACCCCTGAAATAGCCCATGAAAAAGTTCAATCGATGAATTTAGACTAACTTTACTTAACGCTTATTATTAAAGCGGTGAACCTTGTTCACCGCTTTTTTTATGTGTTTTTTGTAGCATTAGCAAAAATTATTATAATATTGTTACCACCCTGTGTAATAATTATAACAATTTATAATAATACTCATTTCATAAACTTATTTCGCACTTGTGCAAGGTAAAATAGATAAGGGTTATATTGCTCTTAATCTCAATATAAGCTATTACTCAATAGACTACCTTACCTAGGATTTTTTCTATGCAAAATAAGAACAAAAATATAATGAAATTGAATACAGCATTAACCCATAAGGAATCTTTTGATGCTTAAGCGATCCTCTGTTACTTCTACAAAAAACACGAGTAAAATTGTGATTTTGGCTATGTTATCTCTCTTAATTACAGCTTGCGGCCAGCAAGAAGCTAAACCTAAAGCACCTGCTCCAGCTGTTTCGGTATACTCTATAAGCTCACAGTCTATTGGTAATTATCGTGAATTTGTCGCACGTACCCAAGCGTATAAAGAAGCTAACCTTCGAGCTCGTGTTGAAGGCGAATTATTAGTGCGTCATTTTCAAGAGGGGAGTTTTGTTGAAAAGGGACAAGTTCTCTTACAAATAGACCCTGCAGCTTATAAAGCCGCGCTGTCAGCAGCACAAGCCGACTTAAGCTCGAAAATATCAGGAGAAGAAAACGCACAGCGTAATTTAAAACGAGCGAATGATCTTATAGGCGATGGTTATATTTCTCAATTGGATTTTGACCGATTAACGACGGAGGAGTCACAAGCTAAATCAGCAGTAAAATCTGCGCATGCGGCTGTTGAAAAAGCAGAGCTAGATTTAAGCTATACCACCATCACAGCACCTTTTACTGGTCGTATTGGTAAAGTTAATTATAACGTCGGCAATATTGTTGGCCCATCAAGTAATGCCTTAGCAAATTTAATCGTAACGGATCCTGTTTTTGTCAGCTTTCAGGTCGAGGAAAGTCTCTATGTTTCATATCAACAAAGACATAATGGTGCCAATATAAAAAATGATTGGGCATTTGATATTTCATTACGCTTGCCAAACAATTCAGAGTACCTTGAAAAAGGAAAATTTAATTTTGCCGATACAAAAATTGAGCAAGGTATGGGCACGGTAGAACTAAGAACTATTTTTGCTAATCCGCATAACATCATTTTACCGGGGCTATTTGTTACCTTAATTGTCGAAAGTAAAAACAAAGAAGAAATGGCATTAATTCCTCAAGCCGCAGTACAGCAAAGCCAACAAGGTAAGTTTGTGTTAGTGGTTGATGAAAATAACAAGGTCAAACAACGTCATGTCGTCTTAGGTCGTCGAATAAATGCCATGTGGGTGGCTGAAAAAGGTCTTGTTGTTGGCGAAAAAGTTATTGTTGAAGGGTTGCAAAAGGTTCGCCCTGGCATTGAAGTTAAAGGCATTAATAAACACGTCGATCCACTTACTGGGGTAATTTCCGATTTTAAGGATAAAACCGTAAGCGTTTCAGAATTGAATGCTGTTAGTGTTAAGCCAAGTACTATAACCGATAAATAAAAGGACGATCTAATGATCAGTAAAACGTTTATCAATCGCCCTAAATTTGCTTTTGTTATCTCAATTGTTATTACCCTAGCTGGCTTAATTGCTATGAGTGTCTTGCCAGTAAATATGTACCCAGAGATCACCCCACCGCAAGTACAGGTTGTTGCTGTTTATCCGGGCGCGAGTGCTCAAGTTGTTGAAGAATCAGTTATCAGGCCCATTGAAGAGCAAATCAATGGCGTTGAAGATATGATGTATATCGAATCGTCAGCATCAAATAATGGTAGTGCCGTTATTACAGTGTTTTTTAAAGTCGGCACTGATGGTGATATTGCTCAAGTTAATGTACAAAATAGAGTGGCATTAGCGACGAGTTCTTTGCCGTCTGAGGTCACTCGTCAAGGCGTTGACGTTAAGAAAAAATCTACCTCCATGTTGTTGGGTATTAATTTATTTTCTGAACAGGAAGGTATCGATCAGCTTTTTTTAAGTAACTATGCCACTAACTATTTAACTGAGCCATTAGGTCGTATTAAAGGCGTTGCGTCTGCTGAAGTCATGGGGGAAATGACATATAGCATGCGTGCGTGGTTAAATCCAGAGCGCATGGCTTCTTTGAGTATTACCGTAACTGAGGTACAACAAGCCTTACAAGAGCAGAATATGATCGTTGCTGCAGGTAAACTAGGTGCGAGCCCAACCTTACCTAATCAACAATTTGAGTACTCTATTCAAGCCAGAGGTCGTTTAAAAACACCCGAAGAATTTGGTCAGACGATTATTCGCTCACAATTAAATGGTGATTTTATCCGTTTAAATGATATAGCTCGTTTGGAGTTAGGTGCAGAAGACTATTCAATTCAAGCACGATTAAATGGTAAAGAGACAGCATTCCTTGTTATCTATCAATTACCCGATGCTAATGCGACAGAAGTGGCTTCCTTAGTAAAAGCTGAAATGGAAAAACTTGCTCAGCGTTTTCCTGATGGTTTAGAATACGTTATTCCTTACGATACCACTGAGTTTATTGACCGTTCGATAGATGAAGTTAAAACCACCTTATTTCAAGCGATTGTCTTGGTGGTATTAGTTGTCTTTCTCTTTTTACAAAACTGGCGAGCCACTCTTATCCCACTTTTAGCAATACCGGTATCCTTAATCGGCACCTTTGCTTTTATGTTACTCATGGGGTATTCGATTAATACCATTACCTTATTTGGTTTAGTACTTGCCATTGGTATTGTCGTTGATGATGCTATTATCGTGATTGAAAATGTTGAACGCATTTTAAAAGAAGAACAATTACCTATCAAAGAAGCCGTCACTAAGGCGATGGGGCAAGTATCAGGCCCTATTATTGCCACCACCTTGGTCTTATTGGCTGTTTTTGTCCCCGTTGCTTTTATGCCGGGTATAACGGGCGAATTATATAAACAATTCTCTGTGACTATATCTTTTGCGGTGCTTATTTCTTCGCTAAATGCCTTAACATTAAGTCCGGCACTTTGTACGGTGTTATTAAATGCAGAAAAAATGAAACCTATCACTTGGCTACTTCCTTTTGAGCGATTAATAATCAAGGTAACAGGAAGCTACACTAATACCATTGCTTTTATGTTAAAACGACTGACGCGGGTAGGCCTTTTTGTTGGCTTAATTTTTATTGCCGCGGGTTGGTTGACAACGAGTGTACCGACTGCATTTTTACCGGCTGAAGATCAGGGCTATTTATTTGTTGATGTGCAATTACCTGATGCGGCGTCAAGTAATAGAACGCAAGCGGTTATGGATAAAATTACTCCTATTATCTTAAATGATGATGCTGTCGATGACATTGTAACTGTTTCTGGCTTTTCATTACTTGGTGGTGCGGGTTCAAATAATGCTCTTGCGATTATTCTTCTTAAAGATTGGGAAGAGCGTACTGCTCCAGAATTAGGGCTGAAACAGGTCATTCCTCGTTTAATGGGCCAGCTATGGACAATGCCTGATGCGCAAATTATGGTCTTTAACCCTCCGCCTATTCCTGGACTTGGCACTAGCTCAGGCTTTGAATTTAAACTACAAGACAGTGAAGGGCGAGATCCTGCGGCGTTAGCTCAGGTGATGAACGGTCTTATTTATGAGGCGAACCAACGACCTGAATTAACACGTGTCTTTAGTACCTACCGTGCGAATGTGCCCCAATATTTTTTAGACGTTGATCGTAATAAAGCCAAAGCACAAGGGGTTGCTTTATCTGATATATTTGCTACTTTACAAGCACAATTAGGCTCGTTATATATTAATGATTTTAGTCAATTTGGGCGTACTTATCGTGTCACTATACAAGCGGAGAGCAAGTACCGGAAAGATCCCTCAGATTTACGCTATTATTTTGTCCGCAACAAAAATGATGAAATGGTGCCATTAACTACATTGGCCTCTATGACCCCTATTTTAGGGCCGACTAATATCAGTCATTTTAATTTATATCGTAGTGCAAGTATCACCGGTCAAGCTGCTCCAGGTTATTCTTCAGGACAGTCTATGGCTGTTATGCAAGAGTTGGCAACACAATTACCGCAAGGCTATATTTATGAATGGGCAGGTCAGTCTAAACAAGAGTTAGAAGCAGGGGACTTAGCACCAATATTATTTGGTTTATCCATTATATTTGTCTACTTATTTTTAGTGGCGCAATATGAGAGTTGGACTATTCCTTTCTCGGTTATTGCCGCGGTACCACTAGCATTATTTGGCTCCATGTTGACACTGTATTGTCTTGGCATGGCCAATAATATTTATGCACAAGTTGGTTTGATTTTATTAATAGGTTTGTCAACTAAAACAGCTATCTTGATTGTTGAATTTGCAATGGAGCAACGGGCAGCAGGAGAAACTATTTTTAACTCGGCACTGAATGCGGCTAAAATGCGTTTCCGTGCGGTATTGATGACGGCATTTTCATTTATTTTAGGTGTTCTTCCCTTGGTGTTTTCATCGGGGGCAGGGGCTGGAAGCCGTGTTTCATTAGGTATTACAGTGCTTTCAGGTATGATAGCCGCAACAGTATTTGGCACATTACTTGTACCTTACTTCTATTTACTAATACAGCATATGCGTGAAAAGATTAAAGGCCAAGCAGAAAGTTAATAGACTGACGACAAACGGATAAAATAAGGTGTCCGTTTGATTACTCTCGGTTATTTTAGGATATTCACAAAGCAAAAGGGCACATAAAATGTGCCCTTTTGCTTATTTGTCGTCGCTATTTTTCGTTGTTCTTGATAGCGGACGGCTACTAAGTGCCTTGTTCGGTCTCTTCTCTTTGACTCTCTAGTTGCACGGTAAGTTTAGCTCGATCAGCTTTTGAAACATACTTAGCTTTATTATTGCTATGTAACTTGGCATTTGCTTTTTTTAACTTCTTCTTTAACATATTATTCATCTTCTTTTTTCTATTCATGGTCTTTTCTCTAACGATAAAACGTAAGTTATGTGGGCTAAGTTAACTTTCTCTTAAACAGAGTCGGCTTAACTAAAAATTATCAGTACCAGCATTAAAGGTATATAAGGATAAAGCACTGTGGGTTTGAGTGAATTGCCAATATATTCGCCAATAAGTGCGGGTGCACTGGCGCGGCTATCTTGCCAGTCTTTATACAATAAATATGGTTGTAGTGAGTCATTACTCCGTTCATCGACACTTGCGGCTAATTTATTTTCTATGGTGATTATCGCCTCAGCTGCTCGGCACTGAAAGGTTTTCCATATAGCCTCTTGTAGCCAAAGTATTGTTAACAAGAATAATACCGCCAATATCGATACTGAAAAAGTCAAAGCCAGCATGGTTATTACGCCGGCCACTAGCTTGATTAGTAAGGCATATTGCTCATAACGTTCATGACTATTATGTAGGGTTTGCCATTGTTCCAGCAATAACTGTTTTGAAACTGCGCTCATAGCTTTTGAGTCTTTTCGGTTTTAATGTTCTTGATTTGAATGTACTGGGGTTGGACATTAATAACTGCTATTATGCGCTCATTATCTTTCACGTGAAAGTTTTCTTATCTTTTTAGCTTGTTTTTTGGCTAAATAATAATAGCTAAGTCATATAGCCAAGTAATTTAATCAAGAGGCGTTTATTTTGAGTACTCATCCAGCAATCCCATCGTTAGCTTTTTCTTCCTTAAGCTTAAAAGCGGATTTAGTTAAAAATTTATCATCACTTGGCTATACTGAAATGACCCCAATTCAAGCACAAACCTTGCCTGAAATGCTTAAAGGAAAAGATGTGATTGGCGAAGGACAAACTGGCTCAGGTAAAACGGCGGCTTTTGGTTTAGCGCTGTTAGATAAACTTGAGGTTAAACGTTTTCGAATTCAATCTCTGGTGCTGTGCCCGACACGTGAACTTGCCGACCAAGTTGCCAAAGAGTTGCGTAAACTTGCTCGCGCTATACATAATATAAAAATTCTAACCCTTTGTGGCGGTACACCTTTTGGTCCTCAAATAGGTTCATTAGAGCATGGCGCACATATTATTGTTGGTACTCCTGGCCGCATTGAAGAGCATGTCATCAAAGGAACGCTACAATTAGAGCATCTAAATCTGTTGGTGTTGGATGAAGCAGATCGCATGTTAGAAATGGGCTTTCAAGCAGCATTAGATAATATTGTTGAACGCACCCCCTTAGATCGCCAAACCTTACTGTTTAGTGCTACTTTTCCGAAACAAATCCACGCCATTAGTGAAAGTATTATGACAGATCCTGTGATGGTTAAAGTGGCGGCAAGTGAAAGTATATCAACCATTACTCAACAATTTTTTAAAGTGACTGATGATGATGACCGCCTTGATTCATTGCGTTTATTACTGTTAGACAAACAAGTTGAATCGACTGTCATTTTTTGTAATACCAAAAAAGAAACCAAACTCGTTGCTGACAGTTTACATTTTGATGGTTTTAGTGTTTTAGCGTTGCATGGTGATTTAGAGCAACGTGATAGAGACCAGACCTTATTACGTTTTGCCAATAAAAGTGCCTCTATTCTGGTGGCGACCGATGTTGCCGCACGTGGCTTAGATATAGACAGCTTAGATCTCGTCATCAATTATCATATTGCCCGTGATAGTGAAGTGCATGTGCATCGCATTGGTCGAACAGGTCGTGCAGGGTGCAAAGGGGTCGCTTATTCACTCTTTAGCGATAAAGAAAGCTATAAAGTGGGTTTACTTGAAGATTACCTAGAAGCGGTTATCAAACCTGATGCGTTACCTTCACAGGCTGTGTTAGCAAATGAACGCCCACAAGCTAAAATGGCAACTATTCAAATTGATGCTGGCAAAAGGCAAAAAGTACGCCCCGGTGATATATTGGGAGCACTGACGGGGGACAATGGTATACAGGGCGCACAAGTAGGCAAAATATCCGTACTTGATAATAAAGCTTATGTTGCCGTGACTAAAGGCGCATTAAAGTTAGCCTTAAGAAAGTTAGCAAAAGGAAAAATGAAAGGGCGGACTTTTAAAGTGCGTCATCTTACCGTTTAATTTATATTCTTCAATGATTACCTTGAATTATTACGCTTTAAATGAAAAGTACTTATGAAAAACTGCTTGCTAACAAGCAGCTTGATTTTGATGCAGGGCAAATACAAGCCCTTGATGCTTTAACGCTGTTATCCGAGCAGCTCATTTCCCAGCAAAATCAGCCTAAAAAACTTAAAAATCACATTGGTGGACTTTATTTTTACGGTCGGGTTGGTCGTGGTAAAACCATGTTAATGGATTTGTTTTATCAACACCTTAGCATTGATAAAAAAAAACGCATTCACTTTCATCATTTTATGGAAAGTGTTCATCAACAATTAGCGTTATTCACTGGACAATCAGATCCCCTTTCGCGTATCGCCAAAGAATGGGCAACTAACATTAATGTACTCTGTTTTGATGAGTTTTTTGTTACTGATATTGGTGATGCTATGTTACTCAGTGGTTTGTTTACAGAGCTTTTTTCTCTAGGAATAACGTTAGTGGCAACGTCTAACTGTCAACCAGAGCAGCTTTATCGTAATGGTCTACAAAGAGAACGGTTTCTGCCTACCATCACTTTGATCAAGCAACATTGTCAGGTTATCTCTATTGATGGTGATGTTGATCATCGACGCAGTAAGCTGTCCAACAGTTCTGGCAATAATAATTATTTCTTATTGGCTGCTGCGGGCAATACAAAGTTATTACAGCGCTACATAGCCTTAACTCAGGTTGAGGTTTTAATTGCTGGGGAGATAATGATAAATCAGCGAATACTCTCTTATTTAGATAAAAGTAAGTCGATTATTTTTTTTGATTTTTTTGTTTTATGTTCAGGGCCGCGTAGTCAGCGAGATTATATGGCTATCGCTAAACAATTTGACCATGTTTTTATTGCCAATGTACCACAGTTTTCGGGGAGATTAATCCCCGCGGTATTTTCCGGTGTTGAAGACAGCTATCAGCGTAGTGGTGTGTTGATGGGCGAGTTACAGCAACTCGATGATGAAGCAAGACGATTTATTGCTTTAGTGGATGAGTTTTATGATCAAAAGGTCAACTTAACCTTGAGTGCTGAAGTGGATATATTTGAACTATATCAAGGGCAACAACTTGCCTTTGAATTTGAGCGGTGTAAGTCGCGCTTAGTGGAAATGCAGCAGTGCCAATAACACATGGATAAAATAATCATGAAGCAAGCAATAAAATTTAATTAGATAAGGATAGCATGATGATCAGTTTTCACAGGGTCTTAACGACTATGGCACTCACGAGTACACTGTTAACTTCAACGGCACTCTATGCTAAGGAAGTTTATGTCGATGAATCTTGTCATGTTGAGTTATCAGCAGGCTTTACCATCAATGCCAATAGTACCGAATTTTTAGCAGAAAGCTCAGAAGAAAAGAATGAAAAAATATCCCTATATAAAATTACTCAGGGTAAAACCCTATTCGTTGGCAGCGAACTGGTTGAATTAAATAATACACAACAAAAGCTGGTAAATGAATATGATGCTAAAATACGTCAATTAGTTCCACTGGTTAAACATGTTGTTATTGAGGGGATTAACTCGGCGGCTGAGGGAGTAAACCTCGCCTTTAATGGTTTACTTGGTGAAGGTAACCCATTAGCAGTAAATTTAACGCAAGAGTTAATGCTAATGCGTTCACAAGTTGAAGCAAATTTATCGATTGAAAAAGGTATCTCGGTTGATCGTGATGGTTTAGCAGGCGAAGCTTTACTCGGTAAAGATTTTGAACAAGGTATTAAGTCATCGATTGAAAAAGCAGTACTAAACTCTATGGGTAGTATTTTATTGGCTATCGGACAGCAAATGATAGCGAGTGACGGTAAAGAGCAAAGCTTTGAAGTTCGTATGAAAAACTTTAGTGATAATATTAAGCAAGAAATAGCGTTAAGAACCGCTAAAATAGCACAGAAATCTCAAGAGCTTTGCGTGAAAATGGTTAAAATTGATGCGTTAGAAGAACAGCTCAAAACTGAAATTAAGTCGCTTGCCACGACGAATATTTTCACTGTCATACAAGGGAATTAAAAATAAATGCACGCGGTTCATAAACTCCATCAATACCGTAAAAGTATTAGCACAACGACCTATAAATCACGAGGGCAGCGTGTCATTCGTTGCCCGCTTTGCCAACTTGCCATGCCGTTCTGTATTTGTGGTATATCACCGAGTAACGTGCCAGTACAGACAAGTGCAGCTTTTTTGCTATTAATGTATGATACCGAAGTATTAAAACCGAGCAATACGGGTAAACTGATTGCCGATCTCATTCCCGATACCTTTGCTTTTCTTTGGTCAAGAACCGAAGAGAACCCTGAGTTGTTAGCGCTACTTAAAGATGATAAATGGTTTCCCTTTGTTGTTTTCCCTCAAGAATATGCTGATGATGAACGTACCGTTTTAACTAATAAAGTTGTTTGCCCAGAGGGAAAACGCCCGTTATTTATTATGCTTGATGGCAGTTGGCGTGAAGCTAAAAAAATGTTCCGCAAAAGCCCCTATTTAGACAAGCTGCCCATGGTTTCATTTGATGCTAAAGCAGCTCAAACCATGAGTGACAGTTTTAAAAATAATAAGCTTACCAGTCAACTTTCACAAAAGAAATTATCACCAGTAGGGCAGGGTTCTCGTTATACGGTAAGAAAAACAACACTTGAGCATCAATTCTCAACGGCGGAAGTTGCGGCTAGAGTGTTAGCTATGTATGGTGAAAATAACAATGCTCATGTGCTTGATTTATGGTTTGATGTCTTTAATTATCAATATCAAAAAAGTGTTTGTCAGCGAAATAAAGGTAATATTAATGCTATCGAGAACTATCATCACTTTATTAATAAAAGCTACCGTTCTTGAGGAGTCATCTTGGTGAGTTAAATTGTAGTTATCACGGATAAATATTTAAAAAATAAAAGGCCCACTTAGCTATAGCTAAGCGGGCCTTTTAAATCTCGCTGAGTGGGAAGAAAATTAGTGTAATTGGTATAATAATCAATCCGTAAAGGAGATGTCTTTTGTAGACTAGTGTAATATTCTTGCGCGAATAGTGCCTTCAATTTGTTTTAGTTCTTTTAAGGCGATAGCACTGTCTTGTGAATTAATATCAATGACCACATAACCAATTTTGTTATCGGTTTGTAAGTACTGTGCAGCAATATTAATATTGTTTTCAGCAAATGCTTGGTTAATTTTGGTTAATACACCCGGTTGGTTATGATGAATATGTAATAAACGGCTCGTGTTTGTTTCTCCTGGAGTTGAGTGCTCAGGCAGGGATACTTCCGGAAAATTAACTGCAGATAAGCTGGAGCCATTATCAGAATATTTAGCCAGTTTCGTTGCTACTTCTAAACCTATATTTGCTTGTGCTTCTTTAGTGCTACCACCAATATGTGGTGTTAATATCACATTATCAATGCCGCGTAATGCTGAGAAAAACTCTTCATTATTACTCTTAGGCTCGGTTGGGAATACATCAATAGCCGCGCCTGCTATTTTTTTACTTTCTAACGCTTGTACTAAGGCCTCTATATCAACCACAGTGCCACGAGAAGCATTGATGAAAATTGCACCTTCTTTCATGGCGGAAAATTGCTCTTTAGCAATCATGTTTTGAGTTTGCACCGTTTCTGGTACATGTAAGCTTACTATGTCGGCCTCAGAAAGTAAGGCATTTAGCGAGGATGCTTGGCTGGCATTACCTAAAGGAAGCTTAGTTTCTACATCATAAAAGCGTACGCGCATACCTAAGGTTTCGGCTAAAATACCTAGTTGCATGCCAATATGGCCATATCCGATAATACCGAGTATTTTTCCTCGCGCTTCAACGGAGCCAACAGCAGATTTAAACCACTCACCGCGGTGAGCTTTTGCACTTTTCTCAGGAATACCACGAAGTAATAACAGTGTTTCACCTAAAACAAGCTCTGCCACTGAGCGGGTATTTGAAAAGGGCGCATTAAAAACAGGAATACCACGAGATTGGGCTGCATTTAAGTCAACTTGGTTGGTACCAATACAGAAACAACCAATGGCAACTAATTTTTCTGCGTGGCTGAGTACTTTCGCTGTTAACTGAGTGCGTGAACGAATACCAATAAAATGAACATCGGCAATTTTTTTAATTAACTCACTTTCTGAGAGTGAGGTTTTAAGCGATTCAATATTTGAATAGCCTTTTAATCTTAATTCTTCAAGAGAACTTGGGTGCAAGCCTTCAAGTAATAAAATCTTAATCTTGCTTTTTGCTAATGAGTTTTTGTTGGAAATAGTCATGAAATTGGTTTCACTTATCAAAATTAAACGGATAATTAAAGGTTTGTTTACGGTATGGTATATTTTGCATTATATGTTTAGATGGCTAGATATCCAAATGAAATTTTAATCTATCATATAGTGTATAAACTAAAACGGGTATACACTGTCTTTGGAATATTTTTACACTTTGCTTTTACTTGAATTAAATAAGGGCATTAATTATTGGATAACCTTAATACCCTCTTTACTCGCCAGTATTAATATGTCAGCGCCTCGAAGGGCAAACAAACCATTAGTTACCACGCCAACAATAGCGTTAATTTCACTTTCTAATGCTTTAGGATCTAGGATGTCTAGGTTATAAACATCAAGTATTACGTTACCATTATCTGTGATGACGCCTTGACGGTATACTGGATCTCCACCGAGCTTAACTAATTCTCTCGCCACATAACTGCGCGCCATAGGAATGACTTCAACGGGCAAAGGGAAATTTCCTAATACCCTTACTTGTTTTGAATCATCGGCAATACAGATGAATTTTTTGGCAACCGCTGCAACAATTTTTTCACGAGTTAATGCGGCGCCCCCCCCTTTGATCATTGCCATGTGTTTAGTGATTTCATCTGTGCCATCAATATAAACGTCTAAAACATCAACACTGTTTAAATCGAAGACATCAATGCCGTGTGCTTTTAATCGTTCTGTTGATCCTTCAGAGCTTGATACGGCACCTGTTATTTTGCCTTTTATTGTGGCAAGCGCATCGATAAAAAAATTAACGGTTGAACCCGTACCAACGCCGACGATGGTATCGTTTTGAATGAATTCTAATGCCTTGATCGCTGCTGCGTTTTTCATTTCATCTTGAGTCATGTTTATGCCTTATTTGCACTAATGCAGGTAATTATACCATTGCTAGAAAATCAGTCCCACTCAGCAATTTATTGGACTCTGAATTCAAGTATTAAATGAATAGGGGAGTTTATATTAGCCAAAGTGGTTTGAATTTCATTGATACTTTTGTATGAAAAAATTCACTAGGGCATGATCAATAGTCATAATGCCCTGGTGCGCTAAATGTGGGGTAAGCCGTGTCTGCTTTTAACACTTTAGTAAATAGAGAGAATGTTTATTCTTCAGAGACAGAACGAAGTAGCTCATTGATACCGACTTTAGCAAGTGTTTTTGCATCAACTTTCTTTACTATAATAGCGGCATATAAACTGTATTTACCGCAAGCTGAAGGTAAGTTTCCGGGGACAACTACGGAGCCAGTAGGTACTCGTCCATAATGAACTTCACCTGTTTCACGGTCAAAAATACGCGTGCTTTGTCCAATGTAAACCCCCATAGAAATGACCGCGCCTTCTTCTACGACCACGCCTTCAACAATTTCAGAACGTGCGCCAATAAAACAATTATCTTCAATAATGGTTGGACCCGCTTGTAACGGCTCTAATACGCCACCAATGCCAACACCACCAGATAAATGCACATTTTTACCTATTTGTGCACAAGAGCCAACCGTTGCCCAGGCATCAATCATGCAACCCTCGTCAATATAAGCACCAATATTGACAAAGCTTGGCATTACCACCACATTTTTGCCAATGAAACTACCGGTACGCACACTTGCCCCTGGAACGACTCTAACTCCGTCTGCCTCGAACATCGCTTGTGTGTAACCTTCATATTTCATCGGTACTTTGTCAAAAAAAGTACTTTCTGCACCATCGATTACTTGGTTATCCCAAATACGAAAAGAAAGCAGTACTGCTTTTTTAAGCCACTGATTTACCTGCCAGCCGTCAGCTAGCTTTTCAGCTACGCGCACACTGCCATCATTTAATGCCGCTAGTGCATCGAGTACGGCGGCTTTAATTTCACTTGAAACGGTTGCTGGCGTTATGCTGGCTCTTTCTTCAAAAGCTTGTTCAATAACGCTAGCTAGGTGTGTTAAATCTGTCATTAGGCTTTCCTATTTTAAGTTTTAAGCGGATTATTGTTAATCAATTTCTTCTGTTAACCGTAAAGTTAAGGCCTCTTTTTCTTGTATCGTTAGCGCCTTATTATCGACAGTTGAAATAGTAAATACATCATCAGCCTTTTCACCAAAGGTTGTTATTTTTGCGGTATGGATACCAATCATTTCTTCTTGAAATACTTGCGCAATATTTGATAATAAACCCGGTCTATCTAAAGCAATTATCTCAATTATCGTCCTGTTTTTTGCTGGTGTTTTAATAAAGTTAACGCGTGGAGCTACCTTAAATTGTTTGAGCTGGCGGGTAACTTTTGGCTCTGGAAGTTGGCCGATATCCACTTGAGCTAATCTATCCACTAACTCCTGACTCATTTTTTGAGTATATAAACTTTCCCGTAAAGGCTTATGACGACTATCGAGTACAACAAAGGTATTTACGGTAAAACCTGTTTTTGTGGTAATAATTTTTGCATCATGAATAGAAAGCTTTTTAGTGACTAAAAAGGAAACGGTATTGGCAAAAGTATTGCTTTTTGCTTTGGTGAAAATAAAGACCTCTGTACCACCTCTATAAGGTATAGGACTAATGAGTACCAGTGGGTTCTCTCTATCGTGCTTGAGAATATGATTACATTGTCTTGCTATTTGTTCCGGTGAATAGCGTAAAAAATAGTCTATTTTAAACTCTCGCCATAATATTTTAATATTTTGTTCATCGACATTATTGTCGGACAATAAGGTTAAGGCCTGTTGTTGGTTTTCTCGAATTTTAGATCGTACCTCTACGGGTTTTTCTAAACCATGACGAAAAGCACTTAAGGTATTAAAGTAAAGTTCTTCAAGTAAATTCCCTTTCCAATTATTCCATAGGCTTTCATTTGTGCCGCGCATATCGGCAACGGTTAAACAATAGAGGTAATTTAAATGAGCTTCGTCTCGGACAATCTCACCGAAGGTTTTTATAACATTTTCATCATAAATATCACGACGTTGAGCAGTAACAGACATTAACAGGTGATATTCAACAAGCCAGGCCACCATTTTACTATCATGTTTACTCATTTGATGTGATAGACAAAAACTTAAAGCATCAACCGCGCCTAATTTTGCATGATCACCACCACGACCTTTACCAATGTCATGAAAGAAACCCGCAAGATAAAGCACCTCTGGCTTGCGTATTTTTTGTACTATCTTACTGCATAGGGGGAATTTATGGTTATGCTCTTTTTGACTGAACTGGTGTAAGTTTTTAATGACTCGGATACTATGTTCATCCACAGAGTAAGCATGAAAAAGATCAAACTGCATTTGACCAACAATATCACGCCATAGTGGTAAATATGAGCCTATAATGCTGTGTCTATGCATTAAGGTTAAGGGCAAACCTAAACCGCGAGGATGGCGAATAATAGCCATAAATGTTGTGCGACATTCAGCATAATCAAGTAATCCTGAGATCAGGCGCCGGCGAGCATAACGCATTAACCTAATAGTATGTGAATGTATGCCTTTTATTTGAGGATCTTGGGCAATGATTAAAAACATTTCAATCATTTTGACCGATCGCATAAAAATACGGTCATTTCGGGTGTTGATTAAGGTATCAACCAATTCGAAGTCTTGATTGATAACCGTGATCTTACTTACCCCCGGTTTTTTAATAATAGCGTCTTTAAAATGTTGCAACAGCATGACATTCAATTCAGTGACTCGGGCAAGTATACGAAAAAATCGTTTCATCATACGCTCTATAGGCGCCTTACCTTCATCACCAAAGCCCATCATTTTTGCAACGTCAGCTTGGTAATCGAATAAAAGGCGGTTCTCGCTTCTACCGGCAACAAAGTGCAAAGCAAAACGCATGCGCCATAGATAATCTTGTGCTTCTAATAATTCAAAAAATTCATTCGGGTAAAGGTAGTTGTGCTCAACTAACTCTTCCAGTGAGTCCGCACAAAAGTGCCGTTTAGCAACCCATGCAACCGTTTGAATATCACGCAAGCCCCCAGGGTTGGCTTTTAAATTCGGTTCAAGGGTATAGGCAGCACCACGATATTGCTGATGTCTTTTATCTTGCTCTTTACATTTGGCGATAAAGAATTTTTCTGATGTCCAAAATACTTTTTCATTTAATATTTGTGTTAACTGTTGGGTAAGCGTAGGGGTTCCCGCAAGTTGTCGCATTTCCATTAAAGTGGTGGCCACGGTGACATCTTTTTCTGCTTGTTTTAAGCACTCCTTAATAGAGCGAACACTATGGCCTATATCAAGTTTTATATCCCATAACTGGGTAATAAAGGTGGAAATTTTTTCTTCGAGATCCAGACTAATATCCTCTAGTGTTAATAATAATATATCAACATCGGAGTGTGGGTGTAGCTCACCTCTACCGTAACCACCAACAGCAATTAAACTAATTTGGTCTTCATCAAGATGGTGTTGGCACCAGAGCTTTCTTAATATTGCATCAATAAAATCAGCGCGTGCGATTAATAACTCATTGATATCATTCCCACTAAAAGCATCCTTTAACCAGATGTTAAAGGATTGGCGTAATTGTAAAATATCACGAGTCGATAGTAAGTCGGCACTTACGGCTAAGATATCAATAAAATGTGGTGGAATTATCGATGTTGATACGGGATTACTAGTCACGAGCCTACCTTATATCTGTTAGCGGTTATTTTTAGAGGGAATATTTTAGTGGTTCATTGTATAACTATCAATTATGTCGCTTTTAATTATTCAGGATTCGGGGAATTTTTTCTTCTTTACGCAACGTTAAAATCTCACAGCCTGTTTGCGTAACGACTATAGTGTGTTCCCATTGTGCTGACTTTTTGCCATCACTCGTATAAACAGTCCAGTTATCTGTTTTATCTAAAATTGTATTCGCTTTACCTAAATTGACCATGGGCTCAATAGTAAAACACATGCCTACTTCCATCTTGGTCTTATCATTATTTTTATAGTGGACAATTTGAGGCTCTTCATGAAAATCTTTGCCTATGCCATGGCCACAATAATCTTGAACGATAGAGTAGCGTCCTGACTTTTTAACAAATTTTTGAATGGCCGTACCAATTTCACCAAAGGTTGCTCCCGGTTTTACTTTTTTAAGGGCTAAATATAAAGATTCTTGAGTAATACGGCACAGACGTTTATCTTCTGGGGATGCCTCACCAATGATAAACATTTTGCTGGTATCGCCATGATAACCTTCTTTTATGACGGTGATATCAATATTGATAATGTCACCGTCGGCTAAAACTGTGCCGTCAGGAATACCATGACAAACAACATGATTTATTGATGTACAAATTGATTTTGGAAAATCATGATAATTGAGTGGCGCAGAGATAGCATTTTGCACCTTGTCAGTATATTCAGCACAAAGGGTATTCAGCTCATTTGTACTAACCCCCGCTTGTACATGTTCCGCTATCATTTCTAAAACGTCAGCGGCTAATTGTCCAGCAATACGCATTTTCTTTATTTCTTCTTGGCTTTTTAGGGTAATGGCCATTTTCTTTATCTCTTTAGGTTGGTACTAGTCACATTTTTGTTGAGAAAATGTTTTACGACTATGCTTATAATTAATTGTTATGTCATCGTTATTGATAAATTTTCATATATAAAACTGTCAATACGATAGCAAGTTAATTGTCTTTATTTAACTCTAATTTTATTGCGTCTGTAAACTCGACTGGATTTTGTAAATATAAACTGTGATCAAGTAGAATCAATTCATTGTCTATTGCCAGTAAGAGTGCGGGGATCGCTTGAGTTTCTATGATTTCTTGCAAGGCATAAATTTCATGTACTTGCGCTTGAGCATCATTGGTTAACTTGGCTTTATTAAACACTTTTGCTGGCACTGATAATTTTAGCTGCTCAACGGTGTCGGTTAAATCTGCGGGTTCTAATAGTTGATTTCCTGCTGAAAAGTGCGCTGATTGCAAAGCATTTAATAACGTGAGAGCTTGCTGTGGCGTTTTATTCGCCGCCCAAGTCATTAGGTTGGCACATAAAGTAGAATCTCTGCCTTGTGATAAACCTTTCATGTATTCGGGCGAGAAATTTATCCTTGATAAATCTTTAACTTGTGCAATTTGTTGCCTCGTGATTATATTATCGCCGTCGGCACCTGAGAAATAAGCACAATGCCATAAATTCAGTGTCACTTCGGGTAATGTTTGCTTTACCGCATTCACTAAAGGAGTGGTTGCATAACTCCACGGACAATGAGTGTCGTAAATGAAATATAATTCTGCTGCCATTATTTACTCTACAGGTTGATTCTTGAGTTAAATACTCGGTACATGCACTGATTTTAACTCGCCTAGGCTAATTATCCCACCATAAATCGACATTTGCTAAAAAACATTTTTATCTCGCTAAAACCCCTTCGTTGTGGTATAAAGTGCGGCGCTAAATTTTTAGTTAGCCTCTTCGGTTTCTGTTATACAGAAAATAGGGGTGGCTTGGTTTAGTGACAATTTATCGACACAGTGAGTAAAAGGTTTTCATAAGTTTTTTACCTATATGATGTCATTATTATAATCTCACATACATCTATTAAAGGTATACCGGGGTGCCCAACTTTTGGCTATCAAGTCAAAATAGTGAGGTCGTGTATGTCGGGTGTATGAACGCTTAACCCCATAAAGGAAAATAAAAATGTCAAATGTTTCAATGCGCGATATGCTTAAAGCGGGTGTTCACTTCGGTCACAAAACTCGTTACTGGAATCCAAAAATGAAACCATTCATTTTTGGCTCACGTGATAAAGTTCATATCATCAACCTTGAAAAAACTGTTCCTATGTTTAACGAGGCGCTTGCCTTCGTAAACAATGTTTCATCTAAGAAAGGTAAAGTTTTATTTGTTGGTACTAAACGTGCTGCAAGTGATGCGATCAGAGATGCGGCAATTAAATCAGATCAATTTTTCGTTAATCACCGTTGGTTAGGTGGTATGTTGACTAACTGGAAAACAGTTCGTCAATCAATCAAACGTTTAAAAGATTTAGAAGCACAAAGCACAGACGGTACTTTTGAAGCCTTAACTAAAAAAGAAGCGTTAATGCGTACTCGTGAAATGGAAAAATTAGATAAAAGTTTAGGTGGTATTAAAAACATGGGTGGTTTACCTGATGTTTTATTTATCATTGATGCTGATCACGAGCACATTGCTGTTAAAGAAGCAAATAACCTAGGTATCCCAGTAATTTCTGTTGTTGATACTAATTCAAACCCTGATGGTATTGATTACATCGTACCGGGTAACGATGATGCTATTCGTGCAGTAAGTTTATACTGTAACGCAGTTGCTGATGCGGTAGTAAATGGTCGTGAGCAAAACATCGTAGTACAAGCTGAAAAAGACGGTTTTGTTGAAGCTGAGTAATCTCAGTTAATAACACGTTTATTTTCACCTGCCATAAAAATTAGTTTTTGTGGCAACTTATTTAATATTTATGCCCTACATTGATTTATTGATATTTCAAACAAGGGGATAACTGAAAATTGAGGAATTAACTCATGGCAATTACTGCTGCAATGGTTAAAGAATTACGTCAACGTACAGCTGCGGGCATGATGGATTGTAAAAATGCATTACAAGAAGCTGATGGTGACATGGAACTTGCGATTGAAAATATGCGTAAGAATGGCCAAGCAAAAGCGGCTAAAAAAGCGGGTAACATCGCTGCTGAAGGTACTATCTTAATTAAAACAACTGACGGCATCGCGGCATTAGTTGAAGTTAACTGTCAAACAGACTTTGTTGCTAAAGATGATAACTTCTTATCCTTTGCTAACGAAGTAGCTGACGCTGCACTTGCTTCAAAAGCGACAGTTGAAGAGTTACAAATACAATTTGAAGAGAAACGTATTGCGCTGGTAACGAAAATTGGTGAAAACATCAATGTTCGTCGTGTTGCTTACCTCGAAGGTAATACACTTGCTACTTATTCTCATGGCGCTACTATTGGTGTTGTTGTTGCAGGTGAAGGTGATGCAGAAGCACTTAAACATATTGCTATGCATGTTGCAGCAAGCAAACCAGAATACATCAACCCTGATGATGTTCCTGCTGATATTGTTGCTAAAGAAAAAGCTATTCAAATTGATATCGCGATGAATGAAGGTAAACCTCAAGAAATTGCTGAGAAAATGGTTACTGGTCGTATGAGGAAGTTTACGGGTGAGATTTCTTTAACGGGTCAAGCTTTTATTATGGAGCCTAAGAAAACGGTTGGCGTTATTTTGACCGAGAAAGGCATTACAGTCTCTAACTTCGTACGTTTAGAGGTTGGTGAAGGTATTGAGAAGAAACAAGAAGACTTTGCTGCTGAAGTTGAAGCACAAATTGCTGCGGCTAAAGCATAATTCACCATTATTTAATGGGCTACTTTACTAATAAGCTTGTCAAATAGTTTGAATAACCAAAACGTCTACCTAGGTAGACGTTTTTTTATGCCTTTTATAGAATAAAATAGAGTTTTTTCAGTTTAGACTATCGTGTGTGGGCTAAACGTATTAAAATGACGGCGGGTTTTTAGCCACGGCTATTTTGTCCTTATACCAAACGGATCAATGAATTGGTACTATACCAGTTCTGCTAATTAGGTGGTTTATTTTAACAAGTAGAAATGAACACATGATTAATAGGATTGGTATTAAATATTATTACTTTAACTGCGACAGGAGTTCCCCCTATGACAACTAATCCAAAATCAGCTTATCGACGCATTCTATTAAAACTCAGTGGTGAAGCGCTGATGGGGGATGAGGGTTTTGGTATTGATCCGAAAGTGCTTGATCGAATGGCTCAAGAAATTAAAGAGCTGATAGAAATGGGTATCCAAGTGGGTCTTGTTATTGGCGGCGGTAATTTATTTCGTGGTGCAGGTTTAGCTGAAGCTGGTATGAATCGTGTTGTTGGTGACCAAATGGGTATGCTTGCTACCGTCATGAATGGTTTAGCAATGCGTGATGCACTACATCGTGCCTTTGTCAATACACGCTTAATGTCTGCCATAGATCTTGCCGGTGTATGTGAACGTTACAACTGGGCAAATGCCATTAGTTTGTTAAAGTCTGGCCGTGTTGTAATTTTCTCTGCTGGAACAGGCAATCCTTTTTTCACGACTGACTCTGCAGCATGTTTACGTGGTATTGAAATTGAAGCAGATGCCGTGCTAAAAGCAACTAAAGTTGATGGTGTTTATTCAGAGGATCCGGTTAAAAATCCTAATGCGGAGCTTTATAGTGAATTAAGTTATGATGAAGTATTAGAGAAAGAATTGAAAATCATGGACTTAGCTGCCTTTACCTTGGCGCGCGACCACAATATGCCCATTCGTGTATTTAATATGAATAAGCCTGGCGCTCTTAAAGCTGTTATTATGGGAGAGAATGAAGGTACCGTGATCAGACACAAGTAATGTGTTGATAATCAAGTATAAATTTTGGTAGACAAGCCTGAGCAAGTGTTAGTCACTTGCTTAAATAAACCTCACAATATTTAGGAAAGTCAACGTGATAGATGAAATAATTGACGATGCGCAAGAACGCATGGGAAAAAGTATTGAAGCTTTAAGAAATAGCTTAAATAAAATAAGAACGGGCCGCGCTCATGCCTCATTATTAGATAATATTGTCGTTGAGTATTACGGCATGGATACCCCGTTAAGCCAAGTGGGTAATATCTCAGTTCCTGATGCACGTAATCTTTCTATTACTGTCTTTGATAAAAGTATGATTGGTGCTGTTGAAAAAGCTATTTTTAAATCTGATTTAGGCTTGAACCCACAATCTAATGGTACGTTAATTCGTATTCCATTACCGCCGCTTACTGAAGAGCGTCGTAAAGATCTTGTCAAGGTTGTCCGTGGCGAAGCTGAAGGGGGCAAGGTTGCTATTCGTAATATTCGTCGTGATGCAAACTCTGACTTTAAAAGCTTGTTAAAAGAAAAAGAAATTAGTGAAGATGAACACCATCAAGCTGAAGACTCAATTCAAAAAATCACTGATACTTATGTCAAGCAAGTGGATCAAGTCTTGGTGAAAAAAGAAGCAGAGTTAATGGAGATTTAAGTTAATACTCAGATAGGAGTGCCATGTTGTTATATAGCTAACGGGCATTTTTATTAAAGATGACTTGTTAAGTAAAAGACTTAAATAATTAATGGATTACTTGTTAAGTAGGTAAGTGTTAAGTGGAAAATAGTAAAGTTGTAATTGAAAACGCTGATAATATAGCTATCCCTCAACATGTTGCTATCATCATGGATGGTAATGGCCGTTGGGCGCAGCTGCAAGGAAAAGGGCGAGTAGCCGGTCATAAAGCAGGTGTCGAATCAGTACGGGCAGTTGTTGCTAGTGCGCGTAAATTGAATGTAAAAGCACTGACTCTTTTTGCTTTTAGTAGTGAAAACTGGAAACGTCCGAAAAAAGAAGTTGGCGTGCTTATGGATCTCTTTATGTATGTGCTAACGAAAGAAGTAAAGCGCCTACATAAGCATAATATTCGCTTTCAAGTTATTGGTGATTTAAGGCGTTTTTCTGATAAATTACAAAAAAACATTGCAATATCTGAGCAGCTTACCGCCAAAAACACCGGTTTAGTCTTATCTATTGCCGCCAATTATGGCGGTCGATGGGATATCGCTCAAGCGGCTAAAAAAATAGCTTTTGAAGTCGTTCAAGGTAATATGAGCCTTGATGATATCGATGAAGAAGCGCTTAATGAACAAACCTGTTTAGCTAATCTTCCTGCATTAGATCTACTTATTCGAACGGGTGGTGATTATCGAATAAGTAATTTTCTTCTATGGCAAGTTGCTTATGCAGAACTTTATTTTACTGATACCCTATGGCCTGACTTTGATGAAATACAATTTCAAAAAGCCCTAACCTGCTTTGAGCAGCGAGAGCGCCGTTTTGGTAAAACAGGTGAACAAGCAAGAAACGAACAAACATAATAAAAACTGATAAGAATAATAAGCTGAGAAGTACTCAGTGCATACCTGACTCGCGTATAACTCGCATATAGTCCATTACTAAAAAAGGGTAGCCCTTGCTAAAACAAAGAATTATTACAGCCTTAATATTAGCTCTAGCTGTCATATCAGCTATTTTCTATTTTCCCATTAACTACTTTGCCATGCTTTTAATGGCTGTTATCGCCATAGGCGCATGGGAGTGGGCTCGGTTTATGGGCTTGGTTAGTGCTACTGCGCGTTTGGGCTATGTTATGGTTACCTCCGCTTTTATCGCTACTTTGTGGTTTTTCTTACCTGTAGGCGAAACCTGGTTATTAATCTCGGGTGTACAAGCTAAAATAAGCACAATTTTGTGGTTAAGTGTTATTTGGTGGTTATCTGCTGCGGTATTAATGTTTCTGTACCCCAAGTTAAGCGCTTTTTGGTCAAATAATAAATTTATAATTGCTGTATTCGGTTGGTTAACTTTGATCCCAACTTGGCTTGCTTTCATGGTACTAAGAGCAAGTAGCTATGATCTGAATGAGTTTCAAGGCGCTCAGCTATTGATGTACTTGTTTATGTTGGTATGGAGTGCTGATGTAGGAGCCTATTTTGTCGGAAAATCGATAGGAAAGCATAAACTCATGCCCAAAGTTAGTCCAGGGAAAACCATTGAAGGCTTTATTGGTGGTGTTGTTTTCGCTGGAATATTAACGACAATTGTTGGTTTTTCATTACAATGGAGCAGTGAGCAGCTTATTACTGCCTTATTGGTAACCCTGTTGATTACATCTATTTCAGTGTTAGGCGATCTTACCGAGAGTATGTTTAAACGTCAGGCTGGCGTTAAAGATAGTGGCTCGCTATTACCAGGACATGGGGGGATTTTGGATAGAATCGATAGTTTAACGGCAACCGCTCCTGTTTTTGCACTTTGTTACATTTCACTCGCTTGATAATATCTTATCAAGCGACCATTTTGATTCATTGGAGTGATTCGTGGCTAAACGTCAACTTTGCATTTTAGGATCAACAGGATCTATTGGTTGTAATACACTTGATGTGGTACGACTTCATCCTGATAGATTTCAAATAATGAGTCTAGCGGCCTATGCTAGTGTTAACGTTATTTTTGAGCAATGTCTTGAATTTAAACCTCAACAAGTCGTGTTAGTGTCTAGTAAACATGCTGCATTGCTCATCCAAAAGCTTAATGAAGCTAATGTGAGTAATATTACCGTTTTGTCAGGCGAAAAAGCCTTAATTGACATTGCTCAATGTGCCAGTTCGGATACCGTTATGGCGGCTATTGTTGGTGCTGCTGGCTTATTACCGACGCTTGCAGCGGTTAATGCCGGTAAACGTGTACTCTTAGCGAATAAAGAAGCGTTAGTGACTTCAGGCGCTATTTTTATGGCGGCAGTGAAAGCTTCCGGTGCGGAACTTTTACCTATCGACAGTGAGCACAATGCAATCTTTCAATGTTTACCCGCTAAACAGCAGCGTAAAATGGGTGAGTGCGAACTGCTTGATAATGGTATCAGTAAAATACTGTTAACGGGATCTGGCGGTCCTTTAAGAACGGTTGCTATTGATGCACTCGCATCGGTAACCCCTGTCCAAGCATGTAACCACCCAAATTGGGATATGGGACGAAAAATTTCAGTAGACTCTGCGACTATGATGAATAAAGGGTTGGAGTTTATTGAAGCCAAGTGGCTTTTTAATGTTCAAGCAGAAGATATTCAAGTTGTCTTACACCCACAAAGTACGATACATTCAATGGTACAATATAAAGATGGCTCTGTTATAGCTCAAATGGGCAACCCTGATATGCGTACGCCCATTGCACATGCCTTAAGTTTTCCTGAGCGTATTGAATCTGGCGTAGCACCGTTAGATTTCTTTAATACCGCCTCTTTTGAGTTCCAAGATGTGGATTATGCTCGATATCCCAACTTGAAATTGGCTATTGATGCCTGTAAACAAGGGCAAGCTGCTTGTACAGCCCTTAATGCCGCGAATGAAATAGCCGTTGATGCTTTTTTAGCGGAAAAAATAAAGTTTACCGATATATTTAAAATAAATGAAACTTCTGTGAAAAAATTTGTCTCACATCAGGTAGAGAATATTAATGAAGTCATTGCCCTTGATATGCAGGTACGCACATTCGCACAAAATTTATTGGCTAACTTTATTGCCGAAAGTAGCTGCAAACGTAATGGATAATAGCTACAATGATTGAGTTTTTATGGAACCTAACGTCTTTTGTGATCGTTTTAGGTATCCTAGTAACAGTACATGAATATGGTCATTTCTGGGTCGCTAGAAAAAATGGTGTGAAAGTTATACGGTTTTCGATTGGCTTCGGCCGAGCACTTTGGCGAAAAACAGGGCGAGATGGCACTGAATATGTTTTGGCAATGATACCTTTAGGAGGTTATGTCAAGATGTTGGACGAGCGTGTTGATGATGTCCCCCTAGAAGATAAAGATAAAACCTTTAATGTTAAAACGGTTTATCAACGTATAGCGATTGTCGCTGCGGGTCCCATCGCGAATTTTATTTTCGCTTTGTTCGCATTGTATGTCATGTTTTTGATTGGTGTGCCAAGCGTCAAACCTATTATTGGCAATATTGCGGAAAACTCCATTGCTCAAAAGGCTCAGTTAAGGGTTAATAGTGAGATTGTTAGTGTAAATGGACAAAGTACTCATAATTGGCAAGAAGTTAATCTTGCGCTTATTGCGGAGATAGGTAATAAAAACATTGAGATAAAAACGAAGAGTCGTGACAGTCAATATATCGCTACTCAAGTATTAGATACCCGTACTTGGCAGTTTTCACCAGATAAAACTTCAGCGTTGCTCAGTTTAGGTATTATACCTTTTAGACCGAAATTGCATAATGAGTTGGCGGCAGTAGCCGATGATAGCCCCGCGGCATTAGGAGGGTTAAAAATTGGTGATCAACTTATGGCTGTTAATGGTAAATCTTTAGATACATGGTTCGCTTTTGCTAAAGAGATTAAATTATTCCCAGAACAAGAGGTTTTAATTACCGTTAAGCGCCGTGATAATGTGATGTCCTTGCCCGTGACACCAAAGCGTATTGACCAAGGGGGTAGGATTATTGGCTATATAGGTGTAGCACCTAAAACAGAACCATGGCCAGAAGAATTTTTGATCAATTTAAAGTATGGACCTATCGAAGCGATTAAAGAAAGTGCGCAACGAACATGGAATTTGACATCGTTAACTTTTGGTATGATCGGCAAGCTGATTACGGGTGATGTATCCATAAAAAATTTAAGTGGTCCTATTGGTATTGCTCAAGGCGCAGGAAGTAGCGCGGGATATGGCTTTGTTTATTTTTTAGGCTTTTTAGCCTTAATTAGTATTAATTTGGGAATAATTAACCTTTTACCCCTACCAGTACTTGATGGCGGACACTTACTCTATTATCTTATAGAGCTTTTTACGGGTAAAGAAGTACCAGAGAAAATACAAGAGGCTGGTTTTAAGTTTGGTGCGCTGGTCTTATTAATGTTGATGTCGATCGGCTTGTTTAATGACTTTAATCGAGTACTGGGCTGAGTAGTTAAAAATATAGCGTGTAACTAGCATAATATTTAGGTAAAATTTACCAACAAAGATGCTTAAAATTATTGTAAAGTGCAGGAGTCAGGTTCAGGAACCGACCATTATTGCTAACGGTTAATAAATAATGGCTGTTTAATTGTTCAATGCTTTTACTTCCTGTGAAGTTAAAGCAAAATTAATAATTTCAACCGAGTGTTAGTCAAGAAAAAAACGAATGAAAGTGTCGCTAACAGTTTTTTATAAAAGAAGTAATTAAGTTAAATTTATGATCATGAAAAATATTGCCTTTGCCCTTATATATGGTGCATTAGGAACCGCAGCACTTAACGCCAACGCAGAACAACGCTTCCAAGTTGAAGATATCGAAGTTAAAGGCTTACAGCGAGTGGCTTTAGGAGCCGCATTAATTCACATACCTTTTAATGTAGGTGATAACCTCAACGACTTTCGAATTTCACAGTCAATCAAAGCGCTTTATAAATCAGGTCACTTTAACGGGATCAGGGTTTATCGTGATGGCAATCGTTTAATTTACCGGGTGAGAGAACGAGAAACGATTAGTGAAATATTATTTGATGGCAACAAAGATCTTAAAGATGAACAATTAACAGAAAGCCTTGATGGCAGTGACATTCGCGTTGGCGAAACCCTTGATCGTACCGTTATTTCAGGTATCGAGTTGGGCTTAGAAAACTTTTATCACAGTATTGGTAAATATAACGCTAAAGTAACGGCTAAAATTACCCACTTACCGAGAAATAGGGTTAATTTAGAGTTTGTTTTTGTTGAAGGTGACTCCGCGTCTATCAAGCAAATAAATATTGTGGGTAATGAAATATTTTCGGATGTACAGCTTTTAGAAAAAATAGAACTTACTTTCGATTCGCCATGGTGGGATTTTATGGCGCAAGATAGATACCAAAAACAAACATTGCAAGGCGATATGGAAACGATAAATAGCTATTACCTTAACCGTGGCTATTTACGTTATAAAGTTGACTCTACTCAAGTATCAATGACGCCCGATAAAAAAGCTGTTTATATCGCTTTAAATGTTACTGAAGGTGAAACATACACCATTAGTGAAGTTGACTTTATTGGTGATATGGCTGGCTTTGAAAGAACAATTCGTGCCATTAATCCACTACGAGAAGGTGAACTATACAATGGCGCCGAAGTGACTTATACCGAGGAAGTTATTAGTAAGTTTCTAGGTCGTTATGGTTATGCTTATCCCAAAGTAACTACAATTCCTGACATTGATGATGAGACCCATACGGTTAAACTTTCTATTTCGGTAGATCCAGGTAAGCGCATCTATGTTAATCGTATAAACTTTACCGGTAACCATGTCACCGCAGATAACGTTTTGCGCCGTGAAATGAGACAAATGGAAGGTGCTTGGTTATCTAACGGACAAGTTGAATCATCAAAAGCTTGGTTAATGCGTTTGCCTTATATGGAATCAGTTGAGTTTGAGACTAAGCAAATTGAAGGCGAAGACGATTTAGTTGATATCGACTTTACTGTCAAGGAACAACCGTCAGGTTCGTTTAACGCTGGGGTTGGTTATGGCTCTCAAACTAAGTTAAGTTTAAATGCGGGCGTTCAGCAAAATAATTTTTTAGGCACCGGTAACTCCCTTGGTTTGAGTCTTGCCAAAAGCTATTATCAAAAAAGCGCCACTATTTCATTTACCAATCCTTACTTTACTGTTGATGCTGTCTCGTTAGGCGGGCAAATTTACTACAATGAATATGACGCAGGCAATGCCAATTTAGTTGAATATAATAATAAAACCTATGGCATAGGTGTTAACTTGGGCTTCCCTATTGATGAGTATCTTCGTGTCAACTTTGGTGCTGGCTATAAGTATAACCAAATTTCTCAATTACAAGCTTATGATCAAATCCAAGATTTTTATGATATTTATGCGGACTCTGATGATCCTGATGGCCAATTAGCATTTAAAACATTAGAGCTATCCGTTGGATTGTCACGAAGTACGTTAAACCGAGGGACTTTCCCTACGGCAGGATCTTCGCAAAGATTTACCGCCAAAGTGACTTCGCCAGAGTCTGATTTGCAATATTTTAAATTAAACTATGATGCAAAATTCTACTACCCCTTAACGCGCAATCAACAATGGTCTGTGTTAACGCGTTTCCAGTTTGGTTATGCTAACGGCTATGGCAAAGTTGATGGTAATGATCAGTTATTGCCTTTTTGGGAAAACTTCAGCGCGGGTGGCTCTGATACCCTACGTGGCTTTGAAAATAATACCGTTGGTCCACGTGCCGTATATCGTTACCCACAGATATTACCTAATGGGGCTTGTTGTTTAGGCCCTGATAATGACACCATTGGCGTTTCGTCAAGATCTGTTGGTGGTAATACCATGGCATTAGCAGGTATTGAGTTAATTGTACCAACGCCATTTTTAGATGAAAGTTTTGCCAGTAGTGTTCGCACGAGTCTCTTTTGGGATGCGGGTAATGTCTGGGATAGTGAGTTTAATCTAGAAGATTATGAAAACTTATCATCGAGTGAATATGATAAATTAGAAGACTATTCTGATCCGGCTCGTTTTCGTAGTTCTGCAGGTATATCTATCCAATGGCTATCACCAATGGGTCCAATGATATTTAGTTTTGCCCGATCGGTTAGAGAAGAAGAAGGCGATGATCTTTCATTCTTTAGCTTTAATATTGGTCAAACGTTTTAACAAACTGTTTTTTATACATCATATTATTTTACCTTGTTATTTTAACTCGCTAAAAAAATTAACCGTGTGAATAGCAACAAATAAAAATAAAGGAGAACAACGTTGAAAAAAGTTATCAAAACTATGGTTATGGGGGCAGCAGCGACAGGTTTGTTATTAGCAAGCTCGGTAATGGCAGCAGATCAAAAAATCGCTGTAGTTAACTTTCAAGAAATAATGCAAAAATTGCCGCAAACCGCAGCATTAATGCAAAGTTTAGAAGCCGAGTTTAAAGATGAAAAAACAGTGATTACGCAACTTGAAAAAGACATCAAATACTACCAAGAAAAGCTCAAGCGTGATGGTTCATTAATGAGTGTCAAAGAAAAAGAAGAGCTGGATGCTAAAATCCAATCTTTATTTACCGATTACCAAGTAAAAGGTAAGGCATTACAGCAAAAAGCGACCGCACGTCAAAATCAAGAAACCAATAAAATTATTGCGCTAGTCCGTCAAGCAGTTGATAAGATTGCTGTAAAAGAAGATTATGACTTAGTGCTTTCTCAACAAGCTGTTATTTACTTCAAACCAAGTGCAAGTATCACAGAGCTTGTTGTTGAGCGTGTTAGTGAGCTTAAATAAGCTAAAGAAATATAGTCTTTGATTTAAAAAGACAGAGAAGAGGCACGGATATGACATTTACATTAGCTGAAATAGCTAAAAAGCTAGATGCCAAATTGATGGTACAATCGGACAGTGATACCTCAATGGTCGAATCATGTCATATTACTAGCCTAGCTACGTTGGCTAAAGCATCGCAAGGGCAGGTGGCTTTTCTCGCCAATAGCAAATATCAGCAGCAGCTTACCGCTACTCAAGCGAGTGCTGTTATTATCTCTCCAGATATGGTCGAGTTTTGTCCCGTTAATGCACTTGTGATGGATAATCCCTACATGGGCTATGCCATATTAGCCAACTTACTTGATAGTACTCCTCCGGTTGCTTGTGGCGTTCATCAAAGCGCAGTCATCGCTGATGATGTTACTATGGGAAATAATGTAAGTATTGGCGCTAATACGGTCATCGAGTCGGGCGTTCAATTGGCAAATAATGTTAGTATTGGCGCGGGCTGTTTCATTGGACAAGGCGTAATTATTGGTGAGTCGACGACACTTTGGGCAAATATAACTATTTATCATCGAGTCGAAATTGGTCAACATTGTTTAATTCAAGCTAATACCGTGATTGGCTCCGATGGCTTTGGTTATGCGCCGGTAAAGGGGGACCTTAAATGGTATAAAATCCCACAACTCGGTAGTGTAACTATTGGTAATCATGTTGAAATTGGTGCCAGTACCACAATAGACCGCGGTGCACTTGATAATACCGAAATAAGAGACGGTGTCATTTTAGATAATCAGATCCAAATAGCTCACAATGTAATCATTGGTGAAAATACCGCTATGGCCGGTTGTAGTGTTATTGCCGGTAGCACTGTCATAGGCAAAAACTGTACCATTGCTGGTTTAGTCGGCATAAACGGACATATAAAAATTGCGGATCATTGTGTTTTTACCGGCATGGCTATGGTAACCAAGAGTATCACTGAGCCAGGTGTTTATTCTTCGGGTATGCCGGTGACTCCAAATAAAGAATGGCATAAAAATAACGCGCGCGTTAAGCGGTTAGAAAACTTAACTAAACGGGTGAAAGAATTAGAGAAATTGCTCGCGAATAACTAGCTATTAATCCCTTCAATGCGTAAAATAGAGCGAAACCTTTAGTGTATCAAGGGTTAATCTGACGTAAATTTAGTCTATGGTTAGTCATCGAACTGTCAATTTCTCTATCGTACTAGTCTAGCACTAGCCCAAAAGGAATATTCATTTGGAAACTGTAAAAAAACCAATCGATCTTAATGAAATTAAAACCCTAATACCGCACAGATACCCTATGTTATTAGTGGATAAAGTCTTGGATCATGTACCCGGTAAAACATTACATGCCATTAAGAATGTCACGATAAATGAGCCTGTTTTTACTGGACACTTCCCTGAAATGGCAATATTTCCAGGCGTTTTAATTTTAGAAGCGCTTGCACAGGCTACGGGAATTCTGGGCTTTAAAAGTACAGAAGGCCGCCAAGATAATGAAATGTATCTTTTTGCCTCAATAGGCAAAGCTAAATTTAAAAAGCCCGTATTACCGGGTGACACAATGCACCTTCATGTCGAGTTAATCAAAGAACGTCGTGGCATGTGGAAATTTTATGGTGAAGCTATTGTTGATGGTACAGTAGTTTGTAGCGCGGATCTTATGTGTGCTCGTCGCACCTTATAATCGTTGCTTATTATTATTATTCAAACTATCGCTTATAATACTAGAACGCTTACTTACCAAATAGAAGATTAAACGCATGATTCATCCCCAAGCTATTATTGAACCTGGTGCTGTTATTGGCAAAAATGTCTCCATAGGTCCTTGGACTTATATTGCTGGTAACGTTGTTATTGGTGATAATTGTGAAATAAAATCACATGTGGTCATTAATGGTCCTACACAGCTAGGTAAAGGTAATAAAATATTTCAATTCGCCAGTATAGGTGAAGATTGTCAAGATCTTAAGTATGCAGGTGAACCAACAGAACTCATTATCGGTGATAATAATACCTTCCGAGAGTCTTGTACAATCCACCGTGGCACGATTCAAGATAAAAGTATTACTCAGATAGGCAGTAATAACCTCTTTATGGCTTATACTCATGTAGCGCATGATTGCATGGTAGGTAGTCATTGCATTTTTGCTAATAATGCCTCAATTGCTGGTCATGTCCATGTTGGTGATCACGTTATTATTGGAGGCATGGTTGGTGTACATCAATTTTGTCAAATTGGCGCACACAGTTTTATTGCAGGAACGGCTACCGTCCTCAAAGATGTACCCGCTTATGTGATGGCTTCAGGTCAACCAGCAAAACCGTTTGGTTTAAATAGTGAAGGTTTAAAACGTCGTGGATTTGAAAAAGAAACTATTTTAGTGATAAAACGCGCTTACAAAATGATTTATCGTCAAGGGCTTTCTCTCGATGATGCACTGGCTAAAATCAGTGAAATGCCAGAGCAATCGCCCGAATTACAAGCCTTTTGTGACTCAATTAAAAAGTCTAATCGCGGCATTATTCGTTAAAAAATGGCTGTTAAAAAAGCCGTTAATCATCAACCATTGAAACGGGTACCGTTAATTATCGATGGTTCATCGCAAGCCGTTGAGTCAGGTACTTATAATGATAAGTACCTTTAATGCTATGACCGATAAAAATCAGATCAAAGAACAATATCTTGCAGAACAAAACACACAGGAAACTCCCCGCGTATTCGCACTTGTTGTGGGTGAACATTCAGGCGACACCCTTGGCGCAGGCTTGATGAAAGTCCTACAAAATACTTATCCTACGGCCCGTTTCATTGGTATTGGCGGTCCAAAGATGGAAAAGCTGGGTTTTGAAAGTTTATTTGCCATGGACGAACTCTCTGTGATGGGCTTAGTGGAAGTACTTGGCCGCATCCGCCGTTTATTCTATGTTCGTAAAACATTAACTGAATTCTTTACCACCAATAAGCCTGCTGTTTTTATTGGTATTGATGCCCCTGACTTTAATATTGGCCTTGAATTGAAGCTTAAAATGCAGGGCATTAAAACGGTTCATTATGTTAGCCCATCTGTTTGGGCTTGGCGTCAAAAGCGTATCTTTAAAATTGCCAAAGCGACTGATATGGTCTTAGCTTTATTACCCTTTGAAAAAGCCTTTTATGATAAACACCATGTGCCTTGTACCTTTGTTGGGCACCCACTTGCGGATGATATCCCTATGCAAAGTGACAAAGCTTCAGCCAGAACTAAGCTAGGTCTAGCGCAAGATAAAAAAATTCTAGCGCTTATGCCCGGCAGTCGAGGTGGTGAATTATCACGATTACTGCAAGATTTTTTCAAAAGTGCTCAAATATTACAAGCAGAGGATAGTGAACTGCTCTTCGTTGCCCCAATGATCAGTCAACAAAGGGTTGAGCAATTCAATGCCCTTAAAGCTGAATTTGCCCCCGATTTAGTAGTAAAAGTGGTACTTAACCAAAGCCAAGACGTGATGACTGCGAGTGATTGCCTACTAACTGCTTCGGGTACGGTTACCTTAGAAGCCGCATTAATTAAACGTCCTATGGTTATTTGTTATAAGTTTAACGCCATAACGTTTTTATTAGCGCGTCGGTTGATTAAGTTGAAGTGGTTCTCTTTACCTAATTTATTAACCAACCGATCTTTAGTGCCCGAACTGCTTCAAAATGAAGTTTGCCCTGAAAATATAGTGCCTTTGATTAAAGAGCGCTTATACCAAGATCAAAGCCAACTTAATGAGTGTTATACTGAAATACATCAACAGCTAAAGTGTGATGCCAGTAAACAAGCCGCTAACGCGATACTTGCTGTTATCGCTAAATAGCCTTCAGTTACTAGCATTTAGATTAAAGCTCGACCTAAGTAAAACATAAAAATAGATAAATAAAATACAAATAAGATAAGAATATATTTATGGTGAGTAAACAAACTTTTCCTGATTTTGAATACCCTATTGCTTACTGCATTGCTGGAGTAGATGAAGTTGGTCGTGGCCCTTTAGTTGGCGATGTGGTCACGGCAGCAGTGATATTAGATCCTGACAACCCTATTGAGGGCTTGATGGACTCTAAAAAACTCTCAGAAAAGAAGCGATCTAGCTTATCTATTGAAATTAAAGAAAAGGCCATTGCTTGGTCTATTGGCCGCGCAAGTCCTGATGAAATAGACACCTTAAATATTTTACATGCCACTATGCTTGCAATGCAACGCGCTGTGGCAGAACTTTCGGTTGAGCCAGATTTTGTTCTCGTTGATGGTAATCGATGCCCTACTTTTTTAAGCAATGCCCGTCTGAATAATGAGAGGCCGAGCCCGCAACAAAATAGCAAGATAAAGAGCCAAGCGGTCGTTAAAGGTGATGCTCGGGTTGCCGAAATAAGTGCGGCTTCCATTATTGCTAAAGTTGCTCGTGATGCTGAAATGATAGCCCTTGATAAGTTGCATCCAGAGTATGGTTTTGCCAAACACAAAGGTTACCCAACAAAACTCCATTTAGAAAAAATAATTGAGCATGGCGTATTAGATTGTTATCGACAAAGTTTTAAACCGGTTGCAAAAGTGTTAGGTACCTTTCATGAGTAAAAGCATAAGTAAAGTCATGGTGAAAGTATGAGTGAAGCCATGACGGATATTATTACAGAAGAAGAATCAAGCAACTTGGTAGCGCCTAAGTTTATCCACTTGCGTGTCCACAGTGATTTTTCAATGTGCGATGGCTTAAAGAAAGTTAAAGCGCTGGTCGGTAGAGCGGCTGAATTAAATATGCCGGCACTGGCACTGACTGACCAAACTAACTTGTGTGGTTTAGTTAAATATTATCATGCGGCTCATGGTGCTGGGTTAAAGCCGATTATTGGCTGTGATTTTTGGGTGAAGAGCGATGAATTAGCCGATGAACTTTCACGTATCGTTGTGCTAACCACCAACAACATCGGTTATAAGAATATCACTGAGCTTATCTCTAAAGCATACCTGCGTGGACATATTCAAAATAGAGCCGTTATTGATAAAGCCTGGTTAGTTGACTTTAAAGAGGGGTTACTTATCCTTTCGGGTGGCCGTGAAGGTGATATAGGTAAAGCCTTATTAAAAGGTAATGCTGAACTTGTTAAAAAAATGGTTGGTTTTTATCAACAGCATTTTGACCGCTGTTTTTTTCTAGAGTTAATTAGAACGGGTCGTGATGATGAAGAAAATTATATTCACCTTGCTGTCGAACTCGCAGAGCAACAGAACTTACCCGTAGTCGCAACCAATGAGGTGATGTTTCTCTCACCTGATGATTTTGATGCCCATGAGATCCGTGTGGCTATTCACGATGGTTACACCTTAGGCGATAAACGACGTCCTAAACGTTACAGTGCAGAGCAATTTTTACGTTCTGAAGAAGAGATGTGTGCGCTATTTAACGATATTCCGGAAGCTTTGGCCAATACTGTTGAGATAGCTAAGCGTTGTAATGTTACCGTCACCTTAGGTGAATACGTACTGCCCGACTTTCCAACCGAAGGCCTAGAAATTAATGACTTTTTCATTAAGGTTTCTGAAAAAGGCCTAGAAAAGCGCCTTGATCAATTATTCGACCGCAATGCTGAAGACTTTGCCGAGATAAGAGCGCCTTATGATGAACGCTTAAAGATTGAGCTTAAAGTTGTTAATGATATGGGTTTCCCCGGATATTTTCTTATCGTGATGGAATTTATTCAATGGAGTAAAGACAATAATATTCCTGTTGGGCCAGGTCGTGGTTCAGGTGCGGGTTCTCTTGTTGCATACGCTCTTGATATTACTGACCTTGATCCTCTTGAATATGATTTACTCTTTGAGCGTTTCTTAAACCCTGAACGGGTCTCAATGCCAGATTTCGATATCGATTTTTGTATGGACCGACGTGATGAGGTGATTGACCATGTAGCAGAACTGTATGGGCGAGATGCTGTTTCGCAAATTATTACCTTTGGTACCATGGCGGCAAAAGCGGTTATTCGAGATGTTGGCCGAGTGTTGGGTCACCCCTATGGTTTTGTTGACAGAATTTCAAAACTGATTCCACCAACGCCGGGCATGACTTTAGCTAAGGCATTTGAAGAAGAGCCTAAGTTACCAGAAATTTACGCACAAGACAGCGATGTTAAAGACCTGATTGATATGTGTCGCATTCTTGAAGGTACTACACGTAATGCTGGTAAACATGCGGGTGGCGTGGTTATTTCACCGACAACCATTACTGACTTTGCACCACTGTACTGTGATGATGAAGGTAATAATCCAGTCACGCAATTTGATAAAAATGATGTTGAAGATGCTGGTTTAGTTAAATTCGATTTCTTAGGGCTTAGAACGCTAACTATTTTGCAATGGGCCATTGAAATGGCCGATGTAAAACTGATTAAAGCGGGCAAAGAGCCAATAGACATTACTAAAATTGATCTTGAAGACCAAGCCAGTTTTAAGCTATTGCTTGCCGCTAAAACTACCGCGGTATTCCAGTTAGAATCTAGCGGAATGAAATCGCTTATTGATAAGTTAAAGCCCGATTGCTTTGAAGACATTATCGCACTGGTGGCTTTATTTAGACCGGGGCCATTGCAGTCAGGCATGGTTGACAACTTTATCGAGCGTAAGCATGGTCGTGAAGAAGTGAGTTACCCCGATAAAACTTGGGAACATCTTGATCTCAAGCCAGTCCTTGAACCCACTTACGGCATTATCTTATATCAAGAACAGGTCATGCAAATTGCGCAAGTGCTTGCTGGTTACTCGCTTGGTGGTGCCGATATGCTTCGCCGTGCTATGGGTAAGAAAAAACCAGAAGAAATGGCTAAACAGCGTGCGGGTTTTGAACAAGGTGCGATAGACCGAGGTGTTGATGGCGAGCTCGCCATGAAGATATTCGATTTGGTGGAAAAATTTGCCGGTTATGGCTTCAACAAATCTCACTCAGCGGCTTATGCGTTGGTATCTTATCAAACCTTATGGATGAAGACACATTTTCCTGCTCCCTTTCTGGCCGCGGTGATGTCTGCGGATATGGACAATACTGAAAAAATTGTTACGCTTGTTGATGAGTGTGGCAATATGGAAATAGATTTATTACCACCCGATGTGAATGCGGGTCAATATAAGTTTACCGTTAACGATGATAACCAAATCGTTTATGGTATAGGTGCAGTTAAAGGCGTAGGTGAAGGCCCAATAGAAGCAATTATTACTGCCCGACAAGCAGATGGTCCCTTTACTGATTTATTTGATTTTTGTGCCCGTCTGGATCTTAAAAAAACGAATAAACGTGTGTTAGAGAAGCTCATTAAATCGGGTGCCATGGATGCTTTAGGTCCTAAATACGTAAAGGGATGCACCCAAGAGCAGGGGGCGAATCGAGCGGCACTCTTTGAAAACTTACCCGAAGCCATTAAAGCAGCAGAGCAGCATGCGAAAGCTGAGTCACTGGGACAAAATGATTTATTTGGTTTAATTAATGATGAACAAACAGACTCCAGACAATGTTTTAAAGCCGTTAAGCCTTGGGCTGAAGAAGTTTGGCTCGATGGTGAGAAGGAAACATTAGGCCTTTATTTAACCGGCCACCCCATTAATCGTTATTTAAGTGAAATTAAAAAATACTCATCGAACAGACTCCTTGGCATGCAGCCGACCGGTAGAGATAAACAAGCCGTTGCGGTTGGTTTAGTCATCGGTGTACGTGTGCTAGTCAATAAACGTGGGCGTCGTTGGGCTTTAGTCACCTTAGATGATAAAAGTGCCCGCATGGACATTCGATTATTTCCTGATGACTATGATCGCTTTGCCGAGTTGCTGGTCACCGATGCGATTTTAGTTTGTAGTGGACAGGTCAGCTTTGATGATTATTCTGGTGGTAATACCATGACGGCTCGGGATATAATGACCATTATTGGCGCGCGTGAAAATTATCTTAGCTCTATTGATATTAAAATTGATAATAACTTGATAAAAGATGATTTTATCGAGAAATTCGCTCAGGTATTAACGCCTTTTAAAGAGGGTACCTGTCCAGTGAGGGTTTTTTATCAGCGCGTAGAAGTTCAGGCTATGCTTGAACTCGGTGTGCAATGGCGAGTAACGCCAGCGGATATGTTACTATACGAATTAAAAATATTACTTGGTGAAGAGAGTATTGCCATGGAATTTAAATAATAGCTACTCAGTTTAAGGTGTTTTGGTTAAGTAGCGAAAAACAATTTTAAAAAATCAACTAGATTTATTAGGTAAAAATAAGCATGTCATTAAACTTTTTAGATTTCGAGCAGCCTATTGCTGAACTTGATGCAAAAATAGAAGAGCTTCAGTTAGTTAATAACGGCCAAGAGCTTGATCTTGATATAGAAGATCAAATTTCACAGTTACGCGAAAAAAATAAAGAGCAAACTAAGAAAATCTTTTCAAATCTTGACCCTTGGCAAACTGCGCGTGTGGCTCGTCATCCACAACGTCCCTATTCGCTTGATTATATACCCCGTGTTTTTACTGAGTTTGATGAGTTGGCAGGTGATCGTGCTTATGCTAATGATAGTGCTATTGTTGGTGGTACCGCACGTTTAGACGGTAAACCAGTGATGATTATTGGTCATCAAAAAGGTCGTTCAACGGCTGAAAAAATAAAACGTAACTTTGGTATGCCTCGTCCTGAAGGTTACCGCAAAGCGCTACGTTTAATGGAGATGGCAGAACGTTTTAATATGCCAATCATCACCTTCATCGATACTCCCGGTGCGTATCCTGGTATTGGCGCGGAAGAGCGTGGTCAAAGTGAGGCTATTGCCCGTAACTTAAAAGTGATGGCACGATTAACTGTGCCTATTATCTGTACTGTTATCGGTGAAGGTGGCTCAGGTGGCGCATTGGCCATTGGTGTTGGTGATCGTGTTAATATGCTGCAATATGCCACTTACTCAGTAATTTCACCTGAGGGTTGTGCCTCTATTTTATGGAAAACAGCTGAAAAAGCACCTACAGCAGCGGCCGCAATGGGTATCACGGCACAACGTATTAAAGAGCTTGATTTAATTAATAGTATCATTGAAGAGCCATTAGGTGGAGCACATCGTGATATGGACATGATGGCTGCACAGCTTAAAGAAACCCTGATAAAAGATTTAAGTGAGTTGGAGGGCTTAAGTAAAGATGCTCTTATCGAGCAGCGTTACGAAAGATTAATGTCATTTGGTTACTGCTAAGCCGTAACCTCAAAAGTAGTGTCGATAGTCTTTTTATAGATAGCCTCTTTATATAAGTCATGACCATCGGCACTTTATTTCTATGGATAAACTTACCTCAACTCTTCATACCGCCCTCAAAACTATTGTCGATAGTCATGGCAATATGGCGCTGATTATTGCCTACAGTGGAGGTATTGACTCGCAAGTACTGCTGCATGCACTAATGCAATTAAAGCAAAAAAAGCTTATTTTTAATGATATTACCGTTTGTCATGTTAATCATGGCTTGAGTAAAAATGCCGAGCGTTGGCAAAATTTTGCCGAACAAACCTGCCTTAATCTAGCGGTAAAACTTATTGTTAAGTGCGTCAATGTACAGCCAAAAGCACAGCAATCACTTGAAGCCTTAGCCCGAGACGCCCGTTATAATGCTCTTCAATCTTTAACAGATAAAAAGTCGTTAATATTAACGGGGCACCACAGTGATGATCAAAGTGAAACCTTTTTATTAGCACTTAAACGCGGTGCGGGTTTAAAAGGCTTGGCTTCAATGTCTGAACAAACTCAGCTTGGCCAACACTTATTAGTTCGCCCTTTACTGAGTGTATCTCGCCAAGAGATAGAAAACTATGCTGAAAATCACTCTCTTGTGTGGATTGATGATGAGTCTAATCAGGACACTAGTTTCGACCGAAACTTTATTAGACAGAAAATAATGCCTATGTTAAGAGCGCGCTGGCCTAGTATTAATAACACCATTAATCGCAGCGCTAGTCATTGTTTAGCAGGGCAAGAGTTGTTAGATGAATTGGCCAGTCAAGACTTAATTCATTGTAAATCAAGTGAAAGTAGCTTGAGTGTTTTTGCTTTAAAAAAACTGTCTCCCGCCCGATTTAATAATCTCATTCGCTTTTTTATGGCGCAACATCATTGTCTAATGCCAAGTACAGAGCAAGTCAATCAAGTGAGGGAGCAACTCAAAGCGAAGCATGATAAAACACCTCAAATTAAAGTAGCCAATCATTTTTTTAGACGCTTTAAAGGTGTACTTTTTTTAACGCCAGAATATAACGATATAAGTGATTGGCAGGAAAATATTGAGTTATTTCAAAATCAAAGTCTTATAGAAGATCTTACTTTAAGTTTACCCGATAAACTCGGTAAATTACTGTTCAGAACAAAGACTACGTTTTCTGGTAATAGAGAGAACAATAAACGGTTGCCAGCTATATTGTTACCTAAACAAGGGCAGCAAGTGAGTATTCGTTTTTGCCATGATAACCCTAAATGCTTACCTCATTTTAGGCAACATTCCCGTAGTGTTAAAAAGGTGCTGCAAGAATTAAACATTGCGCCATGGCAACGTAAGCGCATTGCTTTTTTATATTATGACCATGAGTTGGTCGCAGCGGTAGGGCTTTTTATTTGTAAACCCTTTATAGCAAGCGACAACGAAGTGAGCATATCTATATTAAATAATCAGACAGTAAACCACGATTAAGCTAAATAGTACCTTCTTAATTGGCCGTGATTCACTTTGAATTGTGCTGTTTTACCTAGCATTAGTCATTTTATGTGATACCGCAGCTGAAAATACTACATCAGTTGAGCTGTTCAATGCTGTTTCAGCGGAGTCTTGAATAACCCCAATAATAAAACCAATCGCAACAACCTGCATAGCAATATCATTATTTATGCCAAATAAACTACAGGCTAATGGAATAAGTAACAGTGATCCTCCCGCGACCCCTGATGCACCACAAGCTGAAATAGAAGCGACGATAGACAATAGTAGAGCGGTTAAGAAACTCACTTCAATATTTAAGGTGTTGGTCGTTGCTAAGGTTAATACCGTAATTGTTATTGCAGCACCCGCCATATTAATGGTTGCACCTAACGGTATTGACACTGAATAGGTTTCTTCATGTAAAGCTAATTTTTTACATAAAGCCATATTTACGGGAATATTTGCCGCAGAGCTACGCGTAAAAAAAGCGGTTATACCAGACTCTTTAAGGCAGGTGAATACCAAAGGAAAAGGATTTTTCTTCGTGATTATAAAGACGATAAGAGGGTTTACTAGCAAAGCAATAATTAACATAGCTCCGAGTAATAGGCCGACGAGGTGGCTATATTGGGCTAAGGCACTAAACCCTGTATTAGCGACAGTATTAGCAACCAAGCCAAAGATACCTAATGGTGCTAGGCGTATCACTATACGTACTATACTTGATATGGCTTCACTTAAATCATGCACCATGATTTTACTGGAATTATTGGCTTTTTTTAAGGCTAAGCCTAAACCTACCCCCCAAGCAAGCACCGCGATAAAGTTACCACTAGTTATAGCACTTACTGGATTTTCTACTACTTTAAAAGCTAAGGTTGCTAAAACTTGAGTGAGGTTCTGTGGTGGGTTAGCATTCGCACTCGCTAAGTTTAAAGTGAGCTCTGCTGGGAAAGTAAAACTTAATAGTACGGCAACAAATGCAGCACTTAAGGTACCGATAAAATATAAGGTAATAATAGGCTTTAATTCAGCGCTACTATCGACTTTTTGATTAGCAATTGCTGAAGTAACAAGTATGAATACAAGTATTGGCGCGACTGCTTTTAATCCACTAACAAATAAACTGCCCAGTATGCTAAAGCTTTTGGCTGATTCTGGTGATAGGGTTGCGAGTATGCAGGCCAATATAATGGCGATAACTATCTGGCTTACTAAGCTGATCGATTTTATTTTTTGAATAACCGAAGGGCGGCAGGCTTGCTTGTCCAACGCTGTTTTTGGCGTGTTTTTCGATATATGTTTTGACATAGTAAAGCCTAATGGTCTGGAGGGAATAAGTCCGTTTATATCATTGTAAAGGAACTAATCTATAGCACTATTTTAGCTTTACATAAATTAACAGTTAAGACGTATTTTTCATAGAAAAACATGTCTTAACGAGTATAATTACATCATCTATAATTTGATTTATTTTGGAAATACTATGCCGACAGAACAAGCATTAAAAAAACGTAGCAATAATAGCTGTGAACTGTGTACTAGCACAGACAACTTAGCCGTTTATCCGGTACCGCCAACAAGTGACTTAAGTGCTCAGCAAGCTATTTATTTATGCCAAAATTGCTTATCTCAAATTGAGGGACAAACCGAATTAGATTTAAACCATTGGCGTTGTTTAAATGACAGTATGTGGAATCAAGAGCCCGCGGTGCAAGTTGTGTCATATCGTATGTTGCACAAGCTTTCTACCGAGAGTTGGGCACAAGATGCTTTGGAGATGATTTATTTAGAAGCAGAAGTGAAAACGTGGGCTGAGCAAGGCATAGCGGCAGAGCGAAGTAATGGACCTACGCGTGATAGCAATGGTGCAGAATTACAAGACGGTGATAATGTTACCTTGATTAAAGACTTAAAAGTTAAAGGTGCCAACTTCACGGCTAAACAAGGTATCTTAGTGCGTGGTATTACTTTAACCGATAACCCAGAGCATATTGAAGGTAAAGTTAACGGTACTCGCATTGTTTTGGTGGCTGCGTACTTGAAGAAAGCCTAATCACTTGAAATAAACTTAGCATTTAAAATAAAAAACGCTGTGATATTGCTATCACAGCGTTTTTATTTAAGCTTTTTATAATATATATAAATTACAGGTCACTTAACGGGTAACTTAAGTAAAATTACTGATGTTTTTTTCTGAATGACTCACATGCGACTTCATCTTCACATTCGCCGTAAAGGTATAAGCTATGGTTTGTTAGCTTAATCTTATGTGCCACGGCTATATCACTTTGTCTTTGTTCAATAATATTATCTTCAAACTCAACCACTTTACCGCATTTTAAACAAACGAGATGATCATGATGCGCTTTATGTGATAATTCAAAAACAGACTTACCGCCTTCAAAGTGATGACGGGTAACAATACCAGCATCATCAAACTGGTTTAATACTCGGTATACCGTCGCCAAGCCAATTTCTTCATGTTGCCCTAATAAAATTTTATAAACATCTTCGGCGCTTATATGTTGGTTTTTTGGCTGCTGAAGAATACTGAGGATTTTAATTCGAGGGAGAGTGATTTTTAAGCCTGCTCTTTTTAGTTCTTCGTTTTGATCAGCCATATTATGTCTCTAAAGTAATAAATATCTAATAGCAAAATTATAGGGGGTTATCGAGGAAGAGAAAAGCTTTAGTTGTATTCTTTGATGAAATTATTCAAGTTTTACCGTAATAGCAAAATAATGGCAAAAAAAAACCCTGTTTAGGGGCTTTTTTCTATTAAATCCTTAATGTTATCAGGGGCATTAGCTGAGTTCGGCCAAACACATTTCATCTTTTAATTGAATGAGCCATTTATCAATACGCTCCTCAGTAAGTTCACTTTGTCTGTCTTCATCAATACATAATCCAATGAAGGTTTGTTCATCAATAAGGGCTTTTGATGCTTCAAACTCATAACCGTCAGTGGACCAATTACCGATGACAATAGCGCCTTTACTCTCAACAATATCACGTAATGGCTCCATCGCATCACAAAAATATTCAGAGTAATCTTCTTGATCACCCAAGCCATAAATAGCGACTAATTTATCGGTGAAATCTATTTCTTCTAAATCAGGTAAAAAGTCATCCCAATCACATTGGTTTTCGCCGTAATACCAAGTAGGTATACCTAATATAAGTAAATCGAATTCAGCGATTTCCTCTTTGGTGCTTTTAGCGATGTCTTTAACATCAACCATTTTTTTACCCAGTTTTTTCTGAATGGTTTGGCCAATTGCTTCAGTGTTACCTGTATCACTGCCAAAGAATAACCCTACGACTGCCATGAAATACTGCCTTATTGTGCTTTCTTAAAAAGAATGAATTATTTATTTACTGTGTGTGGCTAATGACGATATCAATAGCGACTCTATTAATTCGCTACGACTCATCTTTTGAGTATTAGCTAATTGCCCTAATTGTTCGAATAAACTGTGATGGATTTTAAACTCTACTCGTTTCAAACCGTTATTTTTATCGCGTTTGACTTGATTACGTTTATTAATTCTTATCTGTACACTACGCGAGTTTGGATTCGTCTTTGGACGCCCAGGGCGTTTTTCATTGCTGAATAAATCAATAGTGGTTAAGTCAGTTATTTCTTTTGCCATGAATTAACCAAGCCCCTGACTTTCCCAGACAAGCTGGATAATGCCCTTGGCAATAAAGCCAGCACAGCCGAAAAACAAAACAAAATAGATGACCACTTTCCCCATCTTGGGTACATCGTTTTTATTCATTACATCATGAATAGACAGACCGATAAAACCAAAGATAAAAAGGAAAAATAAATTAAGACCTATTGTTTCAATAAGCTCTAAATGTTCTACTAACATAGCGGTAAACATAGCGGTAAATCGTTTCTTATATACTAAGGCCAATAACACTATAGCCAAAAAATTGGCGGTATTATAGCACACCCTTTACATCATACCATTAGCATTTAGAGCTAAATATTAATAAAGTCAGCGACAATCTTATTAAAGGCTGTTGTTTTTTCTGCATGTAGCCAATGGCCTGCACCTTGAATGATTTTTGCTTTGCTGTTTGGTAAAATCTTTGCAATAGCTTCTTTATGGTCGGGCAAAATATAATCAGAATTTCCGCCTTTGATAAATAACGTTTCCCCTTGGTAAGGTGATTTATTACTTGGTAATTGATTCGATTTCATCACTTGTGGGTAACATAAGCTAATATCAGCAAGACTACACTTAAAGGCAAATATTCCTTGTGAGTCTATGGCTAGATTACGTAATAAAAATTGTCTAACGCTTATATCATCAACATAGGGTGCGAGTTGTTCATCGGCATCTCTTCGTTTCACCACGGTAGATAAATCGATAGCTTGTAGGCCTGCAATTATTTTTAAATGATGTGGTGGGTAACTAACAGGGGCAATATCAGCCACCAGTAGTTTTGTTACACGTTTTGGGTGCTCTAAGGCAACTTGGATAGCTATTTTTCCACCCATTGAGTGGCCTAATAACAGACAGGTTTCTATCTTTAAGTGATCTAATAAGTTGATAATATCTTGTGCTAGCTCAGTGTATTCCATGGAACTAGCATGGAATGAATCACCATGATTTCTTACGTCGACACGGGTAACGCAATATTGTTTAGTTAATGGTTTTGCGACCATATTAAGGTTTTCTAAGGTGCCGAATAAACCATGGATAAGTAATATGTGTTCGCCAGTACCCTTTTGCTTATAGTGAAGTAATTTAGATTGTTTTGTCATTATTCGTTCGTTGATTTAGTTTTGAGTTTGAGACATTTTATCTCTTTAGTATTACTAATTGTGTCATATTTTTAAAGATAATACCCAAGCTGCTTTAAGATGCTGGATTTAAAACGTCTTCAGGTAATACCAATCCGCAGAAGAAAGAGATCTCTTAGCGAGAATTTAAAGGCTTATTAGGCAAGGCATTGATTGAAGAGATAGTCATTTTATTGTCAAAGACAATCTCGCAGCATAAAACATTTAGTCAGTTAGCCTTTTGCTCTCCCATCCTGAAACTCGCCGCTTGAAGTGCTTTGGCTATATACAAATAAATGAGTTCAATCAACCGGCATTTCCCTATATAATATTGACCTTGCTGCGAATTATTTAAGTTAAGGGTAATAATGAAAAACATCGAAATAGATGAAGCGCTTTATCAGCATATTGCTAGCAATACTCAATTTATTGGTGAAAGTGCTTCAGCCATTTTACGCCGTCTACTCCGTTTTGATTTATCAACAGATGTGGAAACTGTTCCTGTTAAGAAAACATCAGTCGTGATTGAAGAAAATAATTTATCTGCGCTTGATGATAGCTTACTTGACGCTACATCATTACACAGTGATCTTGATGATATGAATGAAGACGAGACTATAACAGCAGTTAACGTTTTGACTGCGAGTAATGAAAGCGTTTTTAATTTTATTAATAAAGAAGAGTTAGCGATGCAGCGCGGTGCTGTAGGCCGTTTTTTATTAATACTTGCGGCGTTATATCGAGCTCATCCAAGGCAGTTTGGTGTGGTAACTGAAATAAGTGGTCGAGACCGCTTGTACTTTGCTCATAGTGAAAATAAATTAGCAGAAAGCGGTAGTAGTACTAAACCACGCCAAATACCCGAAAGTCCTTTTTGGGTTATTACCAACTCAAACACTACACGTAAAAAAATGATGTTAACTAAAGCTTCTATTTCATTGGGTTATAGTGAAAGTGACGTTGAAAAAATTAGAGAATTACTTTAGCAGAAACGTTTCGTTTTCTCAGAGTGATACAACTTGATAGTGATAATAATTAGGAAGGTTTTATGAGCATTCATCCTTTTGCAGGTAAACCAGTACGCCCTCAAGATAGAATTAATATCGGTCTATTAGTGAGTGATTATTTTTTTAAAAAACCTGATGTAAGCTTGGTTGCGCAGCAAGTCAGCTTTGGCACTTCAGGTCACCGTGGTAGTGCCAGTAAATGCAGCTTTAATGAGCAACATATTGTTGCTATATGCCAAGCTATTGCTGAATACAGACAAAAAAATGCGATTAATGGCCCACTCTTTTTAGGTAAGGATACTCACGCATTATCTGAGCCAGCTTTTGCAAATGCGGTATCTGTGCTAGTTGCTAATGGTGTAAAGGTCGTTATACAAGACGATAATGGTTTTACACCAACACCAGTCATTTCTCGGTTAATAATAAGCCATAACAAAGTAAGCACAAGTGAAATTGCTGATGGTATTGTGATAACCCCTTCACATAACCCACCAAGCGATGGCGGGATTAAATATAATCCACCCCATGGTGGACCCGCCGAAGGCAGTATTACTAAAAATATTGAACAGCGAGCGAATGACTTAATTGCCGCGAATTTAGTCGAGGTAAATACCTTAACCTACCAAGAAGCGCTACAATCACCTTTACTAACTAAAGAAAACTTTATTAGCCATTATGTAGATCAACTTGAACAAGTGATTGATATGGACGCTATTGCTAAGGCAGGTGTTAGGATTGGTGTTGATCCTCTCGGTGGTGCGGGTATTGCCTACTGGCCTGTTATTGCGGAAAAATATCAATTAAATATCAAGGTTGTTAATGAGGTTGTTGACGGCAGTTTTTCTTTTATGTCGTTAGATAAAGATGGCAAAATTCGCATGGATTGTTCGTCGAAATATGCCATGGCAGGCTTAATATCCATGAAGGATGACTTTGATATCAGCGTAGGAAATGATCCTGACTTTGACCGACATGGCATTGTGACGCCTACCGGTGGCTTAATGAATCCTAATCATTATCTTGCTGTAGCCATACATTATTTAATGACCCACAGAGATTGGCCTGAAAGTTGTAAAATAGGCAAAACTTTGGTGTCTAGTTCACTTATTGATCGTGTAGCTAAGCAAGTATCACGTCCGTTATCCGAAGTACCCGTAGGTTTTAAATGGTTTGTTGATGGCTTAGCGGATAGCAGTTATGCCTTTGGTGGTGAAGAAAGTGCTGGAGCGTCTTTTATAGCGCGTGACGGTAGTACTTGGACTACCGATAAAGATGGTTTTATCTTAGCCTTATTGGCCGCTGAAATTATTGCTGTAACGGGTAAAGACCCTTATCAATACTATCTAGAACTCACTAAAACCTTAGGGCAGCCTTGTTATGGTCGTGTTGAAGCTGTTGCTTCATTAGGGCAAAAGCGAGTGTTAGCAGCATTATCAAGTGATGATGTTAAAGCACAAACGCTTGCTGGCGATAACATTCAACAAATACTTTCCCATGCGCCAGGTAATAATGCAGCAATTGGTGGTATTAAAGTTGTCACTGAGAATGGCTGGTTTGCTGCTCGGCCATCAGGTACTGAAGAGATATATAAAATTTATGCGGAAAGCTTCATTGATGAGAGCCATCTGCAAATGATAATTAGTGAAGCACAAGAAATGATAAGTGCTTCATTTAAAGCCGCGGGTTTGTAAGCGGCGAGCCTTCACTTGTTTACCTGTACGTTATTTGTATATTGTCGCCAACAACAGAGGTAATTCAATGATACCCGTTCCCTTAATTAATGGGTCAGCTTTATCCGTAGGGACGGTCAGGATAACATGCTCTTACATTGTATAAGACGCTGTATCCATGCCGCATTAATTAGTAAATAAATAACAAAGTCGTTGGTGATTTTAACAAGTAAAAATGATCATATAGTGAGTGGGATTACTCTCACCAATTAAAATGCCCTGTTATGGTAAATAACAGGGCATTTTATTTAATCGCTAAGCATTAAAAACCACATTCTTTACCTTTATTTTTATTTTTTAACCACACATGTAATGGTGCAAAGTAATCTAGGATAGCACTGGCATCCATTTTCTCGTTACCCGTAATCACTTTGTATGCCTGCTGCCAAGGTTGGCTAGAACCCATTTCTAGCATGGTATTTAGCGCGGTACCTGCCTCTTTTGAATTATAAATAGAACAGCGGTGAATAGTGTCAGTATTTCCTGAAATCTCACATAACGCACGATGGAATTCAAATTGCTGAATATGAGCTAAGAAATAACGGCTATAAGGAACGCCGCCGGGCACGTGGTATTTAGCGCCGGGATCAAAGGCATTGATATCTCGTGCTATAGGCGCCGAAACACCTTGGTATTTTTCACGTAATTCCCACCATGCCGTGTTGTAGTTTTCAGGTGTAATTTCACCTGAATAAACTTTCCAACGCCATTGATCAACCATCAAACCAAAGGGAATGAAGGCAACTTTATCGAGCGCTTTTTTCATCAATAAGCCAATATCTTTAGATTCATCAGGGATTGAATCAATTAGGCCAATTTCTTTTAAGTACTTTGGTGTTACTGACAAAGCAATCGTATCGCCAATGGCTTCATGGAAGCCATCGTTAGCACTGTTTTGGAAAAATATCGGTTGATCTTTATAGGCGCGTTGATAGAAGTTATGCCCCAGTTCATGGTGAATGACATTGAATTCTTCGCCCGTTTTTTGGATACACATCTTAATGCGAAGGTCATCTTTAGCATCAAGATTCCAAGCACTGGCGTGACACCTTACGTCTCTATCTGCTGGTTTTGTGAATAAAGAACGGCTATAGAATGTTTCTGGTAATGCATCAAAACCTAATGAAGTAAAAAACTTTTCAGCGCCTTTAACCATTTTAATTTCATCATAATTATGTCGCGCTAATTGCTTAGTAATATCATAACCAGGATCGGCATCTTCAGGGGCGACTAAATCATAAATGTTGCCCCAAGACTGTGCCCACATATTACCTAATAAATGGGCAGGGATAGGTTTGTTTTGTGGCACTTTATCTATACCATAAACTTCCCCCAACTCACTTCTTACATAACAATGTAAGTCATCATATAAAGGCTTTACTTGTCCCCATAAACGATCTAACTCTTTGGCAAAATCATCTGCAGGCATATCATAGTTTGAGCGCCACATAGCGCCTAAATCTTTATAACCTAGTCCCTTAGCTCCTTCATTTGCAAGTGCTACTTGACGGGTATAAAGCGGCTTCATTTCGGGGCTAATTTCACGCCAACCAGACCACATTTCTAATAATTCATCATAATCATGAGAGGTAGCCATAATCGCGGTCATATCACCGAGACTAAGCTTATCACCCGCTTTAGTCGTATAGCTTCCCTTACCATAAATGGTACCAAGCTTAGCTCCTATCATTGCCAGTTCCGCAGATTTTTTTGAATCTTGTGGCGCGGGCATAACTAAACTTTGCTTTAAAAAATTTAATTGGCGCCGTTGAGTCGTGTTTACGGCTACTTTATCAAAAGTGGCGGCTTGCATAGCATAGCTAACTCCAGCATCGGTGGATTTTTGTTCCGCTTCAGCGGTTAATGAAGCCGTGTCTTCAGTAATAAAATTGGCATAGATCCAAGCTGCACGAGCATTTTCTAAATTTAATCTCGTCATTTCTTTAGCAACCTTATCTAGAAATAGCTGGGCATCCGCTGCGGTTAGTTGCGGTGCTGCTTCAATTTGAGAGCTTTTACTTTCAGTGGCTTGTTGACTTGAATCTTGATTGCATGCCGTTAATGAGGTTGCAATAACTAAAGCAAGGCCCGTAAACTTAAGTGTATTTTTAATTTTTGTCATTTTATCATCGTTATTAAAGGAGGTTATTAGGTAGGATCAGTATATAAAATACTTTCATTGATACAAAGCTTATCCCGACGATAGTTAGCTAACATGAAAAACAGTCAGTAATGGTTAAAAAAAGACCATTTAAAAAACAATAAACGCAGTACAAGTTTAGCAGGGTGATTTGTTATATTTAGCTATTAAATATAGCTACTTACGTTGATTATGATAGGTATTTAAAACCTGATTTTCACTTGAGGTTGAGTTGATTTTAAATGCCCAATTTCACGTTTATTGTATAGATATGTTAACGATTTATTAAGAGGGCTTATTAATTACTGTCAGGAATAAAAATTTAGTCGGTATTTTTTCTTGTTTGAAGCTAAATTAATCATAAATAATGTTTATGCATCATGCTATGAGACAATTAATTATAATTTGTCGTTTTGAAAAGCTTGACCTTTTAATGAAAAATACGTTATTTTAAACAGGTGTTTAAAATAACCATTTATATTCCTAATCATTCAATAAACGTCGAGCTAGAAAATAAAACATGAAAACCAAAGATAAAATATTAGATTCCGCCGATGTACTTTTTGCCAATAAAGGCTTTAATGGTACATCTTTAAGAGAGATTACTAGTCAAGCCAATGTTAATCTAGCTGCAGTCAACTATCATTTTGGCTCCAAAAAAGAATTGATTAAAGCGGTGATGTCTCGTTATATGGACGAACTATCTCCTCAATTGGAGTCAGCTCTGTTATCCATTTGTCAAGCGGAGCACAAACCAACTTTACATGAAGTCTTTTCAGCTTTTGTAGAGCCATTATTAAGCCTTAACGAGTTTAAAAAAAATGGTACCAGCACCTTTTTGCAGCTATTAGGTCGTGGCTATACTGACAGCCAAGGATTTTTACGGTGGTTTTTGACTACCCAATATCCAAATGTTTTTACTCATTTTTCCAAAGCAGTAAAAATAGCTTACCCAGAATTAAGCTCAGAAGACATGTTTTGGCGCCTACATTTTACTATGGGCACGATAGTTTTCACTATGTCGTCAAGTGAAGCTTTGATAGATATTGCTCAAAACGATTTTGATAATAAACTTGATATAGCCGGCGTTATTGCCCGCGTTATTCCTTACGTTGCTGCGGGTGTGGCTGCACCAATCTCTAAGTCTTATAAGTTGTCTGTATAATATTAGTTAGCCGATGACTTTAGCCCAACCCGCTTAATTAATAGGGACTAGTTCTGTTTTTAACAATAATTTGTATTATAATCCGCGCCAATGATGCTACTTAAGACCAAGTCTATTAAATTTTAGCATTGATATAAGTATTTTAACGTGTATTTAGGGTTTAGGTGATATATGAGTGTTGATGCAATTGGCTTATCGGCTGATTTATTAAAAGCGGTTAAAGCGTGTGGTTATAAAAATTTAACCCCTATTCAACAAGAAGCAATTCCCGTTATTCGACAAGGTGCTGATCTTTTAGCAAGTGCACAAACGGGAACGGGTAAAACAGCAGCCTTTAGCTTACCGATATTAGACGCCATTGCTAAAGCGAATCATGCTGCCAATAAATCAGAGAACGAAAAAAGTGCCTCAGGTCAGGCGATTCGAGCGTTAATCTTAACGCCCACTCGAGAGCTTGCTAATCAGGTGGCCAATAACATCAAGCAATATAGCCAATATTTACCCATTAAAAGTGGCGTTGTTTACGGTGGGGGTAAAATGGCATCGCAAACGACCATGCTAAAACAAGGGCTTGATATTTTAGTGGCGACACCGGGTCGTTTATTAGAGCACTTGGCCTTACGTAATGTTGATATATCCCAAGTGAAATTCCTGGTCCTCGATGAAGCAGATCGTATGTTAGATATGGGTTTCTTAACGGATATTGAAAAATTATTGCTAGTCATTAAGCATAAGCATCAAACCATAATGTTCTCTGCAACATTTTCAGATCGCATAAAATCATTAGCTAACCAGTTATTAAAGTCACCAAAAACAATCAGTGTTTCTAAACAAAACACCACGTCAGGTAAAATTAAACAGAGTGTTTATTGGGTTACTGAAGAACGCAAGAGAGAACTACTTTCAGAAATTATTGGTGTTAATAATTGGCGGCAAGTGTTGGTATTTGCAGGAACGAAGGAAAGTGCTAACCTCTTAGCCAAAGAGCTTAAATTAGACGGTATTAAAGCGGCTTTGTGTCATGGTGATAAAACTCAGGGCGCAAGAAACAAAGCATTAGAGCAATTTACTGAAGGTAAAGTACGGGTACTCGTCGCCACAGATGTTGCTGCTAGGGGACTCGATATACCTGATCTTGCCTATGTCGTTAACTTTCATTTGCCTTTTTTAGCTGAAGATTACATTCATCGAGTTGGCCGTACGGGGCGAGCAGGTAAAACCGGTACGGCAATCTCTTTAGTCAGTCCTAAAGATGAACGTTTTTTAGAGAATATCGAGCAATTAATTGAGCGAAAATTTGAACGTATCATTGCGCCTGGTTATGAATTTAACCGCCAAGAAGTAGAGGAATATCAAGAAGCAACGGTAAAACGTGAGAGTAAAAATAGATATCGAGCGACTCAAGAGAAGAATCAAAAATTAGCAAAAAGGGATATTAAAAGTAAAGCGCATAGTAAAAATAAAACGGCGCGAACAAACAGCAAATACAACAGTAAAATCCAAAAGAAGCGTTAAGTTTTGCTCGAGCAGCATGACAGACGTAAAATCACAAAGCCAGTGAATACATCCGTTGTTATCACAGAGACACCTTTTGACAAAAGACATTTTTGTTGGTTTTGTGGTGAACCGAGCCATGTAGATTTTATATTTCCGCCTAATACCATTATTAATTCATACCATGAAAAGAAGTATTTATTACTGAGTTGTCCTCATCCTACAATATCAGTGCCTTGTTGTGGCGAATGTCAAAAGCTAGCTGGCTTTGCAGAGGTAAGTAATATTTGGGCTGTTAATGCCTTTGTAAAAAAAAAATTACTAAAGCGCTATGCTAAAGACCTCGCCATTGGGGTAAATTGGACACAACAAGAACTTGCGAATAGTGAGTTTGAGCATGGAAGTTTTTCAGGGTTTGCTAAGAGTGCTTGGTTTATATATGAAGTAGCAAAGGGCAGGGTAAATTATTCTGGTTGGCCTTTAGTGGCTGATGGTCTTGAACTTGAGGCTCATGAAGTAGAGTTGGTAGCGCCTTTTTATTTTGATGGTGTCATGTACCCATCAATAGCCAACGCGATTGAACACTATGGCAATATATTCTTGCTAGACCCGCATTATGTTAGTGCTGTCTTACAGCACATGGCCAATGGGAGGATTGATGAACAGTCGTTTGCTCAAGCCGTACGTTTTTGTCGGTTATTAGTTAATGCTACTATGAACGAACGCAAAGTGGCATTTAACGGACTGATGGCACAAAGTGATTAGCCTTTCCGCTTGAAGTTATGCCCAACTTTCCTGTAAGTCATATAAATTGCTAGGGAGAGATATTTAAATGACTTGCTCATTAAACTACCGTTAAGTGCCCTGACCCCTGTATTTTACTTTTATACAGGATCTCATCTGCCCGCTCAAAGAAACTCACTTGGTTATCAGCTCTACTCATAAATGTTGAGCCAATACTGCAAGCTAATTGATGTTTACTCAATAGAGCGTTATTGCTTATTGCAATGTTTATTCGATTATCAATAATAGTTAAGGCCGTATCGTTGGCATTTTCGACAATAATAGCAAATTCATCACCACCAAATCGAAACAAACTGTCTGAGTTTCGAGTAGATTGGCGCAATACATTAGCAAACTCTTTTAATACTAAGTCTCCTGTAGCATGACCATAAGTGTCGTTTATTATTTTAAATTTATCCAAATCGCCTAGGACTAAACCAACCAAGCTATGTTGGCGGTTGGCATTATGCATGGCGCGCTTTAGTTGTTCGTCGAAATATCTACGATTGCCAAGGCCAGTCAAACTATCTTGCATAGCGAGTTGTATGACTTGATAGTAAGCAATAGCATTTTTAATCGGGTAGATCAGACACTGGTGGAGTTGCTCTAATATTTTTAAATTGGCTAAACTTATTGGGCTATTAATACCGTAAGTTAACGTACCAATAAAACAATTCCCTATTTTTAATACAAAGCATCGTTCATTTTTTGTTTTTCTACTGCCATGTAATGATTTATTTAAATGTTGATTTTTAAAATATAGACCAGAAAAATCGATATAACGCGCGGCTTCAATCGAAAAAAGGCTCAATAAGTTATCTAAGTCAATAGTTGTTTGTAATTGCGTCATAAAAGCTAATCTCTGACGCCTATCAAAACCGGATTGAGTAAAACTTTCAGCCACAAGTGCATTCGTTTTTAATCTACTTTGGGTATTGACAGGTGAAAATCTATTATCAAGTACGTTCAGTGTTTGCATATTACAGCCTCATTAACTATCTTTTTACTGTGGCGCACAAGTTACTTGTTTAATAAAGCACAAATATTGGCGTAAATTTCATACACTTAGAATAAAGCAAAAAGCATACCATTAACTGATCCTACCTTTTTTTAAATTTATATTTACTGCTGTTATTTTATTTCTTTGTAAGATGTGGTTGTAAGTTATTGAAATAAATCAGGTTATATTTTTATTTATTTAAGGGTTAAGTAAGTTATTAAAATGCTTAATACTTTTATAAGGATAGCGTCGTACATGTTGGCGGCAATGAATTGCCGCCTTAATAGGTCAATAAATTAAAAAGGAGAGTGTGTGAGCGGTTATTTTGAATTACTTGCAATGTTAATGTGTGCTGTTTTTGTGGTATGGCTATTTCGTCGCCTTAAGCTACCCGCAATACTCGCTTATCTCGTGGCGGGTGTGATCGTTGGGCAACATGGTTTAAATATCGCCCATGACCAAGCCGATTATGATCACTTTGCTGAGCTAGGTATCGTGTTTCTACTTTTCACCCTTGGATTAGAGTTCTCATTACCACGCTTAATGGCTATGCGGAATTTAGTTATATCGGTAGGTAGTTTACAGGTAGGTATCACACTCTTTGTTTTTATTATTATAGGCTTACTTTTGGGATTAAGCTTTTCAGCGGCTTTTGTGGTCGGCGGTATATTGACGCTTTCGTCAACGGCTATTGTGATCAAGGAGCTAAGTGAAAGTGGCGCAATGAAAAGAAAATCAGGGCAAATCTCTGTTGCTATTTTGCTTTTCCAAGATGTAGCTGTTGTTCCCTTATTAATTATTATCCCTATGTTGGCGCTTGATAGTCAAACCTTGATGATTTGGGCATTAATGATTGCCATGATAAAAGGGGTGGTGGTGGTCGCCTTGTTATTGTTAATTGGTAAGTGGTTACTACCCAAAGTGTTCAAAGTTATTGCTCAGGTACGTACCGATGAGCTTTTTGTATTAACGACCCTATTAGTTACTTTATTAGCCGCAGCTTTTACTCAATGGTTTGGATTATCTATGGCGCTAGGTGCATTTTTAGCTGGCATGATGTTAAGTGAAAGTGAATATAAACACCAATTAGAAGCCGATATAAGACCCTACCGTGATATTTTACTGGGTTTGTTTTTTATTACTGTGGGCATGAAGTTAGATATAGGTTTACTTATTTCATCACCGTTAAGTTTATTAGGTTTGATGGTTTGCTTTATGGCAATAAAAATTATGATCATTAAAACTCTTGCGGTCAAAGCCGGGGAGTCTAGTAAAGACGCATGGGCTTCAGGCATTATGTTGGCACAAATGGGAGAGTTTGGTTTTGTCTTAATTGCACTGGCAAGTCAAAGTCAAGTGCTGCCACTTGATGTGGCTTCTATGTTACTTGGTGCAGGTGTTCTCAGCATGGCTATCACACCTTATATGATGAATCATGCACGGTCTTGGGCATTGTTTTTAAGCCAGGAGAAATCTGAAAAGTCACTTGCTTTATCGCAATTGTCTGAAGGTAAAGCATTAGAAAATCATGTGATTATTTGTGGCTTTGGTCGAGTAGGTCAAACAGTAAGTCGTTTTTTAAAACAAGATAAAATCGACTTTATTGCCATCGATATTGATCCTCTTCGTACACAAAAAGCACGAGAAGCGGGAGAAAATGTGCTGTTTGGCTCATCTCGTCAAACAGAAATTCTAAAGGCTGCTTATCTTGCTAAAGCTAAATTGGTTGTCATTGCATTTGGTAGTGATAAGCAATCAATAGAGGTGATTCAAAAAGTTAGGCGTTTGAATGAAGAAGTACCTATTTTAGTGAGAACACGAAATGATGATCAACTTGATGCTTTACAAGCGGCAGGAGCTAATGAAGTCGTTCCTGAAAGTTTAGAGGGCAGTTTAATGTTGGTATCACAAGTCTTGTCGTTATCAGGTGTACCTTTTTCTAAAATTATGCGCCGAGTACAAAAAGAGCGAAAAAATCATTATAACCACCTACATGGTTTTTTTCAGGGCGAGCAAACAGATATGAGGGCTGAAGTGATTAACCGCATTGAATTAGCGCATGCTATTCTCATTAATAATAATTCCTTTGCATGCGGTAAAACACTTGCTTCTCTAACTCTCTCAGAACGCAGAGTAAATATTATTGCCTTACATAGGGGGAATGTGGAAATAGAATACCCAGAGCTTGATACTCTGTTGCAAAGCCAAGATACGTTAGTTGTCAGAGGTAAACCGCTAAGTGTTGAACAGGTTGAGCGCTATGTACAAGAGGGTAAATAGTCCCTTTTCATTATGTTTGTGAGCCTATTGGGCGTAGGTGTATATTACGATAGCAGGAGTTTTCAACTTGAAAAATTGAGTACTAGTTTAATGATATTGCTATGGCGCTGGTACTAACCATTTAATTAAAAAAACAGCCCAGATTGCATAGAGGCTGTTGATCTTTCGAGATTGTTTTTGCAGCGAATTGTTGGGTATTTATACAAGGCAGAGCCTTTGTAATGTGCTTATTCCACATAAAAAGGTGATAACGCCGTAAAAATGACCAACAAACGCTGTCTGAAAGATTCGGCTAAAAGCGTTTTTTTCATTGTTGAGTCGTG
>JBAHZW010000140.1:0-14902 GCA_037132835.1 Colwellia sp. | reverse complement strand
AAAACCTGGATTTATCATAGTGCGTGCTGGGCGTACCGTGAGTTGCCACTGCTCGATGTTATCTCGGGTATAAGCCGTCTTGACAATTTCACCATTGCTCATGGTGAGCTCGTAAATGCCAATATTAAGAAATAGTTTTTTATCTTCTGTGTTAGTGACGGTAAATATGCCTTCACTGTTGATATCAGCGACACGAAACATAGAATTAATTTGAATGGCTTCAGCAGGTTGAACATTAATAAACAGACCCAATACGGTTGCTAAAGCATAGTTGATATTAGACATCGTTACCGTCCTCATTTTCTAAAGTCGTAAGCAAGTCCAGTTCGCTATTTTTGATTAATACATAAGCATCCAGCTTTTGTAGCAACTGACGTTTCACTGATGTTAAGTTAGTGTCAGTCACATAAATATACTGTTCACCCGCAACGGTAACGCTGGTAAATATGACGTTTTGACTATTAAGGCGGGCGATAACGCTTGTCGCATCTTTACCTACGGTAAATTGGCCTAGATAGACTAACACCTGCTCTCTATTATCACCCTGTAACAGATAAGAGGTTTTTTGCCACTTATTGCGACCACTTTCCAGCAAGCCAGGTAAACAAAAACCCTTAAGAACATTCATTTTAGTGACACTTCCCTTACCTTCGTAGATACATAACCCCTTACGAGAGATAAGATGGAACTTGGTATTTTTACGATAGTTAATTCTAAACACACCATCATCAGACAGAGGTTCAGCGTTAATACAAGCATCACCTAAGCATTGTACCCTCGCGATGGGATTACCGAAAATATCATCCAATATCACAATCTGACTGGCCAGTTCAATCACATCTGCAGAAACATTAAACACGGTGCCTGGATGGCTGAATCTATGATCACGACTTCTCTTAATCTCAACATTATTGCCCGAGGCATCAAAATTAAAATCAAATACTGAGTACTCTTCTAGCGCTAACAGAGAAGATTCATCAGTGACGGTCACTCTACGGTTGTAGCGTCCGTCCTTACTCAGTCCAAGCTTTAACTCGGGAGAATAACCTTCGTCTTGAGTTAAGGCCGTGATTTGGACATAACTTAGTGATTTATCTTTGGTAAATGACAGGCCGCTAGATGACAATACTTGCGTGTTATTAAACCCAGCAGACAGTGTCTTCTGTCCCTTATCGTTGCTATAGCCGTAGCTGTTAGCGCTGAAATAGTCATTACCACCTGAAGCGGTTACTGATAGATCTCCCATCACAGAATGATCACTGTACGCATGTGCCCCTGCCGAAACATTTCCATTCCAATCATTACCCCGATAAGCCCCCTTCAGGTAATTCACGTTACGATCAAAACCATCCTGATCAACATACACACTAGCCTGAACCGATACGCCACTGTCGCCGAATGGCATGGACCAATTGATTGATAGACGAGAGTCGGCGTCGGTAATATCGCTATCTATATATTCTGCATTAACACTCAAGGTACCAAGTGCGAAATTTTTACTTAAACCACTCGATAGTGACCAAAATTTAGAGTCTGTTTCCCTGATGACACTAGTAGCCAGAGTGACGTCACTATAGGTATAGTGAGAGGCTCGCAAAAAGGCACTAACCCCCACAATCTGACCTGAAAAACCAACACCAATATCGTCAAAACTTTGCATTCCATAAAGATGACTGGCCATGCGATACTCAGTATTGTGAGCATCATAATCATATCGGCGATAGTCAATAAACAGGCCGGAATAAGACAAACTGCCTCTCTGATATAAATCATTGGCATTAAGAAATTTTCCATGAATAAAATTAAGACTCAGATCTTCGCTAAAGTAATAACTTCCACCAAGTTGTATATACTGTTCATCTACTCCTAGGGTTGCCGAACCACCTAACAGTAGCGCTTCATTAAACCTGTATGTGCTGCTTACCTTTACAATGTTACGGTCAAAATCAGGGTAACTTGCTGTCAGTGAATCTTGATTCAGATAATTATCTTCCAAATCCAAATTTTCTAAGCGACCGGCACCGAAAACATAGTCAAATTCACCAACAGGGATGGAAAATTGGTTGTTATTCACCACCTGACGACGCTCGGTTAGTACCGTGCTTCCCGAAACCTTGAGGATTAATGTAATGTCATAGACCCCCTTGGGCAGATCTTCGTAGCTAAGGAATTGTTGTCCTTCATCGACAACCTGAGATAAAATTAACCGATCATCTCGATAAACCTCTAATTGCCCAAGCTGTGGCACATAGAAATAAATACGCTGTTGGCTCTCAGCGCTACCCTTAATTAGATTTCTGCTCGATCCGATAAAAACCCCATCCAGATTCATTCTGGCACCGGTATTAAATAGATCTGTCGAGTTGAACGATAAGTTATAACGGCTACGACCCGCTTGTAGGGTATGACCAAAAAAATCAGCGCTATAAAGAGCCGTGTAAAGATCAAACTGATTTTCGCTGGTCATATATTGACTGTCTAGTGTGACGTAGCCAAGTGGCATACCCATTGTGGTGTAGTTCGACATGGAACCACTACTTTCACCATTAAAATTGGTATGACCATAAAAGCGAGTCCAGTTAATCAGCGCGTTACTCGTACTAAAAGCACTTTGATACTCAACCCCTGTCTGTTGGGCTTTTACCGAGCGTGATGGCACGAAAATACGTAGCTGACCATAATCGAAGTCAAATACATAACTGGCACTGTCACCCCGTGGTGTCACCAAACAGCGAGCCAAGCTACCTGTACAGGTATCATCAGTGTTAACCCCAGTAAGCAACTGAACAAGAATGCTATTCACGGCGTCAGGTTTAATCTGACTCTCTAGCAGATAAGCTTTAAGCAAAGTAAAGGCGGGACTTTTGGGTTCGATCCGAAAAGTATCGTAACTAACAATGCTCTTTACCGAGACACTTTTATTGTGTCCAACCACAACAATATTGATTTGTTGCTTGATTTCATCAAAAAAATCAGAAAATTCATCAGGGAATAAATAGTCAGTTTTTGCCAGAGCACTGGTCACACTACAGAGTGTTAAGGACAACACAATCATTAAATTTTTTTTTAAATGACTCAAATGTCTAAACTCGCATAAACATGAAGTATTCCGCTACATGTTTGCATGCTATCAATTTGTAGTAGTTCAGGGTAAATGAGCGTAAATCTATGCTGGCTGGTTCTGACATCATCATTCGTGTATTGAAACTCCATAAAATCAGTCGAATTATCAACTAATTCTGCACCGTCAAACAAAATTTTAATATCAACAGATGTACTATCACACTGATGTTCTGAGCTCATTAATTCTATTTTATAATTTTCACTGTTTGATGTCGGACTGGAAAGCGTAAATCCTATGTCCAAGTCAAGGAAACTTTTCTTTTTAACATTATAGATAGCGGTATACACATCACTGTCGGTTTCAATAGAAAGTTCCGCAGAATTACTATCCTTGAAGATATTTACTTTAATGCTAACCTCTTTAGTTGTCGCATCAGCAGAGGATGTAAAAAGTGTTAACAGACACATCAATAAAATTAAGTACATCCTACACAATGCCTCTTACACAATTAACAGAAAGGTTCATTACAATTTAAATTATGACTAAAAAAAAATTAAAATCGGGTATAAGACATCTTATCTTATACCCGATTATACTCATGCCTAGATTAGTACAATCTCAATATGTATATATTTATGAATTAAGATTGAGTTGGGCATTCATTGAGTATTAAATTACCTCAGTACTAACAAGCAGAGTAGCCTGAACAACAACAGCATCACCTGAACTCGCCTCAAAAGCGGTATTAGTGTTTAACTTGAGCAGAGTCGATTCTGTTGACGGAGATGAAGTCTTAACATTTTTATCAATAGCTATATCCTCATCCGAAATATAAAATATTTCACTTGTATCTTCAGACATTAAACCACCTCCCACTTGGTACGTAAGGTTAGTCAGTGTGTAGTAGTAATCAACGTGCGTCTCAAACTTTTCTGTATCACTTTCATCAGCACCCACTACGTCAAAAGACATTTCACTCGATGTATCAATAATATATTTACCCGTGTTCTCTCCTTCTTCATCAAGAATAATGGTACCTGATGTATGAACAGTATCACCAGTGTTGGTTATTTTTATCGTACCGTCAGTTATGTTAGTGGAAGTGATACTACCAACCCATTTGAAGTTACCTGTGGCATCAGCCATTACATTGGCTGATAACATAACGAGTGCACTAACTGTTGTGATTTTGAATATTTTTTTCATTTTTTAGCTCCAAATAGGGTTAATTTTATGCGCTTACGACCTAGCCTCACCTGTTTAATATTGCACATTCGTTCAATGTTAAACACGTGTTTGATATTAGTCGGTAAACGTTAAAAATCCACCCTACGCTTAATATATATTCATTCCCCTCCCAATCCACAAGTATTTCGCCAAGGACACCTAGCATTAAAAATATTAAAAACATTAGCTTACCACCAACCCAATAATCACCATTTATAATAACTATAATTGCTATTCATACAAATTATAACTGGTAGTTATTAACTCAAGCCCATGAATTAAAAGCAATAAAAATCTTGCCTATGCACTTGGCTCAGGATCGTCATCCCGTGGTGTTTTAATCGGGGAGCCAGTCTCTAAAGAACAATGGATCTTCGATTGGAGATTTCGAAGAGGACGCTGACAAGGAGTTCCTGTGTAAACTGCATAGGCATGATATTTTATATACGATTGTCCTATATGTTATACGTGAGATTAGTTTTTATACCCTCTTTTTTATGGCATAATAGGCGGTTCAATTTTATCGCTATTTAAGTTAAAAACGCATGAAAAGTATTGAAGTCAGAGGGGCTAGAACACACAACCTTAAAAATATTAGTTTAACAATACCTCGAGATAAACTCGTTGTTATTACGGGGCTTTCTGGCTCAGGAAAGTCGTCTCTTGCTTTTGATACTCTCTACGCTGAGGGGCAACGTCGTTATGTTGAGTCGCTTTCTGCTTATGCCCGTCAATTTTTATCCCTCATGGAAAAACCTGATGTTGATCACATTGAAGGATTATCACCTGCTATTTCCATTGAGCAAAAATCGACCTCTCATAACCCACGTTCAACCGTAGGCACAATCACTGAGATATACGATTATTTACGACTACTTTATGCACGCGTTGGTGAGCCTCGTTGCCCTGAGCATGGTCAAGCGTTAGCCGCACAAACAATTTCACAAATGGTTGATAAAGTATTAGCGCTAGAAGAAGGCACTAAAGTGATGTTACTTGCGCCTATTGTACAAGAGCGTAAAGGTGAACATGTCAAACTCCTTGATAACTTAGCGGCTCAAGGTTTTATTCGTGCCCGAATTGATGGCGAGGTTTGTGACTTATCCGATCCTCCACCATTAGAACTACATAAAAAACACACTATAGAAGTGGTGGTTGACCGAATAAAAGTCCGTGAGGATATTCAATTACGATTGTCTGAGTCGTTTGAAACAACCTTAGGTTTAACAACGGGTACGGCTAAAGTTGCTTTTATGGATGAGCCCGACCGAGAAGAGCTTATATTCTCTGCCAATTTTGCCTGCCCACACTGTGGTTACAGCATGCAAGAATTAGAACCGCGTCTCTTTTCTTTTAATAACCCAGCAGGCGCTTGTCAAACCTGTGACGGCTTAGGTATTGAGCAATTTTTTGATAGTACACGTGTTATTGCCAACAAAGAGCTAAGCCTTGCTGGAGGTGCCGTTCGTGGTTGGGACAAACGTAATTTTTATTACTTTCAAATGCTGCAAGCCCTTGCCACACATTTCAAATTTGATGTCGACAAGCCCTTTAAGCGCTTATCTAAGCAAGCTCAAAAAGTTGTGCTTTATGGCAGTGGTGAGCAAGAAATTGAATTTAAGTACATGAACGACCGAGGTGATGTGGTACTGCGTAAACATCCCTTTGAAGGCATCATTAATAATATGCAACGTCGTTACAAAGAAACAGAATCAAACGCTGTGCGTGAAGAGCTTGCTAAATACCTTAATTCACACCATTGCCCAGACTGTAATGGTAGCCGTTTGCGCTTAGAAGCCCGTAATGTTTTTATCAATAATACACCATTGCCTGTTGTCGCTGAGTTGGCCATTAGTGACGCCCTTGATTTTTTCCAAGGGCTAACACTCACGGGCCAAAAAGCACAAATTGCTGAAAAAATATTAAAAGAAATAAACCAGCGTTTAGGCTTTTTAGTCAACGTGGGTCTTAATTATCTTAACTTATCACGCGGTGCAAACACCTTATCAGGTGGTGAAGCACAACGTATCAGACTTGCTAGCCAAATTGGCGCCGGTTTAGTGGGCGTTATGTATGTGCTCGATGAGCCATCTATTGGTTTACATCAACGTGATAATGAGCGTTTGCTCAGCACCTTAATACACCTACGAGATTTAGGGAATACCGTTATCGTGGTAGAGCATGATGAAGACGCGATTCGCGCTGCAGATTTTGTGATTGATATAGGCCCAGGTGCTGGCGTGCATGGCGGTGAGATTATAGCCCAAGGTACCGTTGACGATATTTTAGCGTGTAAAGAGTCACTCACTGGCAAGTACCTTTCAGGGGTGGAGAAAATTGAAATACCTAAAAAACGTCACCCCTTCGATAAAAAGAATGTCATTAAGCTAAACGGTGCCAGCGGTAATAACTTAAAAAATGTCAATTTAGTGATTCCAAATGGTTTAATGACTTGCATAACGGGCGTATCCGGCTCAGGTAAATCAACACTGATTAACGATACTTTATATAAGTTAGCGCACATCGAATTAAATGGCGCTACCACACAAGAGCCAGCACCGTATAAGTCAATTAGCGGCTTAGCGCTATTAGATAAAGTGATTGAGATTGACCAAAGTCCAATTGGTAGAACACCACGCTCAAATCCTGCCACATATACGGGTATATTTACCGCGATACGTGATATTTTTTCTGCAACCCAAGAGTCTCGATCTCGTGGTTACAAATCGGGTCGCTTTAGCTTTAATGTTAAAGGTGGTCGTTGTGAAGCCTGTCAGGGTGATGGCATGATCAAGGTAGAAATGCATTTTTTACCGGATGTGTATGTCTCTTGTGATGTCTGTAAAAGTAAGCGTTATAACCGTGAAACATTAGAAGTTTTATACAAGGGTAAAAATATCCATGAAGTGTTGGACATGACGATTGAAGATGCCTTTCAATTTTTTAAGCCTATTCCCGCAGTAAAACGTAAGCTACAAACCTTAATGGATGTTGGTTTAAGTTATATCAAGTTGGGTCAGTCTGCTGTCACACTTTCAGGAGGTGAAGCCCAGCGTATTAAACTATCAAAAGAATTATCTAAACGCGATACTGGTAAAACCTTGTATATCTTAGATGAGCCAACAACGGGCTTGCATTTTCATGACATTAAACAGTTATTACAAGTCATCCATCGATTACGTGATCATGGTAATACCATCGTGGTCATTGAGCATAACTTAGATGTTGTTAAAACGGCCGATTGGGTAATAGATTTAGGCCCTGAAGGTGGCTCAGGTGGAGGAGAAATACTCGTTACAGGCACACCTGAGCAAGTAGCTAAGCATAAAACCTCACACACAGCGCGATTTTTAAAAACCTTACTGTCACCTAAGTAAGTAACTTCATGCATGACCAATAGCGCAAAAACTAACGATTTAAATATTAGGCTAAGGTCTAATAGGTAAATGTTGTCGACAGTTTTACTCTATAAGTAGAAAAAACTGACAAGGCTCACCTAATGCAACATCTTCAACAGCAAGAATTGGCAGCAAAGTCACCCGAAATTTTTTGGCAAGAACAAGCAAAACGGGTTGCATGGTATAAATCACCACAAACCATATTGTCAAAAAATCATGACGCTTGGTACGACTGGTTTACGGATGGTGAACTAAATTCTTGTTATCTTGCTTTGGATTATCATGTTGAACAAGGGCGCGGAGCACAAACGGCACTGATATACGACTCACCAGTTACCGGAGCAAAGCAAAAATTTAGTTACCACGAACTAACCCATTTGGTGGCAAAATTTGCTGGTGTGCTCAGATCTCAACAGGTAACAAAAGGTGATCGCGTATTAATATATATGCCGATGATCCCACAAGCGGCCATCGCGATGTTAGCTTGCGCTCGATTAGGTGCAATTCACTCCGTTGTGTTTGGCGGGTTCTCTGCCAATGAACTTGCCGTGCGCATCAATGATGCAGAGCCTAAAATCATAGTGGCTGCCAGTTGTGGTATTGAAATAACTAAAATTATTGCTTATAAACCCTTAATTGATAAAGCTATTGAGATTGCGACTCACAAGCCTAAAAAATGTATTATTTACCAACGTAAAGAAAAAATAGCGCCGCTTATTGACAATAGAGACCTTGATTGGCAATTACAAATGGATGTCGCACTAGAAACACCACCCGTTACGGTTAACAGTGCCGATCCACTCTATATATTATATACCTCAGGTACCACAGGAAAACCCAAAGGGGTGGTAAGAGATAATGGCGGTCATGCTGTCGCCATGCTTTATAGCATGAAGTATATTTATGGTATGAACCCGGGCGATACTTTTTGGGCTGCCTCCGATGTGGGCTGGGTTGTTGGGCACTCATATATTATTTACGGCACCTTAATGGCAGGTTGTACCACCATCATATATGAAGGAAAACCCATTAAAACACCAGATGCGGGTGCCTTTTGGCGTGTCTGTAGCGAATACAAGGTGAATGCCTTATTTAGTGCGCCAACCGCCTTTCGCGCCATTGGTAAAGAAGACCCCCAAGGCTTGCTCTTAAAAGATTACGACCTCTCCTCTTTAAAAAGACTCTATTTAGCCGGTGAACGTTTAGACCCTGCCACTTACCACTGGCTAAAAGAAAAGACACAATTACCAGTAATCGATCATTGGTGGCAAACAGAAACAGGCTGGGCAATAGCCAGTACCCCTTTAGATGACGGGAATGGTAATACAATTGCAACCAAAGCCGGCTCTGCGGGTTTACCTGTTGCAGGCTTTAATGTAAAAATTCTAGATGTAAATGGTCAGCAAGTTGCTGTTGGACAACAAGGTAATGTAGCGATAAAACTGCCACTTCCTCCCGGTTGTTTAGCCACTATTTATCGCGACCCTCAGCGTTTAATCACAGGGTATTTATCAAGCTTTCCCGGCTATTATATGTCAGGTGATGGTGGTTATATTGATGAAGAGGGTTACCTTTTCATTATGGGGCGTACCGATGATGTCATCAATGTTGCGGGTCATCGTTTATCAACAGGTGAAATGGAAGAAGTATTATCTGCTCACCCTGCCGTAGCAGAATGTGCCGTTGTTGGTGCTAATGATGCGCTAAAAGGGCAAGTACCTTTTGGGCTAGTGGTGATAAAAAACGGCATTACTACCAGTGATGCAGATCTCGTGAGGGAATTGAAACAAAGTATTCGCAATGACATTGGCACCATCGCCTCATTAAAGAGTTTATTTATCATTGATAGGCTGCCCAAAACTCGCTCAGGAAAAATATTACGTAAAACCCTGAGACAAATGATTGATGGGCAAAAAATTGAAATTCCCTCAACCATAGAAGATAGCCAAGTAATAAACGAACTTTTAAAGACGCTGGCTAACTAATGCAATAACCCGAGTTGTGCTATCGACATTATTTTTTGGATTTAACACTATTAAAAGGCCAGATATCCTTATTTTTTACTTGCTTAGGATCTTCTTGCTTAGCACCGCCCTGCGCATTGGATGATTTTTCCGGCGTGTATTGATAAGTACCCAGTTTACGGCCTTTCTTAACATTTTTTGAGTCTAACGTTAGTTTAGTGAGAGCTTGCGCGACACTGTTAGCGGCTTTTGGCTGAGTGGTATCTATCGCCGTTTTACTTGACCCTTGCACCGCTTGATTAATCTCATTCATTTCATTGGTCGTTAAGTCTCGCCACTGCCCTGATTGTAAATTATCCAGCTCCACGTTCATAATACGTGAACGCTTCAATTTTCTTACCTCATAATCGAGGTATTCACACATACGACGAATTTGACGATTGAGCCCTTGGGTAAGCGTGATAGTAAAAACAAAACGGCTGTTAACTTTGACAATACACGGCTTAGTAATGGTGCCTAAAATAGGAACGCCACGAGACATTCTCTCAACGAAGCGTTCACTAACAGGTTTATCAACGGTAACAATATACTCTTTGTCGTGAGCATTTTCAGCGCGCAAAATCTTATTCACTATATCGCCATCGCTAGTGAGAAATATTAACCCCTCTGACGGTTTGTCTAAACGACCAATAGGGAATATGCGTTTTTTATGGCCTATTGCATCAATAATATTGCCGTGGATATGTTTTTCAGTGGTACAAGTAATACCAATAGGTTTGTTATAAGCAATATAAATACGATCTGACTTGTCACCACTAATTGGGGCGATATCATAGCCGTCCACTTTAACAACATCACCCGCTAACACTTTAGTACCTAGCTCTGGGACTTTATCATTAATAGTTACCCGTTGGTCTGCTATCATTTTATCGGCACTACGACGTGAGCAATAGCCAGCATCACTAATGTATTTATTTAAACGTTTTGGGAAAATCGAAGTGGTCAATTTAAGTGCTACTTATTTTATTTGAGTACAAGCTAGTGAATTAATATTATAGCATTCCCATGCAGTTATAATGACCTTAGCCCACTAATTTATTGAAAATAAAGGGCACAAATTATATGCTCAACCTACTGACAATAAATTTTAGCATGGCTGTTATTCTAAAAACAATTGTTAGTGCGGCCACTTTACATATTTCATAGGTAAATGCCGCATCAAAAATTAACTTTTCTACAACCCAGATCAGCTTAGACCAAGTTGATCTGGGTTATTATCACTCAGCGAGAACTAACAGGCATGAGGTAAGGTATTTAATTCTGACTACACGGTCACTTGCTAATATAGATTGCTATTACATAACTTTTATAAGGATAAATATGCGCCAATATTTAACGTTACTTTTCTTAGTTTTGATTGCTACATTATTATTTTCAACCACTACCCATGCTCAAGTACCGCTTGCTGCGTACGGTAATATTCCCAATACCAGCTTGATGACTATTTCTCCTAGTGGCAAATTTATCGGCTTTCGAAAAAAATCAGCGGCTAAAGACGTCTACATGGTTTTTTCATTCGAAGAAAACAAGATAATAGCCAGTGTTGATGTTGGCGATAGCAAACCGAGTAAGGCTTACTTCGTTACTGATGAGCAAATAATACTTGTCGTGGGTAAATACCAACAAACCCATGGTTATTATGGCTCATCACCGCAACATACCACTTACGCACTAGGTTTTAACCTTGCTACAAATAAAATTTATCGCTTATTAATACCTGGCAACGGTATTTATGATAATCAATGGGGCCTTGGGGATATTTCAGGCATTTCCTCCAATGGTGAATTTATATATATGCCAGCATATGTTGGCGGTGTATTAAGTGGGCAATGGGAAGGCGTAAATAAAGACCTAATGAAAACCAGATTAACCGGCTCTCGAAAACCTCGTTCATCCGCTAAAGGTAGTGAGTTTACTCAAGACTACTTTGTTGATAATGAAGATAATATCTTAGCGAGAGTTGAGTATGATAACAAAGAAGATATATTTTCAATCCAGAAAAAGGTTGACGATGACTGGGTCAATATATACCAAGAAAAAAGATCGGTTCCCTTTATTATTCAAGGTATCACTCCCGATAAAAAAAATTTGGTGTTAGGAATGTTTACGGGAAAGAGTAAGTGGAGTGACATACACCAAGACAAAGTAGCCATAACACTCATTTCCGATAGCGATAGCACGAATACTGTTACCCCTAATCAAACTGAAAACACCTCAACACAAAGTGCCAACAATACCGCAACAAAACTCGTTGCCTATTTCACAATGAGCTTAGCCGATGGAAAAATAGCTGAAGAGCCTATTTTCTCTCGAGATGATGCCTCCGTTGAATCAGTGATTACTGACATAAACCGTGTGGTTTACGGGGTGAAATACTCAGGTTTTTTACCTCAATACGAATTTTTTGACGCCAAGTTAACCAAACGACTTGAGAAAATTTCACACTCTTTTGCCAATACTGCCGTTCATTTAAAAGATTGGAGCAATAACTGGGACGATTTACTGGTCTATATTGAAGGGCAAGAATCTTCAGGTGAATATGTTATTGTTAACGAAAAAAATGAGATGAATATTGTCGGTATGGCCAGACCATCAATTCCTTATACTTCGGTACATCCAATTTCAATCTTTAACTACCAAGCGGCTGACGGATTAAAAATTCCAGCCTTGTTAACTAAACCCAAGTCATGGGATGGTAAAACCAAATTAGCCACGGTTATGTTACCCCACGGTGGGCCAGAGTCGTACGACCGTATTGGTTTTAATTGGCTGGCGCAATACTTTGCCGAGCAAGGCTATTTAGTTATTCAGCCACAATTTCGCGGTTCAAAAGGTTTTGGTCTTGCCCATAAGAATGCGGGTCGTGGTGAATGGGGCAAAAAAATGCAATCAGACTTAACTGATGCCTTAGCGGCAGTGGTCAAAAAAGGCTATGCCGATCCAGAACGTGTCTGTATTGTTGGTGCAAGTTATGGCGGTTATGCCGCATTAGCCGCAAGTGTTTTTGCACCCAACCTATATCAATGTATTGTTTCTATTAATGGTATATCTGACGTTGAGATGATGTTAGCTAAAAAGAAACAAAAATATGGTAAAGATCATTGGGCTCTGTCGTACTGGGACAATGTTATTGTCAATAAAGCCGATAAAAATACCTTATTAAAAGAAATCTCTCCTATTAACCATGTGGCTAACGTTAAAGCACCGGTATTGTTAATTCATTCAGAGCATGATGGCACGGTGTCATTTGCACAATCAAGTGATATGCATGAAGCACTGCAAGATAATAATAAAGACAGTACCTTAGTTGAACTAGACAAAGATGATCATTATCTCAGCTATACTGAAACACGCTTACAAGCCTTAACGGAAATATCAAAATTTTTAAAAGAACACCTAAAATAAAATCGATATTCCATTAAAAAACATGCCTATGCATTTGGCTCAGGATCGTCATCCCCGTGGTGTTTTAATACGGGGATCCCGTTTCTAAAGCGCAATGGATCTTCGATTAGATATTTCGAAGATGACGCTTATAAAGTGTTCCTGAGTATGCTACATAAGCATGTTAAAAAAAACCTCCACAGTTAATCCTAAATTCGGATAATAAATGCCGAGGCTTTTTCAATAAAACTAGCTAGCCAGTATCTTAAGTGGTAGTGACAAAGCATCATTACCCGTTTGACCCACCAACCAAATAATGGCACTTAGACCACCTAAGGTAAGGATATACCACAAGATAGAAACGATTTGGGCATAACGATTAAGCGGCAGTAGCTCACTTAAGTGTCGGCGTTTATATTCAAAAAATATCTCAATACTGCCAATGGCGAGTAAAAAGCCTAACAGCGCCAAGCCAAAATAGTAACTGATGTAAACACCCAAGGCGGCCCCTAAGATACAAACCACTATACCAACCCGAGAGTTAATTGAAAAAGCGATACTTTTCAGCACATGACCACCGTCTAAAGGCAATACGGGCAACATGTTGAATAAATTAAGTAGCGCATTAAATACCGCTAAGCCAGCGAGTATTTCTATGTCAGTAAGCCAATACCCTACTAAACACACAATGGAGAGTATCAAGCCGAAAAATGGCCCCATGATTGAAATGACAATATCTTGCCAACGAGTATTTATTTTATCATCACTGAGTGCAAGCCCACCAACAAAGGGAATAAGATAAATGCCTTTGGTTTTTAAGCCAAAATATTTCATTGCTTTAATATGACCATACTCGTGAAAGACAAGGCAGAGCACTAACGCGATGGCAAACTCAATGGAGAATAACCAACTATAAGCCGCTAAGCTTCCAGCAGCAAATAGCACTTTAATAACCTTGGCACTTTTTAACAATTTGAGGCCAAGACCCGCCATACCAATAAAACTAAATTTAATCGGCTGCTTTTTACCGGGTGATATATGACGTTGCTCTATGTCTTTTTCATGAAGGGTATTTTCAGCAAGTACATCGCCATTGACGTGTAATTGAAATTCAAGTAAAAAAGGTTGCCATTGTAGCAAGCCACTCAGCTCAACATTTACCTCACCTTCTTCACTTTTCAAAGAAAATTGATGTGAAAATTGCTCACTGTCGGCTGTAGCATCAATTTGAGAGACACATTGTCCATCCCAAAAAAGTTGTTGCCAACCGGCCATCGAACCTTCTAACCGTAGTGTTTTTCCTAAACAAGTTATCTCTAATAATTGCACTTTATCAACTCAGCAAATAAAACCTTGCCCGATTATCGCTATATTCTTCAATGCAGCAAGGTTTATCTAAAGAAAGTCAGAATTTAACGTGCCTATGCACTCGGCTCAAGATCGTCATCCCCGTGGTGTTTTAATCAGGGATCCAGCTCTAAAGCGCAATGGATCTTCAATGAGAGACTTTGAAGATGACGCTTACAAAGAGCTCCTGAGTAAACTACATAGGCATGTTATTAAATCGCTCTGATGTATTGGCTCAAGGAAAGCGATAACAATGTCAAACATCAAATTTTACTCACCGCTATCTTTAATAACAACATCATAAAGGCATTGGTTTCGCATATAAGTAACCTTGTACGTACGGACAAGCTAAAGAACTAAGTACATTAGCCACCGCTTCTGTTTCTACTCCTTCGGCAATCACATCTAAGCTTAACGCCTTACCTAAGGCTATAATAGCGGCAGAAAGCGCGAGATCT
>JBAHZW010000016.1:0-65517 GCA_037132835.1 Colwellia sp. | reverse complement strand
TTTATGATCTGATCCTAATCAATAGACTCTTGATGCGTTATTGTGATTTTTTGACAAGGTAAAATACCGCTGATGGTGTGCACGGCCAAACTAAAATGACAGGCTGATTTGTCAAGGTAAAGGCGATTTAATGGCGTTGATACGCCTTAATCCACACATTATTTGTGTTTTTTTAACAATATACCCTTATGTTTTATTGAAAAGTCGATTATGATTGCCGCTTAAAGTAGGGACGTTATGGTCAGGCGCACCATGGTCATGGCATAGACGTATAAGAAAATGAGCTCTTAGAAAAAAAGTAAAGGCTCAGTGGCAAGGCATGATTAAAGAGAGTGATTACTCAGGGGAATAAGCTTAGAAGAAATAAGCTCAGGATAATATGTTTCTACATTATTGACTAAGTAACCTTCCTGTGACGTATTATACACACTCTAAGGCACTCTCTCTGTGTAGCATCTTTGATCAAATCCATAACGTCGAATATAAGCCATTATCTTCTTATGAGATAAGTATTCTTCGAAAACGTATAGCCACTCTCTTACAGCTAAAAACAGTAACGGGGTGTACAGCGTTTTCTATGAAGTAAAAGAATTACTTGTCAGTTTGCATATTTATAGATATACCTATAAAGAGTTATGCAGAGGTTAAGGTTAAAAAATATTTTTATATCGCTAGCAAGGTCACAATAAGTATTCTCGCACTTTTATGGGCTAGATTAGCGTTTGAGTAAATAGACAAAAAACAATTTGTCTTTATTTAAAGGATTTGAAATTTTTATGGCAAAATCATTGGTTATTGTCGAGTCGCCAGCCAAAGCGAAAACAATTAATAAATATTTAGGTAAAGACTTTATTGTAAAGTCGAGTGTGGGTCATGTTCGTGATCTTCCACACAGCAGCACAGGTAAAAAAGTGCCGGTTAAGTCTCCCGCTGAAGTGCGAAAAATGGCACCCGCAGCCAAAGCTAAATATAAAGCTAAACGTGATAAACAATCGCTAGTCAATCGTATGGGAATTGACCCAGAGAAAAACTGGGCAGCCAATTATCAAATACTGCCAGGTAAAGAAAAAGTTGTTGCTGAGCTTAAAAAACTCGCAGAGAAAGCAGACATTATTTATCTCGCAACCGATTTGGATCGCGAGGGAGAGGCGATTGCTTGGCATTTAAAAGAGCTCATTGGCGGCGAAGATAAAAGATTTCGCCGAGTTGTCTTTAATGAAATAACGGAAGCTTCAATTCAGCAGGCCTTTGCAACACCTGGTAAATTGAGTATGCCTGGCGTTAATGCTCAGCAAGCAAGGCGCTTTCTCGATCGTGTGGTTGGCTTTATGGTCAGCCCATTATTATGGAAAAAAGTTGCCCGGGGATTATCTGCTGGCCGTGTTCAATCAGTCGCAGTAAAGTTAGTTGTTGAACGTGAACGTGAAATTAAAGCGTTCGTACCCGAAGAATTTTGGGAAGTAACCGCTGATACACATGCGGGGACTGGGGAAGTTTTGGCGTTGGATGTAACCCACGAAAGTGGTAAAGCATTTAAACCAACGAATAAAGCGGATACGGATAAAGCACTATCGATACTGCAAAATGCCGATTATGCGGTGAGTAAACGTGAAGATAGACCATCAAAAAGCACCCCGTCAGCCCCCTTTATTACCTCGACACTACAGCAAGCGGCAAGTACTAAATTAGGTTATGGCGTTAAACGCACTATGGGTTTGGCTCAGCGCTTATATGAAGCGGGTCATATCACTTACATGCGTACCGACTCAACAAATTTAAGTAAAGATGCCGTGGCAATGTGTCGCAATTACATCGGTGATAATTTTGGTGAGAATTACTTACCTGAAAAAGTAAAGTTATACGGCTCTAAAGCGGGGGCGCAAGAAGCGCATGAAGCAATTCGCCCGTCTAATGTCAAACTTGTTGGTGCTTTACTTGAAGGCATTGAAGCCGATGCAAAAAAACTTTATGAATTAATTTGGCGTCAATTTGTTGCTTGTCAGATGACAGCTGCACGTTACACGGTAAGTACATTAACCATTAGCGCAGCTACCTTTGATTTAAAAGCCAAAGGGCGTGTGATGCAATTTGATGGCTGGACTAAAGTTCATCCACAATTAAGTAAAGGTGATGATAAACATTTACCGGATCTAAAAGTAGGCGAAGTACTGACATTAGATGTGCTTGAGCCAACCCAGCACTTTACTAAACCTGTGGCACGTTTTGGCGAAGCATCTTTAGTTAAAGAGTTAGAAAAACGTTCAATCGGAAGACCTTCAACCTATGCCTCCATTATTTCAACCATTCAGGATAGAGGTTACGTACGTTTAGATAAAAAACGTTTTTATGCCGAAAAAATGGGTGAAATAATTACTGATAGTTTATCAATTAGTTTTGAAAAACTGATGAGCTATGATTTTACCGCTAATATGGAGCAAGAATTAGATGGCATCGCTGAAGGGAAAGTTAACTGGAAAGATGTACTGGATGACTTTTATAAGAATTTCAGTAAAAAGTTAGCGCTTGCTAATCAAGATTCAGCCGAGGGTGGAATGCCAAATAACAACCCGGTATTGACTGATATTGATTGTCCAACGTGTAACCGTAAAATGGGCATTAGAACGGCATCTACTGGTGTGTTTTTAGGTTGTTCTGGTTATGCATTACCACCTAAAGAGCGTTGTACTAAAACAATGAACTTAACGCCAGGGGAAGAAGCCGTTAGCGTTTTAGCTGAAGATCAGGAAACGGAAGCCTTGCGTGCAATGCATCGTTGTAAAAAATGTAATACTGCGATGGATAGTTATCTGATTGATGAAACGAGAAAACTACACGTTTGTGGGAATAACCCTATTTGTGAAGGAATTGAAGTTGAACAAGGGACCTTTAAAATTAAAGGCTATGATGGCCCCATTTTAGAGTGTGATCGTTGTCAAGCGGCTATGGAGTTGAAATCAGGTCGCTTTGGTAAGTACTTTGATTGTACCAGTGACGATTGTAAAAATACGCGTAAGCTCTTAGCCAGTGGCGAAGCTGCGCCACCGAAAGAGGATCCTGTGCAACTACCTGAGCTTAAATGTGAAAAATCTGAAGCACACTTTGTCTTAAGAGATGGCGCGGCTGGTATCTTTTTAGCCGCTCATACCTTTCCTCGGTCGAGAGAAACCAGAGCCCCCAAAGTTGCTGAGTTACAGCGCTTTAGAGATAGAATATCATCTAAGTTCTACTACCTTGCCGATGCACCAACAGAAGATAATGTAGGCAACCTTAGTGTTGTTCGCTATAGTCGAAAAACTAAAGAGCAGTATGTAATGACTGAAATTGTTACAGAAGACAAGCCAAAAGCGACGGGATGGACCGCTAAGTATATTGACGGAAAATGGGTTGAAGATATTCCAAAGAAGAAAGTGGCTAAGAAGAAAGCGGCCAAAAAACCTGCAAGTAAAGCTGCGGTGAAGAAAGAGACTGAAAAATCGACATAGGCAGTGTCAAAGCCATGTTTGAATAAAATAAATAGATACCTGAGGTGTCTATTTTTTTGTTCGTGATTTGTGTTTGTTATTTATGAGTGATGGCTAATGGTTTGTGCCATATGGCATTAATCTAAGTGCCTATGCACTTGGCTCAGGATCGTCATCCCCGTGATGTTTTAATCGGGGATCCAGTCTCTAAAATGCAATGGATCTTCGACTAGAGACTTCGAAGATGACGCTGACAAAGAGCTCCTGAGTAAACTACATTGCCATGTTAATCTAAGCCTTCTAATTGATCTAGCACTTTTCTTGCTTGTGCCAAAGTACAATCAGTTTTTGCTATTAATGCGGTAATAGTAATGTTATCTAGGCGAGAGGCTAGTTGCAATAGGTTTTCATGACTTGAATATTGATATTCTTTTTTAAGTAATTTCGCCAGCCAAAACCAGCTTTCTTCGTGTTCTTGTTCTATAAATTCAATGATACTCTGTAGTTGGCTAAAATCAGCTTTTAATTGCCAGTTTCTTGAGCGGCCAATACGGTTTAATTCACAGCCCAATTCTCTAATATGAGCTTTTAAAGCATAGGCTTTCATTGTTCGGCGGAGAAAACTAGGTAAGTTAATCGTGTTGATTAGGGTCACAGGGTTGCAATCTTAACAAGTTAAAAATGAGAGATATGCTGGCATTAAAATGATCGCGTATGAACTACCATTTTTTCTTTGGTTGAAATAATAAATCGACGTCGCTCTCTTCATCTTTTGATTTGTTTTCTGCATCTTTAGCGTTAGTATTTTTCAGGGCATTGCCAATGTCTTTTAACTGCTGAGTAATTTCAGCTTGTTTAGTCGTTACATAATTATTCCTTACTGTGCTACTTGTAAGGCTTTGTAAGGCTTTCTCGAAGTATTGCCTAGCAGAGCCAAGCATTCCTTTGCTAAACGCTTGCTTACCGCGCTTAGTAAGGCTTTCAATATTAATTTTTAATTGAATACCCGCTAAATTATGGTCTTCTTGAGTAAACGTTTTAACATCTAAAACACCTTTGTTTTTCTCTGCATTAAGCACCAGACGTAATTTCTTAATCGATTGTAAGATACCGACCAGTTGTTGTTCACTCTCTGGTAAAGTGAAATTTTTTTCTTCCCCATCCGGTGTGCTTTGTTTTTTTTCAGAGTCTCCAGATGCCTTTAGTTGGGCCGTTAATTCCTGCACCCTGTTTTTTATAAATTTTACTTCAGGCATAAGCTGCAGCATGTTTTTGGCGGCATTTAAACTACGGCGATTTAATATATTGACAATATTTTGGTTACTGGGTAGGTTTGCTAAATTAAGCTTTAGCTGCTCGTTTTCATCAATAATTGCTTTTTGTTTAGTGACTTTAATACGTTTTTCTGCTGCCACTCTTTCTTGATTTTGTTGAATGGCTGTCACAGCAACAACCATAACGATTAAAGTAATAATTAATCCAACAATAATACCAACCATTTAAGACTCTCTTGAATAGATAAACTACTTATATAGTTTACAAAAAATGTTCTGTTTAGCATAGAACTAGTTACACAATTAATGTAAAAAGAGCAAAAAACAATTAAAATATTATGGAATAAATTTATGATTAAGTATATTATTTTAGTCTAAGAATGTTAAAAATATCACCTCTACTAATGTGACTTGAGTTTTATATGAAATTACAGCAACTGCGCTATATCGTTGAAGTATTAAATAACAATTTAAATGTTTCTGCTACAGCCGATAGTTTGTTTACTTCACAGCCCGGTATTTCTAAACAAGTCAGAATGCTTGAGGATGAATTAGGTATTCAAATTTTTGGTCGTAGCGGTAAGCACCTAACTCATGTCACAGAGGCCGGTCAGAGCGTGATAGACATCGCAATAGAAATCCTTGCGAAAGTTGAAGGCATTAAAGCGGTTGCTCGAGAGCATACTCAGCCCGATGAAGGGAAGTTACGTATTGCTACCACTCATACCCAAGCTCGCTATGCCTTACCCGATGTTATTCAGGGTTTTCTTAAGCGATATAGTAAAGTCTCATTACATATGTCTCAGGGGACACCTGCACAAATAAGTGATTTGGCGGCTAAAGGTCATGTAGATTTCGCTATTGCGACAGAATCTCTACACTTGTATAACGACTTGGTAATGCTTCCTTGTTATCATTGGAATCGAAGTATTATTGTTCGTCCTGATCACCCCTTAGCAAAGCAAGAAAATATCACGATACATGATATTGCTAAATATTCACTGGTGACTTATGTTTTCGGTTTTACTGGACGTTCAGATCTCGATGCTGCCTTTGATGCGGCAGGAGAAAAACCTAAAATAGCTTTTACAGCAACAGATGCTGACGTTATTAAAACTTATGTGCGTTTGGGCATTGGTGTAGGCGTAATTGCCTCAATGGCCATTGATGCACGCATAGATAGTGATCTTGTTGCTATTGATGCGAGCCACTTATTTAAAGCCAGCACCACTAAAATTGGCTTTAGAAGAGGTAGTTTTTTACGTGCTTACATGTTTGACTTTATTGAAAGGTTTGCACCGCACTTAACCAAAGATATTGTCACTCGGGCAATGTTATTGAAGAATAACCATGAGGTTGATGAGTTTTTAGCTAATATTAAATTACCAACCCGTTAATAATGAAAGCGGTAGCACCTCTTTTAGTAAAGGAAAGGGTCAATATAGCGTGAAGGCTAGCCCTCTAAAACCCCTTCGCTTTTCAAAGCGAAATGTTTAGCAATAAGGTCTCTTTATCTACGTTTTAACGCGGATTGTTCAGATACCAGAGAATGCTGAGCAAGTACTGCTTATCCTGAGTTCAGCTTTAGGTGTACAAGTTAATAAATTTTGCCAGTAAAGTATCTTCATCTTCGATGTTATCAGGATCGGGAGTGACACAGTCAATAGGGCACACACTTACACAGGTAGGTTTGTCATAATGACCGACACACTCAGTACATTTATCTACATCTACCTCATAAATTTCATCACCTAGGCTGATTGCACCATTGGGACATTCAGGATCACACATATCACAGTTAATGCATGAGTCTAAAATTTTTAGTGCCATATTCTTATACCATTTCCATTAAATTAATTCTCACTCAGAGCTTGTCAGTGCTTTGAAAATAAATAGAATTTTTTTGTCTATAGTCACTCTATATTAAAGGAATTCTATGCGATTATCGAAGTGCTGACAAACGCCCAAAGGGCAATTTTAAAAGGCTTACATGCTACGTTATTGATTTCGACAAGGACGCTACATGGATGTAGCTTCTTAGAGAATGCAGGAGCATATTCTCCTGAATAACCATTCTCTTCAATCAATGCCTTGCCTCTAAGCCTTTTAAATCTCGCTGAGTGGGAGAAACTTAGTGAAATTGGTATAACTCATGGTAAAATCGTTTACTTATTGATAAATTATTTTCGAGGTTTTTGTGTCCACAGAGCAGTTATTAGCCCCTATTAGACTTTTTTTACAATGTGAAACACCCGACGAATGGATTAATGAAGCGAAAAAGCCAGAAAATCTGCCGACAATTTTACGAGACCATTTGGCCTGTGAATTAAAGGCTGGGCAGACCGCGATGTTTCTTATTCGTAAATATGCTGTTGATAAAGAAAGTAGTAAAATATTATTTGAATGGTTTCAACCTTATGAAGATTTTTTATACCGAAAAAAAGGTGACTTACAATCATTAGCTAATAAAAATAACTTATCTAAAGCTATCTTGCCCAAAAACAACTCACCTTACAGTCAAGATCTTATTGATAAAATGGTTTTACTGATAAAAGAAGAGTTACATCACTTTTATCAAGTGTTGGAAATTATGGTAAAACGTGATATTCCTTTTGATGGCATAACTGCCGGTCGTTATGCGAAAGGAATGATGAAGCATGTTACAACTTATGAGCCCAATGCTTTAATTGATAAATTGATTATCGGTGCTTACATTGAAGCTCGATCATGTGAACGCTTTGCTAAACTAGCGCCACATTTAGATGAGGATTTGAATAGGTTTTATATTTCTTTATTAAGGTCTGAAGCACGTCATTATCAAGATTACTTAACACTTGCCAAACAGGTCGCGGGTAAGGATATTGATATTAGTGAACGTATTGCCTATTTTGCTACGGTTGAAGCTGACTTAATAACCTCGTCGGATGAAGACTTTAAATTTCATTCCGGGCGGCCAATATAAAGGATGTAAACTGCATTGAGTCCGAGTATAAACAGAGGGACATTACGGTATGAATGCTAGCGGAGATATTTATTAATACAGATATCTCAGTATAATCGCTAGAGTTATCATCAAGGCTAAGTTAAAGGCTGATTCAACAATTCTATTGAATCAGGGGTTACTTTTAACCAAACCCCTTGTTCGTACCAATCTCCTAATACTATTCGTTGAGCATTGTTTTTATTAGCGATAATATTATGAACTGCGGGCCTATGCGTGTGGCCATGAATTAAGAGTTGACTGCGATATGTCTCAAGACATTTAATGACTTCACTTTCGGTAACATCCATAATTTCTTGTGATTTCATTGCCGTGGCAGCAGCACTTTTTTTTCTATAGTTTGCCGCCATTTTTTTGCGGATAAATAAAGGTAAACTTTTTACCGCTGCTTGCCACCACCATGAACGTGATTTTTTTCGAAAGGCTTGATAATCAATGTCACGGGTGCATAGCGTATCGCCGTGCATTATCACAACAGACTGACCATAAAGGTCAATAAGTTCAACTTCACTGAGTAATTGCATACTGGCTTTTTTAGCATAGCGTTTACCTAATAAAAAATCTCTATTGCCGTGAATATAAAAAATTTGAGTACCTGAGTGACTCAGCGTAGTTAACGCCTTAGCCAAAGTGTTAAGGTAAGGGCTATCGTCATCGTCTCCAAGCCAAGCTTCAAATAAATCACCAAGGATATAAAGTTTTTCAGCGTTAACGGCTTCATTTTTTAGAAACTGTAAAAAACAGGCGCTAATATCAGGCCTGTTTTCACTGAGATGTAAATCCGCAATAAAGTAAGTTATGGCGGAATTATTGTCGTTAACCATTGTTTACTAAGGTTACTCAACAAGTGCCGATTCAATGACTATGTCATCTTTAGGTACATCACCATGGCCGTGAAAATTACCCGTGTCTACTAAGGCCATTTTATCAACAATGTCCATGCCTTCAACCACTTTACCAAACACACAATATCCCCAACCTTGCGTTGATTCACTGGTGAAATCTAAGAAGTTATTATCGGTTAAGTTGATGAAAAACTGTGAGGAAGCTGAATGTGGTTCTTGAGTGCGCGCCATGGCTAACGTACCCAGTTTATTGCTTAAACCATTGTTGGCTTCATTCTGGATACTCGCACGAGTTTCCTTTTCTTCTAAGCCAGGAGCAAAACCGCCGCCTTGTGCCATAAACCCCTTGATCACACGATGAAATACTGTGCCGTTGTAATGACCTTCTTCAACATATTGTTGGAAGTTTTTTGCAGTATTTGGAGCATTGTCGAAGTCTAATTCAATTTTAATATCGCCAAGGGTTGTTTTAAGTGTGATCATATTAGTCTCTATTTTCATTATCATAAATTAATTGCCGATAATTGTACGCTAACTTCCGATAAAGTGCATTAGTCTTGATGATCCTTTAGGCTTGTTCAGGTACAATCTACCGCTTATTTAGTTGTACTTGTCTTATATTAGTAAATATCAGCCAATATAAGTTCAATACCGTTTTAAAACAAGCTACTCAGTAGGAGTCATAAAATATCATGTTGCAGATTTACAACACTTTAAGTCGTCAAAAAGAAATCTTTACACCGATCATCCCAGGTAAAGTAGGCTTATATGTTTGTGGTTGCACCGTTTATGACTTATGCCATATAGGGCATGCTCGTACATACATCAGCTTTGATAATATTGCCCGATATTTACGGTTCTCAGGCTATGATGTTAATTATGTCCGTAACATCACTGATGTTGAAGATAAAATAATTAATCGGGCTAAAGAAAATAATGAAACACCTGAAGCCTTAACTGAACGTACCATCGCAGCAATGCATCAAGATTTTGATGCGCTTAATATGACAAGGCCTGATTTAGAGCCCCGAGTTACAACGCACATGGATGAGATCATTACCATGATTGAATCTTTAGTTGCCAAAAAACATGCCTATGTTGCCGGAGAAAATGCCAAGTCAACGGGACAGGGAGATGTTTTATTTGATGTCTCTAGCTATGCTGATTACGGTAAACTGAGCGGTCAAAACCTTGAACAACTTCAATCAGGTTCTCGTGTTGAAGTTGATGAACATAAAAACAACCCGCTTGACTTTGTCTTATGGAAATCAGCTAAACCGGGCGAACCAAGATGGTTATCTCCTTGGGGCGAAGGGCGTCCAGGTTGGCATATTGAATGTTCAGCTATGAATGCTAAAGAGCTAGGTCACCATTTTGATATTCATGGCGGTGGATCTGACTTAACGTTCCCTCATCATGAAAATGAAATAGCTCAAAGCTGTTGTGCGCTTAATACCCCCTATGTGAATTACTGGATGCATACGGGGATGGTGCAGGTTGATCAAGAAAAAATGTCTAAATCATTAGGCAATTTTTTTACTATACGCGACGTATTAGCACAATATGATGCTGAAACTGTGCGGTTTTTCTTAACGACTGGTCATTATCGTAGCCAATTAAATTACTCTACTGATAACTTAACGCAAGCGAGATCCTCGGTAGAGCGAATTTATACTTCACTACGTGATGTAAATAGACAAAGTGATTATTCTTTAGATAGAGATTCAAATTTTGTTAAAGAATTTAGCCAAGCGATGGATGACGATTTCAATACGCCACAAGCGTTAGCTGTTTTATTTGAACTATCCAAAGCGCTTAATGTAGCAAAAGCGGATAACAAAATCCTATTAGCCAGTGAATTAGCCTCTACTTTAGTTACTCTAGGCGGTATTGTTGGTTTACTACAGCTTGACCCCGCTGATTTTTTACAGGGTGACAACGATAATGATGAAGTTGCACAAATTGAAGCGCTTATTGTACAGCGTAATCAAGCTCGTATTGATAAAGATTGGGCACTTGCCGATGATGCACGTGATAAACTTAATGCGATGAATATAGTGATAGAAGACAGTGCAGGTAAAACAACATGGCGTAAAGCATAAGGTAATCAGCTTTAACTTGAATCAATTTCTACCGTGCCTACTGAACTGCCTGTTCACAGGCCAGTAGGGTGTTTTCAATTAAGCTTGCTACTGTCATGGGGCCAACACCACCAGGGACGGGTGTTATATAGGATGCTTTTTCTTTTGCCAAGGTAAAGTTAACATCACCAACTAATTTACCGTTATCTAAACGGTTGATACCTACATCAAGTACAATGGCTCCTTCTTTAATCCAATCACCAGGAATAAAACCTGCTTTTCCTACCGCAACCACAATAAGATCGGCACATTTTACCTTACTTTCTAAATCCTTAGTAAAACGATGGGTTGTGGTAACGGTACAACCAGCCAGTAATAACTCGAGAGACATTGGGCGGCCAACAATGTTTGAAGCGCCAATAACAAGTGCATCTAAACCTTTAAGTTCAACACCTGTGGATTTTATTAAAGTCATAATACCTTTGGGGGTACAAGGTCGTAAACCCGGCTGTCTTAAGGCTAACTTACCGACATTCGATGGATGAAAACCATCCACATCTTTAAGGGGGTTTATGTGCTCAATAATTAAATTAGCATTTAAACCTTCAGGTAACGGTAATTGCACTAAGATTCCGTCTATTTCGTTATCGTTATTTAATTCACTGACTAAGGTTAATAGCTCCTGCTCAGAGGTTGTATTGGGTAAATCATATGATCGTGAGATAAAGCCAACCTCTTTGCATGCTTTACGTTTACTGCCAACGTAAACTTGTGAGGCGGGATCTGTTCCTACTAAGATAACGGCTAAACCAGGCACTCTTTGGCCATTATTAATGCGAAGACTAACCTTTTCTTTAACTGAATCTCTAAGCTGCTTGGCAATTGCTTTGCCATCAATCAATGATGCTGTCATAACGATGATGTAGACCTTGAATTTAAGTGATAATAAACACAGCTATTTTGCCATAATCTACATTCATGTTGTAGGTTTACTTTGTATATTGAATAAATGCTCCTTCTTTTTCAGTAACCCATAGCAAATAAAGAGTATAATTAAGTCAATTATCCATGCCACCATCAGCGAAGAACAATCCATCGACTTGCGTTAAAAGTAAGCGAACAGTGATTTATTTATAAAAAAGGTTTGACTGAGGTTAAGCAAATCGGTAATATCCGCACCCGTTGAAACGAGACAGTTTACTGCTTGTGACAACAGCATAAATCGGTGATTAGCGCAGCTTGGTAGCGCACTTGGTTTGGGTCCAAGGGGTCGCAAGTTCGAATCTTGCATCACCGACCACTTTTATTTTATAATATAAGTGCTTATGCTTTGTAGGAAATGTGCGCCCTTAGCTCAGCTGGATAGAGCAACGCCCTTCTAAGGCGTGGGTCGCAGGTTCGAATCCTGCAGGGCGCGCCATACTTTGGTATGGAATAGGTTATGGTGGCTATAGCTCAGTTGGTAGAGCCCCGGATTGTGATTCCGGTTGTCGAGGGTTCAAGTCCCTTTAGCCACCCCATCCTCACATTATTACTTCCTGATTATGACGAATTTAAAAAAATATCGGTGATTAGCGCAGCTTGGTAGCGCACTTGGTTTGGGTCCAAGGGGTCGCAAGTTCGAATCTTGCATCACCGACCACTTTTATTTTCAGTTTTCTTTGAAGATAGTGAGATGAGTGAGAATGGTTTGGGTGTCATCAAGTTCAGTCGCAAGTTCGAATCTTGCATCACCGACCACTTTTATTTTCAGCTTTTTTGAAGATAGCAGATGAGTGAAAATGGTTTGGGTGTCATCAAGTTCAGTCGCAAGTCTGAATCTTGCATCACCGACCACTTTTATTTTCAGTTTTCTTTGAAGATAGCGAGATGAGTGAGAATGGTTTGGGTGTCATCAAGTTCAGTCGCAAGTTCGAATCTTGCATCACCGACCACTTTTATTTTCAGTTTTTCTTTGAAGATAGCGAGATGAGTGGAAATGGTTTGGGTGTTATCAAGTTCAGTCGTAAGTTCAAATCTTGCATCACCGACCACTTTTATTTTCAGTTTTTCTTTGAAGATAGTGAGATGAGTGGAAATGGTTTGGGTGTTATCAAGTTCAGTCGTAAGTTCGAATCTTGCATCACCGACCACTTTTATTTTCAGTTTTCTTTGAAGATAGTGAGATGAGTGAGAATGGTTTGGGTGTCATCAAGTTCAGTCGTAAGTTCGAATCTTGCATCACCGACCACTTTTATTCTATTTAATAAAAATCACACAAATCTTTATTTAACCCCTCTAGTAATATCTTCTGTTGTATTGAGTTTAATTCATCACTCTATTTTCGTCACCATTATTCAATTCGTAATAACTATCTCTCTCCGCTTACTTTTTGATTAGCTTAAAATACGATTTTATATAAAGTCCTAAACGGGAATAAAATTAAAGAATTAAGCTAAATATCCAACAATTTAGCTTTTGGTTAAAACTTACACCTTGCAACTTTTTTTTTGCCTCGCTATAATTCGGCATCATATTTTTAATAGGGCATCATTTTGCCAGCAATTTGGTAAACTTTATCAAAAGTGTTGGCTAACAATTGGTGTATAAAAGCGTAGTACGCTAAGTTTTTGAGGTATATAAATGCAAGTTTCAGTAGAGACTACACAAGGTTTGGAACGTCGCCTGACTATTTCTGTTCCCGCCGAAAAAGTAGATGTAGAAGTTAAGAATCGTCTTCGTCAAATTAGTAAAACACAGCGTATTAACGGTTTCCGTCCAGGTAAAGTACCACCGTCTGTCATTCAAAAACGTTACGGTAAATCTGTACGCCAAGAAGTTGCGGGTGAAATTATGCAGCGTAACTTCGTTGATGCCATTGTCGCCGAAAAAATCAATCCAGCGGGTCGCCCTTCATTTGTTGCGACAAGTAATGAAGACGGTAAAGCATTAGAGTTTGAAGCAACTTTTGAGGTTTACCCTGAAGTTGAATTAAAAGATTTAGATAAAATAGCTATTGAGCGTCCAAAAGTAGAAGTAACGGATAAAGATTTAGATGAAATGTTTGTTACCTTACAAAAGCAGCATCAAACATGGAAAGAAAACAAACGTAAAACGAAGAAAGGCGATAAGCTAACGCTTGATTTTACTGGTCGCATAGATGGTGAAGAGTTTGACGGTGGTAAAGCTAAAGGTTTTGAATTAGAGCTGGGTGCTGGTCGAATGATCCCCGGTTTTGAAAAAGCCGTGACGGGTATGAAAGTTGGCGAAGAGAAAACGATTCAAGTTACTTTCCCAGACGATTACCATGCTGAAAACCTTAAAGGTAAAGAAGCCGAGTTTGATATTGTTGTTCATAAAACAGAAGGTCAAATTTTACCTAAAATTGATGAAGACTTTGCCAAGCTTTTCGGTGTTGATGAAGGTGGTGTTGAAGCACTACGTACTGAAGTAAGAAAGAATATGTCTCGTGAATTAACACAAGCGGTTAAAGCTAAAGTTAAAACACAAGTTATCGATGCTTTACTTGCGGGACATGACGTTGGTTTACCTACAGCATTAGTCGCTCAAGAAGTTGATGTATTACGCCAACAAGCTATGCAACGTTTTCAAGGGCAAATGGATCCGAAGAACTTGCCAGAACTTCCCACTGAAATGTTTACCGAACAAGCGGAACGTCGTGTTAAGATTGGTTTACTGCTAGGCGAAGTGATTAAAATAAACACACTAAAAGTTGATGAAACTAAAGTGAATGAATTAATTACATCTGCGGCTTCTGCTTATGAAGATCCTAAGGAAGTTATTGAATACTATGCTAAAAACAAAGAGCTTATGCAACAAATGCAAAATGTTGCATTAGAAGAGCAAGCGGTAGAACTTTTGGTTGCACAAGCAAAGGTTTCTGATAAAAAAGCTAGTTTCAATGAAATAATGAACCCAGAAGCCAAGTAATATTAAGTAAAGAAAAAGTTTATCGTCGTTTTACATTGACAATAGACTTAGCGATCGCTTACGTTTAGTGGTTTGTATGGCAACGTACAGACCATTTCTATTTGTTTAAGGTAAGGAATACTCTTGTTTAACTCTCAAATTACATCACAAAGAACATCGCAAGTTTCATCACAAGATAATGCTAGCGATATTGAAAGTGCTTTAGTGCCAATGGTTGTTGAACAAACGCCGAAAGGCGAACGTTCATATGATATATACTCACGATTATTAAAAGAGCGTATAATATTTCTCTGTGGTCAAGTTGAAGATCATATGGCTAATTTGATCATAGCGCAGTTATTGTTCTTAGAATCAGAAAGTCCAGATAAAGATATTCATTTATACATAAACTCCCCAGGTGGCTCAGTCACCGCAGGTATGGCTATTTATGACACCATGAACTTTATTAAACCTAACGTGAGTACCGTTTGCATTGGTCAAGCGGCTAGCATGGGTGCTTTTTTATTATCAGGTGGTGAGAAAGGAAAGCGTCATTGTTTACCTAATGCGCGGGTAATGATTCATCAACCTTTGGGAGGCTTTCAAGGGCAGGCATCTGATTTTGAAATTCATGCTAAAGAGATTTTATTCATTAAAGAAAAATTAAATAGCCTCATGGCTAAACATACTGGAAAATCATTAGAGCAAGTATCTCAAGATACCGATAGAGATAATTTTTTAAGTGCACAAGATGCGGTTGAATATGGCTTAGTTGATTCAGTATTTGAACAGCGTAACGATAAGTAGGATTTCGGTGTATACTCAGTGTATAGACTGGAAATAAATGGATTTATTTGTTTTAAATGTTTAGAGGTAGGGCATGACCGATATTAAAAAAGGTGGCGATAATGGCAAATTACTTTACTGCTCATTTTGTGGCAAAAGCCAACATGAAGTACGTAAATTAATTGCTGGCCCGTCAGTATTTGTTTGTGATGAATGCGTTGAATTATGTAACGACATTATTCGCGAAGAAATTTCTGAAATTTCGCCAAAAGAAAAAAAAGAGGCATTACCTTCTCCTATTGAGATTCGTGAAAGTCTAGATGAATATGTCATTGGCCAAGATCACGCGAAAAAAGTATTAGCGGTTGCGGTTTACAATCACTATAAACGATTACGTAATGGTGATATGCATAATGGTGTTGAGTTGGGTAAAAGTAACATTTTACTTATTGGACCAACAGGTAGTGGTAAAACGCTCTTAGCACAGACCCTAGCACGGTTGTTAGATGTGCCTTTTACTATGGCTGATGCAACCACGTTAACTGAAGCTGGTTATGTCGGTGAAGATGTAGAAAACATCATTCAAAAGTTATTACAGAAATGTGATTACGACGTAGAAAAAGCTCAGCGTGGTATTGTTTACATTGATGAAATCGATAAGATTTCACGTAAATCAGACAATCCATCTATCACTCGCGATGTTTCAGGTGAAGGTGTTCAACAAGCGTTATTAAAGCTTATTGAAGGCACTGTTGCTTCTGTTCCTCCGCAAGGGGGTCGTAAACACCCACAGCAAGAGTTTTTGCAAGTCGATACGTCTAAAATACTGTTTATTTGTGGTGGTGCATTTTCTGGTTTAGATAAGGTTATTGAACAGCGTAATCATAGTGGCACGGGTATTGGTTTTGGTGCTGACGTTCGTGGCAAAGATCAAGAAAAATCATTAACAGATACGCTGGCTGAAGTAGAACCACAAGATTTGGTTAAATACGGTTTAATTCCTGAATTCATTGGGCGTTTACCCGTGTTAGCAACATTACGTGAACTGGATGAAGACGCGCTTATTCAAATATTACAAGAGCCTAAAAATGCTTTAACTAAGCAATTTACCGCACTATTTGATATGGAAGATGTTGAGTTAGAGTTCAGGGATGATGCTTTACACGCTATAGCTCGCAAAGCGATGGCACGAAAAACGGGTGCTCGCGGTTTACGTTCAATCGTCGAAGCTGTTTTGCTTGATACCATGTATGAACTACCCTCACTGGAAAATGTCAGTAAAATAGTTGTTGATGAAAACACTATCAAAGATGAGAGTAAGCCGATTGTTATTTATGATAGTAAGAAAGAGAAGGTTGCTGCCAAGTAACTTTACTCTATTAGTGTGTTTTTAGTGTCACACCACTGAGTAAAAGCTTAGGTGTAGTATTATTAGCCTCAATCAGTCAGTAATTATTAATGCTATAATTACTGACTGATTGAGGCTTTTTTGATCGCAGAGTTTTTGTTTTTATTTTTTAACTCTTGTTGAAAGTGAACAGCCTATCCCCATATAGATTTAATAGCTGTATTTTTTTATCAATTAAAACAATTCCCAAGAAGAGTACCCAATGAGTAAAGAATTATCTGGTGTCGTTGAGATCCCCGTTTTAGCCTTAAGAGATGTTGTTGTTTATCCACAAATGGTTATTCCACTTTTTGTTGGACGTGAAAAGTCTATTCGTTGTCTAGACCTTGCCATGGAGCACGATAAGCAAGTTTTCCTTGTTGCGCAAAAGGATGCTTCTATTGATGATCCTCTCGCGGAAGATGTCTACACAACAGGTACCGTAGCCACTATTTTACAAATGTTAAAACTTCCCGATGGCACTGTTAAAGTCTTAGTGGAAGGGGCACAACGAGCCGTTATAAAAAAATTTATTGAGACAGAAGAATATTTTAGTGCTGAAATTGAATATGTGAGTCTTAATACCGATCTCAGTGATGACATTGAAGTACTAATACGTTCAGCTATTTCTCAATTTGAGGGCTACGTAAAGCTTAATAAAAAAATTCCACCTGAAGTTCTCACGTCGGTATCGGGTATAGATGAAGCTGAACAGCTTGCGGATACAATGGCCGCACATATGCCTCTGAAACTAGCGGATAAGCAAAAAGTTTTAGAAATTATAGATGTTAATTTACGTTTAGAGTTCTTGATGGCATTAATGGAAGGTGAGATAGACTTACTGCAAATAGAGAGAAAAATTCGTACCCGTGTTAAAAAACAAATGGAAAGAAGCCAACGTGACTATTACTTGAATGAGCAAATGAAAGCCATTCAAAAAGAGCTCAATGAAGGTGAAGAACCACCCGATGAACTTGAGCAAATGGCTAAGCGTATTGATGAAGCGAAAATGCCGACTGAAGCGAGGGAAAAAACGCTTGCTGAGTTTCAAAAACTTAAAATGATGTCTCCTATGTCAGCAGAGGCAACCGTTGTGCGTAGTTATATTGATTGCATGATAAATGTGCCTTGGACGAAACGAAGTAAATTAAAACGTAATCTTGCGCTTGCTCAGGAAGTGCTTGATAAAGATCACTATGGCTTAGATAAAGTAAAAGAACGTATTCTAGAATATTTAGCCGTACAACAGCGTGTCAGTCAGTTAAAAGGACCAATTCTTTGTTTAGTTGGCCCTCCTGGCGTAGGTAAAACCTCACTTGGTCAATCTATCGCTAAATCGACAGGGCGTAAATATGTTCGTATGGCATTAGGTGGCGTACGTGATGAAGCTGAAATACGTGGACATAGACGTACTTATATTGGCTCGTTGCCGGGAAAATTAATTCAGAAAATATCAAAGGTAGGGGTTAAAAACCCACTCTTTTTATTGGATGAAATAGATAAAATGGGTTCCGATATGCGTGGTGATCCAGCATCGGCTTTACTTGAAGTATTAGATCCAGAGCAAAATACCACCTTTAATGATCACTACCTTGAGGTTGATTATGATTTATCTGATGTAATGTTTGTTGCGACGTCTAATAGCATGGATATTCCAGGACCATTGCTTGACCGCATGGAGGTTATTCGTTTATCAGGCTATACCGAAGATGAAAAATTAAATATTGCCAAAAGTCACCTCGTCGACAAACAGATTGAGCGTAATGGCTTAAAAGCAAGGGAAATAAAAATAGAAGATAGTGCAATTGTTGGCATTATTCGCTATTACACCCGTGAAGCTGGCGTACGTAGTTTAGAGCGTGAGATATCAAAATTATGCCGTAAAGCGGTCAAGGCTATTTTACTCGACAAACAGTTAAAGAAAGTCACTATTAACCAAGATAACCTTAATGAGTTTTTGGGCGTACAACGTTTTGATTACGGTAAAGCTGAGGATAAGAACCGAGTCGGTTTAGTCACCGGCTTAGCTTGGACTCAAGTGGGTGGAGAATTACTTACCATTGAAACAGCCTCAGTTCCAGGTAAAGGTAAACTTACCTATACCGGCTCACTGGGTGATGTTATGCAAGAGTCTATTCAAGCCGCTATGACGGTTGTACGTAGTCGCACTGAAAAGCTTCGTATTAATGAAGATTTTTATGAAAAACGTGATATTCATGTTCATGTTCCTGAAGGTGCCACACCAAAAGATGGACCGAGTGCGGGTGTTGGCATGTGTACTGCTCTAGTTTCAAGCCTTACCGGTAATCCAGTAAAAGCTGATGTTGCCATGACGGGTGAAATTACACTTCGTGGTGAAGTTCTCGCGATTGGCGGCTTAAAAGAAAAGTTACTTGCCGCACATCGTGGCGGTATAAAAACCGTTATTATACCCCATGAAAATGAACGAGATTTAGAAGAAATACCTGCAAATGTTAAAGCTGATCTGTCGATTCACCCCGTGAAATGGATAGATGAGGTACTCGCACTTGCGCTTGAACACCCAGTAGAACAATGGAAAATTGAAAAGTAACGTGTTCAAAGTTTAGACTTTTTTGATTGTTTTTATATGAAAAGGCTAAAAAAGTTAAAATATTTATAAAAAAGTGAAGTTTTACTTCTCAAACGCTGAAACTATGGTAAGTTAACTACGCTTACATCGCTAGACCCCTTATTCACTGTGTTATTTAGATGAATTGGTGGACTAGTTTAGCAAGGATATATTTTCTAAACTCAACGCTTCAAGTAATCAGATAAATAATCTTTTATTGCTTACATAAGGAAAAAGGATGTCGTTGTATAATAACAATTTAAGAGGTAAATACTGTGAATAAATCTCAACTAATAGAGAAAATTGCTGCTGGGGCAGATATTTCAAAAGCTGCTGCGGGTCGTGCGTTAGATTCATTTATCGGCGCAGTAACGGATGAATTAAAAGATGGTGAGCAAGTAGCACTTGTTGGTTTTGGTACTTTTTCTGTACGCGATCGTGCGGCACGTACAGGTCGTAACCCTCAAACGGGCGCTACTATCCAAATTGCTGCGGCTAAAATACCATCGTTTAAAGCGGGTAAAGCATTAAAAGACGCGTGTAATGTATAACTAGTTACCAATGTAGACTCAGTTATATCAGATAGAAAAAACCACCTAATTAAGGTGGTTTTTTACTTTATAGTTAGGTGAAAATAGAAACATCAACATAAACTTCAATTTAACTCATGTTGTGCTTCAAGCAATGCTTATACCAATGGCACTAATTAATTGATCAACTTAGAGTTATATTAGCGAGCTTAGAACAAACAAAATTACTTAAACATAGTTATGCTTTATTTAAGTGATTTTGTGCCGTTATCAGTTTGCTAATAAACTCCCAAGGGCGAGTTTAAAAGGCTTAAATGCGGTGTTATTGATTTTGACAAGGACGCTACAAGGATGTAGCTTCTTAGAGAATGCAGGAGCATATTCTCCGGAGTAACCATTCTCTTCAATCAATACTTTGCCTCTAAGCCTTTTAATTCTCGCTAAGTGGTCAATAAATTAATGCACTTGGTCTTATCATCTGCTAAAATCGCGAGCAACTTTAATTTAAAGATACTTAAGCCTATATTTTTTAGGTATTAAAAAAGAGAAAACAATGCTAGAAAAAATTCGTGAAAGATCTCAAGGGGTGACTGCAAAAATTGTACTTGGTTTGATCATCTTAACTTTTGCTGTCGCCGGTGTTGGCAGTTATAGCAACTCAGCTGATACTTCAGTTGCCACTGTCAATGGTGAGGCAATTAGCCAGCAGGTGTTTAATAAAGCCTATCAGGCGCAACGTAATCGTGTAGCACAACAATTTGGTGAAATGTTTGATACGTTATCAAATGATGCCAATTATATGGCTATCTTTCGTCAGAGCATTTTGGATGATCTGATAAATGAAAAATTAATCGACCAAAATAGTGATGTGCTTGCTCTTCGTGTTTCAGATAATCGTTTAAAAGAGGCTATCCGAAAAATGCCAGAGTTTCAAATAGACGGTACGTTTGATAATAATCGTTACCTAGCTATTATCAATCAAGCTGGCTTTTTCCAGTCATCAGATTTTCGCGATTATTTACGTGTAGAGATGATCCGTCGTCAATTAAGCCAAGCACTAGTTGCTACTGAGTTTAATTTACCTTATCAAGAAAAATTACAACTGGCATTACAAAATCAAACGCGTGATATTCGATTTGCGACTATTTCAGCGCAGCAATTTAAAGCGAGTATCGAGTTAACTGATGATGAAGTTAATCGGTATTACTTAGCGAATCAAAGTCGTTTTGAAAATAAAGAACGAGTTAAAGTAGACTATATTCGTTTGAATATTGCAGATATTGCCAAAGATATTACGCTTACAGATGAAGATTTAGCGCAGTATTATCAAGGAAACCTCTCTAGCTTCACTAGCAGAGAACAACGTCGTATTGCGCATATTTTGATAGAGTTTACGGGTGATGACGATACAGCGAAGGTTCAAGCTCAGGCAGTTTTAACTCGTCTTGAGCAAGGTGAAGATTTTGCCGCCGTGGCGAAAGAAGTTTCAAATGATACCTTTAGTGGTGAAAAGGGTGGTGATTTAGAGTGGTTAGAGCCTGGCGTTATGGAAGAAAATTTTGATGATGCGGCATTAGCACTAGTTAATGTGGGTGATATCAGCCCATTAATTATGACGAGTTTTGGTTATCATGTATTGAAGTTAACCGATTATAAAAATGAAGTTGTGAAAGCTTTTGCTGATGTACAAACTGAATTACGGGTTAAATTAAGTAATGACCAAGCACAAGATAAATTCTTTACCCTACAACAAGAAATGGCACGTATAAGTTTTGAATTTCCAGATAGTCTTGATGATGCCGCAGAGGAAGTAAATGTTGCCATACAAACCTCTCCTTGGTTATTACGTTCTGGTAATAGTGCTCCTTTCGAGCAAGGGAGAGTGATTGATGCTGCTTTTTCAGCCTTGGTTTTACAAGAGAACATGAACTCAGATTTAATTGAAGTAAGTGATGATGTTGCCCTTGTTCTACGTCTTAATACATTCCAAGAAGCCAGTGTTAAACCTTTGTCAGAAGTTGAAGCACAAATTAAAGACATCTTAATTAACCAAAAGTCTACTCATAAAGCGCAGCAAACGGTTGATTTATTATTAGCTGACTTTAAAGCCGGTAATGATATTTCCGTACAATTAACATCACTTGGGGCAAGTTTTGTTGATAAAGACGAGATAGGTCGTTATAGTCCTGATATTGATCAAAGTATCAGCCGTGCGGCTTTTGTCTTACCACACCCCGTTGAAAATGCCGTTTCTGCATCATCAGTGGCATTAAGTAATGGTGATCTAGCCTTGATTGAAGTTACTGGTGTAGCGAGCAATGACGTGGTCGCTAGTGCTAATTTAGCCCAGCAACAAACGTCTCAGTTAGCTCAATCAGCTTATCAAAGCTTTATTAACGCGTTAAGAGATGACGCTGAAATAACGTACAGACAGCTTTCTGAGCCTGTAGCGGCTTATTAATAGCAGGAAAATATTCAAAAAGGTTAATCGTCTTTAGTGGTCAAAAAGAGCCAATAGTAACGTTATTACTATTGGTTTTTTTATGGGTTATTTCTTTATATGGTTAATATATTTAATTACTTACTTTTCAAATTAATGTTTACTTTAATCGGAAGTTTTGGCTCATCATTAACTTCTGTGTCACTTTATGTTGTGGATTACGCATCACTTCAAGGGTTTTTCCTGACTCAACAACCTCGCCATGGGACAACACAATAACATCATCGCTAAAGTGGCGGACGATCCCTAAATTATGAGAAATAAGAATATACGCTAAGCCCATTTGTTGCTGCAAGTCGAGTAGCAAGTTAATCATTTGTGAGCGTAATGACGGATCTAATGCCGCTAAGGCTTCATCTAAAATGATAACCTGAGGCTGTAATATAATGGCTCGAGCGAGTGATATCCTTTGTTTTTGTCCACCAGAGAACATATGAGGGTAGAAGTTCATATGATCGCCAAGCAAACCTACTTTGTGTAAAGTGGTATAAATAAGTTGATAACGCTCAGTTTCATCTAAATCAGTATTAAGGGTTAGGGGTTCATCGAGTAACTGCTGAATGGTTAAACTGGGGTTTAAGGTTGTGCCAAAATCTTGAAATATCATCCTGATTTTCTGACAGCGCTCTTTAAAATGTTGGTTATTTAATAATTGACCATTTAAGTATATCTCACCTGAAGATGGTGTTTTTGCACCAACTAAGATCTTAGCCAACGTTGACTTTCCAGAGCCGTTCTCCCCAACAATCGCTAAGGTCTTCTTTGATTCTATGGTAAAAGAGAGCGGAGATAAAGCGCAGAATGTTCGTTTATGGTACCAATAACCTTTTAGTTTGAATGATTTTGATAAGTCTTTAACCTCTAATAAAACGCTCATCTTAATTTGATCCTTTAACTACTTTGCCTTTCACTGACACCTTTTTATTGGTCTCCTTGAATAAAGGGAAATGGCAACTGACTTTATGGCCATGAAAATTAGTAACCTTGGGTGCCCTGACACAAATTTGTTGTGCTCTTGGGCAACGTGGACCTAGTCTACAGCCAATGGGAAGATGTTGTAAAACAGGGATACTTCCCGGTAAAGTCATTAAGCGTGATTTAGCCGGTAGCCGTAGGTTTGCTTTAGTACTACTGCCCACTAAAGCCTGAGTATAAGGGTGCATGGGTTTATTAAAAATCTGCTCTGTGCTGCCCGCTTCGACAAACTGTCCGCTATACATTACTGTTATGGTGCTGGTCCAGTGAGTAAGATTTTCTAAATCGTGGCTAATTAATAATATAGACATATTTTTAAATTGATTTAAATTGGCCAGTAACCTAAATATTTGCCCTTGATTGGTACTTTCCATCGCAGCTGTGGGCTCATCGGCAATCAATAAAATTGGCCTTCCTGCGAGCGCGATCGCTATCATTACACGTTGGCAAATAGCTTCAGTAAGTTGATTGGGATAGCTATTAATGCACTGACTATGCTTTTTAATACCTACTTTGTGAAGTAATTTTATAACGGCTTCTTTACGCTGTTTTCTACGCTGCCAATAATTACCTGTTAACTGTGAAGTATCAATAGCCTCACTTAATTGCGCACCTATCAATGTTGTTGGATCTAGGCAACTCATGGGTTCTTGAAATATCATGGCAATATCACGGCAAAGTAATGCTTTACGTTCATCAATACTTAGACGCAATAAGTCGATACCTCGCCAATGAAAGCGATCTGCATGGACATGCCATTTATCTTGAAGGACACCCATTATAGCTTGTGCTAATAATGATTTTCCAGAGCCAGATTCACCAACCAAGCCACGTACTTCGCCTTCTTTAATGGATAAACTTACCTTGTCAACCGCCCGTACACGACCTGAGGGGGTTTCGAGCTCAATAGATAAGTTTCTTATGTCGAGTAAATTCATATCGCTACTTATTCGCGCTTTGTCGCAGAGCGGTTAATGTGAATACAGTTACTTTGCGTATTACGAGCGCAATGTTTAATCGTTTCATTAGCTTTCCTTACGCAGTTTAAGAGCGTGTCTGATGCCTTCACCCACTAAATTAGTCGCAACAACCGCAAATAATATGGCTAAGCCCGGTAAGTATACTGTCCAAGGGGCTATATAAAATCTTTCTAGACCATTGGCTAAAATAGCACCCCATTCAGGTAAAGGGATCTGAGCCCCCAAGCCTAAGAAGCCTAACGTAGCTATGTCTAATATCGCCGCAGATTGTACTAGGGTCGCTTGACTCATTAAGCGCTCAACAATATTTGGAAAGATTGAGTAATATAAAATACGGAAGTTACTCGCCCCGTCTAGGCGTGAGGCTAAAACGTAATCTTTTCTAAACTCTTCTTTTACCGCATAGCGAGTGATATGGATAAATTGCGGTATAAAGACAATAGCAACGGCCAAAACTGTGTTGCTAATACCTGGACCTAAAATCGCGACAATAATAATAGCAAGTAATAGGGATGGGATAGATAAGATCACATCAAGGCAATGATTTAAAAAACTTGATTTAATACCTTTTGTTAATGCCGATAGGGAGCCAATCACCACACCAATCACTAAGGAAACAATCACGACGACAAAGCTTAAACCAAAGGTTAATGAGGTACCGTACATTAGCCTAGACAGCATATCTCGGCCAAGTTCATCAGTGCCTAATAGATAGCTGACATCGCCATCTTCATGCCAAGACGGTGGCAGTAATATCATGTCCAAGTTGCCATCTATAGGGTTATAGGGGACTATTATGGGTGAAAAAATGGCTAACACCACCAAAAACATGAAACAGTAAAAGCCAAGCATCGCAACAGGTGTTTTACGAAACCCGCTCCATAATTGCATAAAGGGAGAAGGAAATACCTCCTCAAGATATATTTTATCACGAGCCATACTTATTACCTCGTGCTAGTGGGTTAAGGGCTGCATAAATAAAGTGAATAAAAAGGTGCATACTGATTATAAAGCAAGACAGCACCAATAAACCACTTTGAATTGCGGTGTAATCTCGGTGATAAATACTTTCTATTAGCCAGCGACCGATGCCGGGCCAACTAAAAATAACCTCAGTGACCATAGCGATGGTGACCAAGTTAGCAAACTGCAAACCCACGTGGCGTATTATCTTAATTAACGCATTTCGTATCGCGTGTCGAAATATTATTTGAGAAAAGCTTAAACCTTTAGCGCGCGCTGCCCGGATATAACTTGCCGCTAATACTTCAATCATAGCGGTGCGTGATAAACGAATGAAAATAGTTGCGGGAGCAACGGCTATGACGCAAGCAGGCAAAATGATATGAGTGCTAGCATCTCTAAAGGCTTGCCATTTATAAGGACTATCGCTGAGTAAAATATCAATAAATTGAATGCCAGTGACAAACTCTATTTCAAAGAGCAGACTGATTTGCCCTGCAGAGGGTAACCAGCCAAGCCCTATTGAAAAAAAGAGTATTGCCAAGAGGCCAAGCCAAAAAACTGGGATCGAATAACCAAGCATGGCTAAAGATAAAATGACATTGTCGCTGGCTTTATTATGATTGATTGCTGCAATAAAGCCTAAGGGAATACCGACTGACATGGCAATGAGTAGCGCCACTAAACTGAGCTCAATCGTTGCGGGTAGTAAGGTAATTATCTCATGACTAATTGGCGATTGACTTGCCATTGATTGACCAAAATTACCGTTGAAAATATGTGATAAGTAGGCGCCATATTGACTAAAAATATTTTCATCCATATGGTAAACCTTATTCAGGTGAGCCAACTCTGCTGCGGTGGTATTTATCTGACCTGAATGATTAATGACGGTGTCACCAGGAAATAAAAAACCTAAACTAAATGATAAAAGAGTCAGCACCAGCAGAGTGAAAATGAACAAGCTTAATCGGCGTAAGGTAAAAGTAAGCATGTTAATTATTCACCTTATTGATATTCTCAGCTTGGCCTGTGACCTTAATGTCATTAATTGCAATTTTTTTAGTCACGTGATAAAAGTTGATGCCGCCAAAGTGTTCTAGTATATCGCCTTCTATATCAATCCCTCGGGCTTGAAAACGCCTTGAATGGGCTATGGGCAATAAGGGCACTTCTTCATAAATTATTTTCATGGCCTGAGCATAATAGTTTTTTCTTTTGCTCATATTTGTTGTTTTAAGTGCTTTATTGAGCAACTGGTCAAACTCTTTATTGCACCAGAAGGTACGGTTACTTCCTTTTTCACTGGATGAGCAACTTAACATGGGGGTGAAAAAGTTATCGGGATCTGGATGATCAGCGGTCCAACCTAATAGAAAGGTTTGATGTTCTCCTTGTGATAAACGACGTAAGAAGGTGCTCCATTCATAACTAATAATCTTAACTGTTACCCCTATCTTCTTTAAGTCTGCTTGTATCAACTTAGCCATTGTCACCGCATTTGGGTTGTATGCTCTTGGAACAGGCATCGCCCATATATCCATGGTAAAACCATGAGGGTAACCTGCAGTCGCCAACAATGTTTTAGCACGAACAGGATCATAAGTTAGTTCAGGCGTTTTGTCGTTATAGGCCCATGATATTTTGGGTAGTATTGATTTTGCTCGTACAGATTTCCCTTGGTAAACGGTTTCAATTAAAGCTTGTTTGTTGATCCCCATGCTGATGGCTTGGCGAACTTGCTTATTATTGAACGGCGCTTTTTTTGTATTAAAGCCAAAGTAGCCGACATTTAAGGAGGTAATTGATTCTAAGATTAAATCGCTTCGTTCGATAATTTTTTTATGGGCAATAGGATAACTGCTGACATCACATTCTTTGGCCAATAGTTTCGTTAAGCGACTTGTTTTACTGGGGGATATATTATAGACCAGCTGTTCTATTTTTGCCTTTCCTTGCCAATAGTCATCATGACGGTAGAAACGGATCAATGAGCCCACCCGGTAGTCTTTAACCTTGAAAGGACCCGTGCCAATAGGAAATAAATCAATATCATGTTTCGCATTATTAGCGATGAGTTTTTGTCCGTATTCTTGCGATAATATTACGGCATAATCGGTAGCTAAATTAGCTAAGAAAGAACTATCGTTGCGTTTTAATGTAAACCGTATTGTAAAATCATTGATTTTTTCAACCTTATCAACAAGTTCACTGAATTTGACACTGTCAAAAAAGGGATATTGCCCACCAGAGACTTGATGGAAACTATGGTTTTTATCTATAATTCTATTAAAGCTAAATAGCACATCATCCGCATTAAATAGCCTTGTCGGGGTAAAATAGGGCATTTGATGAAAGCGAACATCTTGTCGCAGATAGAAGGTTATTTTCTTACCATCACGGGTCACATGCCATGATTTTGCTAAAGAGGGAGCTAAGATGTTGTTTTTACCTTGATAAACAATAAGGCTGTTATAAATTTGCTTAGAGGTAGCATCCGTCGTTGTACCCGAAATGCTAAGTTGAGGGTTAAATGTTTCTGGAGAGCCTTCGGAGCAATAAATAATACTTCGTTCATTTAAAGACAGCTTATTGCTTTCGTTACAACCCGATAGAAGGTAGACAAAGGTGGCTATGGCGAGAGAAGGTAAATAGTTATAATTCATTGTAAATTCTGCCATCAAGCAAGTTATATTTTTTTAGGTAACCTCTTAATTGATGATAAGTTAATTTGAGCGCCTTTGCAGTTTTCTTTTGATTAAATTGACAATGGACCAGTGCTGATTTTATCAACGCTATCTCATAATCTTGTGATAATTTTTTTAACGGCTGAGGAAATTGCGAAGTAATAATTTTGGCAGCGACTTTATTCTCGTTAAAAGCGCTATCAGCGGTATTGTCCGGTACGGTAACAGTCACCGTTGCTATGTCATCAAGGGGGAGTTCACTTGTTGGCGCAATTTTTTTATTGAATGAATTTAGCCTATCATGGGTTTTAATTTGTTGCGTTGGTCTAAAAGGAGACTCGAAAGGGTCAATAATCAATTCATGAACGGGTAAATGGGGATTGTTACCGCGATAAACACTTCGTTCAATAACATTTTTTAATTCTCGAACATTGCCCGGCCAATGATACTCAAGCAGGCTACGTTTAGCCTTTTCGGTAAAGCCGCTAAATAATTCAAATTCAAGCTCTCGGGCCATGCTGATGGCAAAGTGTTCAGCCAGCATGAGTATATCGTCTAAACGTTCTCTAAGGGGAGGCAGTGTTATCACATCAAAAGCTAAGCGATCTAACAAGTCGGCTCTAAAATTTCCTGATGCGGCTAGCGTAGGTAAATCTTCGTTGGTTGCGGCAATTAAACGAACATCTGTATGTATGGTTCTTGAGCCACCTACACGTTCAAACTCACCATATTCAACGACTCTGAGTAATTTTTCTTGAATTAAACCGGAAGTATTCGCTATTTCATCTAAAAAAAGTGTGCCTTTATTGGCACGTTCAAACCGGCCTTCATGACGCTTACTTGCTCCAGTAAAAGCTCCGCTATCATGACCAAATAATTCAGTTTCAAGTAAATTTTCATTTAATGCGGCACAATTGAGTTTTAAATAGCTCTGCTCCCAACGCTTTGATAAAAAGTGCAAGCGGGCAGCAACAAGCTCTTTACCGGTACCGCGTTCACCCACAATGAGTACAGGTTTACTTAAGGTGGCAATTTGAGATATTTGCTCAAGCACCTCTAAAAAACTATTTGATTGACCAAGAAGATTATCTTGTTGGTTAAAACGCGTCATAGTAAACTCAATGATTGGTTTTTTTCACTAACAAATAGTTTATTTCATTACTTGCATGGTTAAAAGGTTTTTTTTAATAAATTATAAGTGCTTATAAAACAGATGATTAGGGTGTTTTAAAAGTTGGCGTAAAATGTGAATATTAAAATGTGAATATATTACTGTAATCATGCATAGCTTAATCAAGGCTAAGCCAAAGTTGAGTTTAAAGCAGAGTTATCGCTAACTTAGGTTTAACTTAGCTCACACTTAAGGGCTAATTTAGGGCTGAATTGGGGTAAATCAATATAATGGGCGTGTTAGGCAGTCAAACGTGCCATCATCAGTTAAGGAGGTTGTCATGAGTATTTTTTCAAGATTCACAGATATAATTAACTCTAATATAAATAGTTTATTAGATAAAGCAGAAGATCCAGCCAAAATGGTACGTTTAATCATTCAAGAAATGGAAGATACTTTAGTTGAAGTGCGCTCTAGCTCAGCAAAAGCATTAGCTGGGAAAAAAGAACTCTCTCGTCAAGTGTCTCGCCTTGAAGATGATGCTAAACAATGGCAAGAAAAAGCGGAGTTAGCATTAACTAAAGAGCGAGAAGACTTAGCGCGTGCGGCTTTAATGGAAAAGAAAAAAAGCAGTGAGGGCGCACAAGCATTACTCGACGAGTTAACTCATACGGACGAGCACTTAAGTAAATTACAAGATGAAATGTCGCAATTACAAGACAAGCTTAGTGATGCTAAGTCACGTCAAAAAGCGATGGTTATCAGAGAAAAATCGGCCAGTTCTCGCTTGAAGGTAAAAGAAAAAATTCACAGCACGCGTGTTAATGACGCCTTAAGTCGCTTTGACCGTTATGAGCGTAAAATTGATAATATTGAGGCTGAAGTTGAAGCCTATGACCTAGGCAGTAAATCGTTAGCAGATGAAATTGCCAGTCTTGAGTCAGATGAAAAAGTGGATGATGAATTAGCGCAATTAAAAGCGAAAATGAATAACAGTCAAAAATAAGCAGCGCATGAAGCTTGAAGAAAACCTGAGTAAAGCGTGAATAAGTTTTCGGTAGCGTTAAATTAAAGGAGAAGTATTGTGGAACAGATCATCATGGCACCTGTCATTATCTTTCTGGTTTTTGTTGCGCCTATATGGCTGGTGTTGCATTACCGCAGTAAAAAGCAGGTTAACCAAGGGTTAAGTCAAGAAGAGTATATCCAATTATCTGAACTGTCAGAGGTTGCCGATACGATGGCTGAAAGAATAGAGACACTTGAAGCTATTCTAGAGGCAGAGACACCCAACTGGAGAGCTAAATTATGAATCGATCAAAAGGTGAGTTATATCGTAATGTTGAGCAAGGAAAAATTGCCGGTATTTGTGCCGGTATAGCGGATTATTTGGGCTGGGAAACTTGGTTGATTAGAGTTTTAGTGGTATCCGCGGTACTTTTTGGCTTACCTTTTCTTATTTTAGGTTATATCGCGGCTTGGTTTATTCTTGATGAAACACCAGGACCCGCGGTTAAAGCTGATCAAGCAGTAAGCAAAAACCCGTATGCTAAGTCGCAACAACCAGCGAGAAGAAAAGCGGATATAACGAAAGAGTCCATTAAAGTGAAAGCTCGTATTTGGCAAGCAGGTGAACCAGCAAAGCAAGCACTTTATGATATTCGCCGCAAGTTTAGTGCGTTAGAGACAAGGGTACAAGGCATGGAGCAATACGTCACCTCTAAAAAGTTCACTATTCATCGTGAAATCAATAAGTTATAGCGTAAATGACGGGCGATGACGAAAACAATGATTACCTTGTCATTACGCAACAATAGAGTGTAATTTCAATTAAAACCCCCTATTATTAGCAAATGATTTTTCACATTATATCACCTTATAAGTTACCCAATCCTTATGGCCTTGATCAGTAAATCGAGATTAAAAAAACGTGGTTTGACTAAGTTGAAAGATAAAGCAAGTGAACTGCTTCGACGCACGCTTAATCAACAGATAACTCTAGCCGTGACGGGATTAAGCCGAAGCGGAAAAACTGCCTTTATTACTTCATTGGTGAACCAATTGATTAATGAAGGCACGGGCACCAAACTCAGTTTCTTTGACCCCGTTCACCACGGTAACTTTATCGCCGCTAAACGAATACCTCAAAAACATCTTCATGTGCCAAGGTTTGATTATGATTCAGCAATATCAGCGTTAACGTCTGAGCCGCCCATTTGGCCAGAGCCAACCCACGGTATCAGCGAGTTACGTTTAGCTATTCGTTATCAACCCAAAAATTCTCTATTAAAATATGCCACTAATATGGCAACCTTAACGTTAGATATAACCGACTACCCAGGTGAATGGTTACTTGATTTACCTATGCTCAAGCAAACTTATCAACAATGGTCGGAGCAAACCCATGCGCTAATGCTAACTGAGCCAAGGGCTGAACACAGTAAAAAATTTCTAGCTAAACTCAATGAAATAGATCCCTTTTCTATGGCCAGTGAAGAACTTTTAGCCGAGTTAGCACAAGAATACACTAAGCTATTAAAGACTTTTCGTTATGATTTAGGTTTATCTGTTATCCAGCCAGGGCGATTTATCTTGCCGGGTGACTTAGCTGGAGCGCCTCTTTTAGAATTCTTTCCTTTTCCCTGCTTGGACTGCTTAGATGGTAATGACTATCAAAATGCCCCGGATGATAGCTTTATTGGTATGTTACGCTCACGTTACCTTGAATACAAAGAACAAGTTGTTCATCGATTTTATCAACAGCACTTTCTTCGCTTTGATAGGCAAATTGTTTTGGCTGATTGTTTAACGCCCCTGAACAAAGGTAAAGAAAGTTTTGCTGACTTAGCGTTGGCGATTTCGATGATTTTGGAAAGTTATAGTTATGGTAAGTCAGGGCTTTTTTCGCGGTTATTCTCGCCCAAAATAGACAAGTTACTTTTTTGTGCGACAAAGGCCGATCACGTCACACCTGAGCAACATGCACCTATGGTAGCCTTGATGGAACAGTTGATTCATCAAAATAAGCAGCAATTAAATTATGACGCCGTGGCGGTAAAAACGTTAGCCATTGCATCCGTTAAAGCAACCACTTCAGGCATGAGTAAATATAAGGGGAAAAATGTTCCTGTTATTCAAGGGCAGCCGCTAACAGGTGACCGTGCAGAAAATTCTGTTGATGTTTTTGATCAAAAAATTACCATTTTTCCCGGCGCTGTTCCTCATCAATTACCTAAAGACACGTATTGGCAATCTAAACCATTTAACTTCATAAATTTTGCACCTCTTAGTGGTCTTAATAAGCAGCAAGCTTTACCGCATATTCGTATGGATCAAGTGCTACAATTCTTACTCGCAGATAAAATGATATAACGATGAAAGACAATACAACAGATAATATAAAAGACAAGACAAAAGACACTGATGGCCTTCAGCAGCAGATTCTTTTCAGTGAGAGTGATACCTTTGTTGAACAAGCAAATACTCAATTTCAAGAGAGCTTGGCAAGCAATCATTGCACAAAACAGGTTATCTTTGACAATGACGACTATCACCCTTTAACGATTGATGAAAAGGGGCTAGACAATGAAAGGCAAACCGACCTTTATGACGCACAGTTAAATCAAAATATCACTGTTAGCCAAGGAGGTAAACGTTCTTGGTTGTGGCGTATCATTGCGATATCATTTGTGATTCTGTTGGCTATTGAAGCCTTTAATTTTTTTGTTGTTGGTTTTGAACAATCACCAATCATTAGCAGTATTTATGCACTTTTACTTGCGTCTCTTCTCGTTGTCACGGGAAAATCCTTATGGTATGAGTTTATCGGGCTTAAACAATTTAAAAGTCGTCAAAAGCTACAGCAACAAGCAACAGATTTACTGTTAATCGAGCAAGAAAATAAAACAGTAAGTTCGAATCAACGCGGTAGAGTATTTTGCGATAATATCAGCGAAAGCTTACCTTGTGATTTGGTTTTTGATAGCGAACAAACGCTACAAGTCTGGCATGACGCAGTGTCGAGTGACTACAGTTCTGCTGAGTTAGTACAGCTATATTCTCGGGTAGTGTTAAGTAAGGTTGATGAAAAAGCATTAAATGAGGTCGCTAAATTCTCCTCCGAAGCCGTGGTTTTAATTGCACTCAGTCCTGTTGCCCTGATAGATATGTTAATTATGCTATCGCGCAACTTGCGTATGATAAATAAAATAGCCGCTCTTTATGGCTTAAAGCTAGGATACTGGAGCCGCATTAAATTAATAAAACAAGTTTTTGTTAATATGGCTTATGCAGGGGCTAGTGAGTTAATCGCTGATTTTGGTAGTGATATGATAGGTGCAGAATTGTTAGGCAAACTCTCTGCTCGTTTTGCACAAGGTTTAGGCGCGGGCATGCTCACGGCTCGATTAGGTGCAAACACTATGGCGCTATGCAGACCTATACCCTTTAAAGAAAAACCCAAGTTAACCCACGTTCGTCGAAAAATTGCTCAGCAAATTAAAGCCTTGCTGAAGGCCTGAAAATCACAGCAACGCTATATAAGCGTTCAATAATAGCTTGTTCATCTCGCTGAGTGAGAAAAAACTTAGTGGAATTGGTATTTATTGAGTCATTGCTTGCTATTGAGAGCAATGTAGCCATGAAACATAATCTGGCTTAAGCAAAATACGATCAAATATAATAGGCTAACCGTTGTGCTTTATTATTGTAAAAATTAGTTTACAATAGCTTTTTTTTGTTAAGTTCTAAATAAAGGCCTTGTTAAATGCGTTTGGAAATTATCTGTCATGACCGTGTTGGTATGGCACAAAAAGTATTAGGAATATTCGTCGAACACGGCATTAATGTACGTGGTATTGAAATTATGGAAGTAGGTCATCTCTTCATTAATATTCTTGATTTAGACTTTTCAGATTTACAAACTTTTATGCCCTTATTACGTTTGATTGAAGGCGTTGAGGATGTGAAAATTGCCCCTTATATGCCATCAGAGCGGGAAAGAAATGAACTTTCCACCTTAATAAAAACATTTCCTGATCCTTTTATATCCATTGATAGGAAAGGCTATGTGCGTATAGTCAATACCGTCGCTTCAAACATTATTGGCGAAAAAGAGTCTTCACTGGTTGGGCAGCATATTAGTTTATGGTTCAAAGGTTTTAATTTCAACCGTTGGTTAGACGCTAACGAGGTAAAAGCCCAAACCAAACGATTGAAGTTTCAAGGGGATAATTTTGTTGTCGATATAACGCCAATTTATGTTTCTGGCGAAGATGAAGAATACAATCAAACACTTGCTGGCGCGGTATTACTTTTAAAATCTGAAGTGCGTCTAGGTCTAAAAATGAATGCTTTTAAGTTACCTAATGATAATTTTTTAGGTATTCAAGCGAGTTCAAGCGCCATGCGAAAAGTGATTCGCGAAGCTAAACGTATGTCGTCTCTCGATGCTTCTATTTTGATTATGGGTGAAACGGGCACAGGTAAAGAATTGCTTGCCAGAGCTTGTCATGGCGCAAGTGATCGTTCAGAACAGCCTTTTATGACACTGAACTGTGCCGCTTTACCCGATGATGTGGCGGAGTCTGAATTATTTGGTATTGGCGAAAAGCATCAAGCGCAGAGTAAACGTGGCATATTTGAATTAGCCGATGGCGGGACGGTTTTTCTTGATGAAATTGGGGGGATGTCATCAAAGCTACAGGATAAATTACTCCGAGTCATTCAACACGGTAGTTTTAGACGTGTTGATTCTGAAGAAGAAGTTACTGTGGATATACGCACCATCAGCTCTACCAATAAAGACTTGCTGCACCTTGTTTCCATAGGAGAGTTTAGAGAAGATCTTTATTATCGATTAAACGTTTTTGGACTTTATTTACCAGCACTTAGAGATCGACCTAACGACATCCTTCCACTTTCAGAGTTTTTTATTGAACAAGCCGCACAGAAAATAGGTCGCAGTCATCTTAAAATAAGTGCTGAATGTCGTGATTTTCTTGAGCACTATCCATGGCCCGGTAATATTCGCCAACTAGAGAACGTTTTGACCCGTGCCGCTTCATTACTTGAAGGAGATGAAATAGAAACCAGTGATTTACAATTACCCGTTTACACTCGTGAACATGGTTATTTAGAGCAGGATTTTGAAGGTACATTAGATGCGGCAGTGAAAAGTTTTGAAGCGGATATATTACGTAAATTATACCCTGCGTACCCCAGTACTAGGCAACTCGCTAAAAAACTTGGACTCAGCCATACCGCAGTTGCAAACAAGTTACGAGAGTACGATATTAACAAGAAAACAGTTAAAATATAAGCTTATTAAATGTCATCGCTCTATACTGAAGGTAAATTATTTTACCCCCACCCTTCTGAAAGGTCGTAAACTGCTGTTAAATAGGCTGTATTTAAATGAAACAAATAAAAGCATAAAAAATCGAATTGAGGGTTGCATCCAAAGGCAAAAAGCGGTGCAATAATAACTACTTAAATTGTTAATGAAATATTTTGGAATAGGCATGGATAATTTAGAATCTACACAGAAAATAACGCAGGATGACCAGAGTAAAAAAAACTCAGGCCCCATTATTATTATTATAGTGACTTTTATATTAGTCGTTCTGGCTGTATGGCAGTTTTCTTCAGACAACAAAGAAAATTCAACCACGAGTGAACCATTAACAGCCGAAGCTGACATACCAACACCTCTACCGCCAGAGGAACTTGAAGAAAAGATAGACCCGATTGACTTATCCCTTGTTGCACCTATTGTCGAAGAGAGTACCCCTGAAATAATCACCCCAGAAAAGGAAGTCATTATTTTACCTGAAATAGATAACAGTGACGCCTATATACAAATAAGGTTACCCGAACTTACTTGGCGAAATGAATTACTGTCATTGCTTGTTACGGACGATATTATTCGCCGTTTCGTCGTTTTTACGGACAACTTTTCTCAGGGCTTATTGGCTTATGAACATAGCCTTTTTATCCAACCTAAAGTGAAATTTTCTGTTGATGAAAAGTCACTGAATGTGGATGGTCAGGAAAACGTGTGGTATTGGGATATTGGCACCAGTAAACGCTTTGACCGTTATGTGAATTTACTACGTTCGGTTGATAGTACAATCTTGGTTGATTTATATATGGAGACGAAACCTTTAATTGATGAAGCCTACAGAGAATTGGGTTATGAAGACGATTTTACCTATACATTGCAAGATGCAATAACAAGAGTGCTTGATATGGAGTTACCTCAAACGTCAATGAACATAACCCGAACGAGTGTTATGTATAAATATCAGGATCCTCAATTAGAAGGCTTAGATGATAGTGACAAATTATTGTTACGTATTGGTAAAGAAAATCTCTTGATAATTAAATCAGTATTATTGGAGATTAATGAAAAACTCACTAAACGTATCAGTGATAACGAGCAAGCTTAGTGAATAGTTAAACAATTCTTAGAAATAAGATTAAAAAATAATCAAGCAATTGGTTTTTGCTAACTTCTGCTTGCATCTGCTCGTATGATTAGCGATAATTCGCGCGCTTTAACGACTACTTTGTTTTTAAAGCTTCTATGGTGACCCTTTCGGTCCCCTCGCAATGATACTCTGTGAACTCGGCCAGATCCGGAAGGAAGCAACCGCAGCAGACGACTCATGTGCCGAGGTGTGGCTGGTTGGGTTGCCACCCAAATATCACTTTATTTATTCTTTTCCTCTATAAATTTAATTGCTTTAGCCATCGCTTTTTTCACCTTACTTTCCATATCAAAAAGCTCTGAAGGTGGCAAAAAAAATGCCATGTCAACCTCATGCCTTATATATCGCGTGGGTAAATTATTTAAAGCCACACAAATTAAATCAGCAATAAAATCTTCATCATACTTTTGTCTAAGTTTTGTCGTGATAACGTATTCCTCAACTAATTTTTTATAATAGTTGTGGATATCATCTGATATTTTCATAGAGCCTCTTTTAAATGAATTAGCGATAATAGAGTAAATAAAAGAGTAACCTAAGTTTTAAAAAAATGCGACTATAAAATAGTAATAGAAAGAGTTACTTGCTCTATTTAGTGCGGCAATGCGCACTCGCTACGTGAGAACTCATTAGGGGCTGTTGATCTTTCGAGATTGTTTTTGCAGCGAATTGTTGGGTATTTATACAAGAGCCTTTGTTATGTGGTTATTCCACATAAAAAGGTGATAACGCCGTAAAAATGACCAACAAACGCTGTCCGAAAGATTCGGCTAAAAGCGTTTTTTTTATTGTTGAGTCGTGTTTGCGTAGAATGACTAGGCTACACGCGACTCGCCGCGAATAAAACGCTTTTATCTCGAACAAAATTTAACCGCGAAAGATCAACAACCCCTACTTGAATTCAAGAAACATATTAACTAAGTAAGCCGAGAGCATCGCACGGCTTACTTTTATAATTTAGGTTACCCTTATGATCCATCAATTAGAACAACTTATGTACCAGATGTCAGATTTTTTTATGGCACCGGTACTTATACTGATCAGCTTGTTATTTATTTACTCGCTGTTTTCCTTAGGCAGTTTTATCACCCAAAGTGTGCAACGTAAAACCAATAGACGCAATTTTATCACTTTGTTATCGCAAAAACTGGGTCATGCACAGCCAAAAGATTTAGCGGGTTACTCTTTAGCCATACTCGCCAATCAACAACCAAGTGTTAGCAGAGATCATCTTGATATTGCGGCTTTAGGGGAGTTAGACGGCGTTAGAAACGTCAGTCGTTTAGCGCCTATGTTAGGCCTTATTGCTACGATGGTTCCTATGGGACCCGCATTAAAAAGTTTAGCCGATGGTAATATTCAAGGCATCAGTGAAAACTTAATGATTGCTTTTTCAGCGGTTATCTTTGGTTTAGTTATCGCCTCTATCACCTTTTGGATAGCTTCGGTTAAAAAACGTTGGTTAGCTGAAGAGCTCGTCGCTTTAACGCCGCTACTTAATGAAAGTAAAACTTCACAGCCACTGTCTCAGAGAACTGAAACAAAATCACACAGTATTGAAAACGAAACATCGGGAGAAAATAATGCGGCTGCTTGATGAAGACGAAGCGATGAATCCTGCCTTATCCGTGGTCAATTTAGTTGACGTTTTCTTAGTGGTTATTGCCGCGCTGCTGATTGCTATTGCACAAAATCCATTAAACCCCTTTCTCGCTGAAGACGTTACCGTGATCAAAAATGCCGGCAAAGACAATATGGAAATTATTGTTAAAAAGGGTAATAAAATAGAACATTTCAAAAGTGAAGGGAAAACAGGTAGCGGCACAGGGAAAAAAGCAGGAACCGCCTATGAAATGGCCGATGGTAGCATTATCTACGTCGAAGAATAACTTGCTTTATACACGTTCAACAGCATAAACAGCGAACCGTGTTTTAGCTTAACGGCAAACACGAGAGAGCGCTATTGTCTGTCACCTAAACAAACTGACTGTCACCTAAACAGGCTCAATACAAAATATGAAACACCTAGTTAAATTACTCCTTTTATGCACCCTCATTGCAGTCTCTATATCGAGTTCTGCCGCGACAGAAAGCCCCAGTCAACGGGCTAAAAACACGCACAATATCTTATTTGTCAGTGCGGCTCATTCCAATAAAGCCAAAGTGCGCTTATTGCAAAAAGCGGCAACAAACAATATGGTCGCCACTTGGAAAATAAAACACCAAAGTGCTAAAGACTTGAAAGATATGCATCAAGTTGAGGCCTTATTTTCTCAATACGATCTTGTCATACTCGATGCTATATCTGTGCGTGAAGCAACAAAAACGTATCAAAGCTTTATCCGTAGTGTTAAGCATGCCGCCAGCAATAGCGACACTAAGTTTATCGCTTTTAATTGGCTAAATAATACCGAGATACAAAAAGGCTTGTCTAACAAGCAACAAGATAACTTACAAAGCTACTGGAAAAATGCTGGCTTGACTAATTTAAACCAGATGCTGAACTATCTGGCTTTTAAGGTGTTCGCGCAAGCTAACCCGAAAAACATTGCCCTAGTACCACCGACCATTTTTCCAAGCCAAGGTATTTATCATCCTGAACAACCGGGTTTAATTAGCAAAAACTTAGTGCAATACCAACAATGGTCTGCGCCGAAAAAAAATCAACCTCGCATTGGCCTGTTAATGCAACGTGCCTTAATAGAAACCGAACAAACGCAATTAATTGATAGTACTATCAGTCAATTGGAAGCAAAAGGCGTTTATGTCGTGCCCTTCTTTTTTAAATTAAGCCCTGGCAGTGACGATTATACTCATCTGATCCAAAGTGACATACTCTCGGATTCCGCAGGAAAAGACGCAAAAGTCATAGGTAAAAAAACCGAAATAGATCTCATCATCAACTTCCGTAATATTCACTGGGCAACTAAACGTAAAACTGAATTTGAACAATTTGCGGTACCCGTAATGCAAGCCATGACCTACTACAGTGGTGATAAAGCAACATGGGAAGCCGACATCAAAGGGATCTCACCGGGTATGATGTCTTTTACTTTAGTGCTGCCCGAAAGTGCGGGTTTGGTTGACCCTATGATAGTCGCCGCACGTGATATGAAAAACCAAAAAATAGACATTATTGATTACCAACTCGAACACTTAATAAACAAAGCCATCAATGTCGTTAAACTAAAATACAAAGCCAATCAAGATAAACGTCTTACGGTATTTATTTGGGGCGATAAAGATGTTGGTGCTTCCTTTATGAATATTCCCGACAGTATCGAAGCCATTAGTCAACGTTTATCTCATGAGGGCTACCAGACCGATCAGCGTGATTCTGAATACATTACAGACAATATTAAAAAAATTCTCGACCCTTTTTATCGTGACTTTGAACTTAAAGAACTACTGGATAATGATCTGGCGGAATTAATGCCCATTGCTGATTATTTAGCTTGGTTTAACAGTTTGCCCAAAGACATCACCGCTGAAATTAGCGATTATTGGGGTGAGCCTAAAGATAACTTTATGGCGATTAATAAAAACGGGCAAGACTATTTTATTTTACCGCGTATTCGTAACGGGAATATGTTAATCATGCGCCAACCCTCACGTTCAGACAATAAAAATGACGAAAATGCTATTTATCATCAAGGCTTAGTGCCAATGAATCATTTTTATTTAGCGACCTATTATTATGCGCGCCAATATTGGCACTCAGACGCCATAGTGCATTTAGGTACTCATGGCTCACAAGAATACTTAGGCGGTAAAGAGCGCGGTTTATCTATTTACGACCAAGGCAACTTAGCCGTCTGGGATACCCCCGTTGTTTATCCATTTATTGTTGACGATGTAGGAGAAGCCATGCAAACCAAACGCCGAGGTAGAGCCACGGTCATCTCTCATATGACTCCCCCTTTTGCTGCGGCAGGTTTACATGGTGATATTAGTGATTTACATGAGCTCATGCACCAATACAAACAATTAGATCAAGGCGGTGTTAAGCAAAAAACCGCCGAGCAGATTGTAGAAAAATGTCTCGTCACTAACCTTTGTAAAGACATTGCTTGGCAGCAAGAGCAAATAACCGCAGACTACGATGGATTTTTTGCTGAGCTACACAGTCACATGGAAGCCTTAGCCACCGCTAACCAACCCCTTGGCTTACACACCTATGGTCATTTGCCAGAGCAAGCGCAAGTTATATCAACCTTAATACAAATGTTAGGTAGCGACTTTACTGACCATGCCGCTGAATTTGAGCATGACGAATACCTCAGCCGTGATGAAAACGAACATGCTGCAGTTGACATGAAAAATGACGAACATAGCCATAGCTATCACTCAACGCGCGATGATAAAGAAGAGCATACAGGGGGTGAAAAAGTCAATGAAAGTGCCCTAGAAAAATTATCCATTAAAAACTTAACGGGTTACCGCACCGTACTTCATTATATTGTTAACGCTGGAGACTCAAGCGCTGATCGCCCCGTAGCCTTTGCTGATTTAGACGAAACTCTGCAAGCCGAAATAACACGTGGTCAAAAGCTTTACCACAATATGGTGGGTATTCGTGAGCTTGACAGCATGGTTGATTTTTTAACCGCTAAGTACATTCCGGTAAAAACTGGCGGAGACCCTATTCGTCATCCCGAATCACTGGCAACAGGTTTTAACTTATACGGTTTTGATCCTTCACGAGTACCCACCAAAGCGGCTTTCGAGCAAGGTAAAGAATTGGTTGATCAAATGATCATTAACTACCGAAAAAAACATAGCGCTAGCGGTAGCGGTATCAATAAAGGCTACCCTGACAAAATAGCTTTTTCGCTTTGGTCTATCGAAACCATGCGTCACTATGGCGTATTAGAAGCACAAGTGCTTTATGCTATGGGTGTTAAACCCAAATGGACACCCGATGGCCGTGTTATCGGTACGGAAGTTATTCCCTACAGTGAATTAAAGCGTCCTCGCATTGATGTGGTGTTATCGGCCACGGGCTTATACCGCGATGCTTTTCCTAATGTTATGCAGTTACTGGCGCAAGCCGTCAATCAAGTAGCAACATTAAAAGCAGAAAGTAAATCAATGTGGTCAATGTTAGACAATCACGTTCAAATAAATAGTGCACGAGTTAAAGATGAGCTTATTGCCCAAGGTGTTGCCGCAGACGAGGCCGAGTATTTATCGACTATTCGCATGTTTTCAAATCAATCTGGCGACTATGGCTCAGGGGTAGACGATGCGGTTTGGGCGAGTGACACTTGGCAAACAGATAAAAAAATCGCCGACAATTACCTGACAAAAATGGGTTACTTTTTTGGTGCTGACAGCTCTCGCTGGGGAGAAAGAGCGGTAAACAGCCAAGGTGAAGATATTAGTTTATATGCCAAACAATTATCAGGTACCGATATTGCCCTGTTTGCGCGCTCTTCTAACTTATTTGGTATGTTAAGTAGCGATGATCCGTTTGAATACTTTGGCTCCCTTAGCCTAGCAGTACGTAATATTGACGGAAAAAGTCCTGACATGGTTATTGCTAACTTACGTGATGCCAATAATGCTAAAGCCGAAGATGCCGCTAAATTTATGGCTACAGAGCTACGAACACGCATGTTCCACCCTCGTTGGATCAACGAAATGCAAAAAGAAGGTTATTCTGGTGCTGTTTCTATGTCCGCTAAAATCGATAACTTCTTTGGTTGGCAGGTAGTAGACCCTAATTTAGTGCGTAATGATCAGTGGGATGAATTTGTTGATGTTTATGTCAACGACAAACTTAACCTTGAGCTCGATAAATGGTTTGAAGAAATCAATCCTGCCGCTTTAGCGAGCATGATGGAACGTATGTTAGAAGCCGAGCGTAAAGACTATTGGCAAACCGATACCGAGCGCTTAAAACAGCTAGTCGAAAAGTACATTGAATTGGTGAATAAATATGATTTAATTGTACTTAACGACGCGGTACGTGAGCACACTAACACCTTAGCCGAAGGTTTTGGCTTACAGCCGATGCAAGCCGCTAAAACCATGGCGGATATGGCTGCTCAAGCAAAGGCGCAAAAAGCGAAGAACCAACTGCAAGCAAATGAAAAACAGATCAATGACCACCAAGAGCAAGTGACAGGTCAAAAGCTAGAGAAGCAGCAACAAGCAGAGGCCGTTAAAGACGAATACTTTATATGGAAAGTATTGACGGCAATGTTATTGATAATGCTCATAGGTGCTATTTATCAAAAGCGTCGAGCCGTCGTTATTATTAACTTAAAGTCTTAAGTTAATGTGCCTATGCACTTGGCTCAGGATCGTCATCCCCGTGGTTTTTTAATAGAGGATCCAGCGTCTAAAACGCAATGGGTCTTCGATTGGAGACTTCGAACATGACGCTGACAAAGATCTCCTGAGTAAACTACATAGCATGTAGGTTAAAGGCTTAGAGACAAGGCATTGATTAAAGAGAATGGTTATTCAGGAGAATATGCTTATATGGACTCCTCATATTTTACAATAAAAATTTTAAAAATATTAGGGGCTGTTGATCTTTCGAGATTGTTTTTACAGCGAATTGTTGGGTATTTATACAAGGCAGAGCCTTTGTAATGTGGTTATTCCACATAAAAAGGTGATAACGCCGTAAAAATGACCAACAACCCCTAAGATATTGTCAATTTAAGAGGAATCAAAATAACTATGCCTCTTAAAACTGAGTTTAAAAATTGATAAAGCTTGAAACGAGACTTTCAGCTACGATTAAGAAAGTAACGTCTGATAATTCGTAATCTTTATTCGCGTCTACTCCGTGATTTTCTATGCTTTCAATATTTTGCAAAAATGTCACGATAATTCATTAAGGTTAAAACTTTTTATACTGATCTGATAGTGAAACCACAAAAAAGTTGAAAATTTTAAATTATACAGTGATATTTTATAGAATGCATGAACCCACACTGGAACTTATCACAGAATAAATATTACATTTTCTAATATCGTCAGTGTAAACTTAGCTTAAAAGCTAGCCAGTCGGTATACCCGAAGCACTCCATGGTGCATGGTTTTAGCAAATCGATCTTAGCTATACTTACCGTTAGGAATATTTTATATCATGTTTAATCCCCAACTTCCCCTCGTTGATTTACACCGACATTTAGATGGCAATATCCGCCCTAAAACGATTTGGCAACTTGCCCAGCAAAACCATATTAAGTTACCCGTTGATAATTTTGAATCATTTCTCAGTTACGTGCAAATCACTGACAGTGAAGCAGACCTAATGGCTTTTTTACAAAAACTAGACTGGGGTGTAGGGGTGCTCAAAACCCTTGATGATGTGGTACGTATTGGTTATGAAAATGTTGAAGACGTATATAAGGCTACTATTGATTATGCCGAATTACGATTTTCTCCCTATTACATTGCTATGACCCATAAATTACCGATAGAAGGTGTCGTTGAGGCCATTGTTGAAGGGGTAAATAGAGGCAAAAAATCATTTAACACTAACATTAATTTAATTGGCATTTTAAGTCGAACTTTTGGTGTTAAACACTGTCAAAATGAGCTTAATGCCCTACTCGCATACAAAGATAATTTAGTGGCAGTGGATTTAGCCGGGGATGAGTACAACTTTCCAGGACAGCTTTTTGAAAGTCACTTTAAACAAGTACGTGATGCTGGACTTAATGTCAGCGTGCATGCGGGTGAAGCGGCGGGTTCTGAAAGTGTTTGGCATGCCATTAAATCACTCGGCGCTACCCGAATAGGTCACGGCGTAGCGAGTGCTAGTGATGAAAAACTAATGGCTTATATGCACGAACATAAGATTAGCATTGAGTCCTGTTTAACTTCAAACTATCAAACGGGCACCATTAAAAACCTTGTCGATCATCCCGTAAAAACATTTTTGGCAAATGAGTTACTGGTTTGTCTCAACACTGACGATCCTGCGGTACAGAATATTGAGCTTGCTGACGAATATGAGCTTGCTGATAAACGACTTGGCTTAAGCCATAAGCAAATAGATCAATTGCAACGTAATGGTGTGCAGATGAGTTTTTTATCTGCTCAAGAAAAGCAGCAGCTGTTTGATAAAAAAGTAAAAACATAAAGAAAAAAGAGAGGAAATGTATGATTGAAATATTAGCCGCCCTTGCCACGGGTATTTTAGTGGGAGTCATTTTTTCACTATTAAAACTACCATTACCCGCGCCGCCCGTATTAGCGAGCATCGTCGGTATTTTTGGCATTTATTTAGGTGGTATTGGTTACCATTGGGTACTTGAACGATTCATCAGTTAACCTTATGATAGTACTGCTAAGTTTAGTTGCCAGTAAACACTTAGTATTTAACATTAAGCAAACAGCTTACATTATTAATCAGTAAAATATCCTTGATAGCAGCTGACTTATTCAGTCTTGGCTAGAAACTTACTGAGTTACACCCATACTAAATACATGGCTTAATGTATTTAGAATCAACTACAAAAGGATAACTGTTATGCCAACCCCACACATTGAAGCCCAAGTAGGCGACTTTGCAAAAACAGTCTTAATGCCGGGTGATCCCCTTAGAGCAAAATTTATTGCCGAGAATTTTCTCACCGAAGCCAGATGCGTAACTCAAGTACGAAATATGTTTGGTTACACGGGTACTTATAAAGGTAAACCTGTCTCAGTCATGGGCTCAGGCATGGGTATTCCGAGTGTATCAATATACGCTACCGAGCTTTATAAAGACTTTGGGGTTGAAAAAATCATTCGTGTTGGCTCTTGTGGCTCGGTTCGTGATGATATTAAAATTCGTGATATTGTTATTGGTATGGCGGCAAGTACTGACTCTAACGTCAACAGACAACGCTTTCATAACCTAGACTTTGCCGCTTGTGCTGACTATTCGTTATTAAAAAGTGTCGTTGATACCGCAGATAAACTAGGTAAAGTGGTGCATGTCGGTAATATTTTCAGTGCTGATTTATTTTACACACCACAACCTGACTTGTTTGCCACGATGGAAAAATACGGCATTTTAGCAGTAGAAATGGAAGCCGCTGGTCTTTATGGTGTTGCCGCTGAATACGGTAAAAAAGCACTGACGGTATTAACGGTGAGCGATCATATTAAAACGGGTGAAAAAACCACGTCAGCCGAACGTGAAACCACCTTTAAAGAAATGATAGAGCTCACGTTGGAAAGTTTGTTATAACCCTTTATAACAAACTTTAGCTAAGGCTTTAGCTGATTTTTATTACCCCATAAAGAAACATGCCTATGTAGTATACTCAGGAACGCTTTATTAAGCGTCATCTTCGAAGTCTCTCATCGAAGATCCATTGCGCTTTAGAAGCTGGATCCCCGTATATGGACTCCACCTATTTTACAACAACAATTCTACATTAGTGGGTTGGTGGAGTCCATACATCGATTAAAACACCACGGGGATGACGATCCTGAGCCAAGTGCATAGGCATGAAATTAAATGGCACACTTTTACCTGAATCTAAAAAGTGCTCGTTAGCTTGGTGCTTATTGTCTGCTCGCACTTCAGGGTAAATGTAGGTAGAATAGCGCCAATTTTGTTATCTCGTATACTTATGCTGTAAGGATCATCAATGGCTTCTCTTCAAGAACAATTGTTAAAAGCAGGATTAACCACCAAACAAAAAACACGTCAGGCGAATGCCGATAAACGTAAGAAAAACAAACAAAAACGTAGCGGTGTTGAGCATGGTGCTAGCTTGCAAGAGCAAGTGAAGCAAGACTTAAAAATAGCAAAAGCAGATAAGCTTGCTAAAGATACCGCTCTTAATGTTGCAAAAAACAGTGAACTTGCCGACAAAGAGCAACAGTTACGCATCAAGCAAATTCTTGAGCATCACCAATTAAAAGGTGTTAACGGGGAAAGTGACTATAACTATACTTTTAACAATAAAGTTAAAAAGTTAGCACTTGATAGCAGCACCCATAAAGCATTGGTAAATGGCCGATTGGCATTATGTGGCGTAAACGAGACTACCTATATTGTCACCAGTGAAACGGCTGCTAAAGTGGCAACATTAGAGCCGAGTATAGTCTTAGTTCAAAACAATAAGGTTGACACACAAGCGGTTGATGACGATGATCCTTACGCAGATTATCAAATACCAGATGATTTGATGTGGTAAATGATTAGCGGCCAAACATCTTATCGGTGGAAATACCCGCAGATAAAGGTCGTTAGAGAACTGTAAAATTTTCTGCTCGGAGCTCATAAATACCAGAGCACTATTATGTTGGCTAATATAAGTAAACCGTTAGCTTTTTTTACCTGATTAACAAGAGTTGTTATTTATAATGTTGATAAAATCTATCCGTTGGGCAATAGGGCGATTAATTCTATTACTAGACTTTTTATTTCCACCGCGCTCACCTAAACGTGCTGTTGATGCACAGGCTAAAATTGATGATAAAACACAAGGGTTAAGTTTGTATCAATTACCCGCGTGCCCATTTTGTGTAAAAGTTCGTCGTACCATGAAGCGTGAAGGATTAAAAATTGAATTACGCAATATCAGTGGTAAAAATAACTTTAGCGAAGAGCTGACTCGTGAAGGAGGTAAACGTAAAGTGCCTTGTTTACGTATTGAGCAAGCCGATGGACAGGTGCAATGGTTGTATGAATCAAGTGATGTTGTTCGACACCTGCAAGGCTTAACTGTGCTTCACTAACGCCGCTACAGTGGGGCAGCTTATTTAGCGACTTAGCGTTTCATTTATTTTATTAATAACCGATTTAAATCACCGCGCTTGAAATTTTTTGTCAATAAAAACTGTCTATTAGGTTATACCAAACGGATTCATTATTTGCTTTGACAACCTAGTAGGCCTTTATGCTGATAAAATCTTATTCTCGATATCAACCAACCCCTGCGATTAAAGCCGCTGAAATTACCGATGAATCGGTTTATTTACGGCGTCGCCAGCTTATTAAAACACTGGGATTTCTTGGCGCGGGTGCTTTAATTAGCTCATCAATACCTAAAACCGCTAATGCGGGTTTTTTTGATAATAACACGACTGATGATGATCGCTTTAAAACTAAACCATTAACATTCTCTGCTGATAAAGCTAACCTTTCTCTGATCAAAACCCCTGAGCAAAAGGTGATTAGCCATAACAATTTTTATGAGTTTGGTGCACAAAAGCACCAACCTGCCGAATTAGCCCAAAGCTTTATCGTTAATCCGTGGCAACTCACTGTTTCAGGTGAATGTGATAAGCCAATCACCTTAGACTATGATGATTTAACCACTATGTTTGCCCTAGAAGAGCGGATTTATCGACTACGCTGTGTTGAAGCTTGGTCTATGGTCATTCCTTGGATAGGTTTTTCTTTAGCCGACTTATTGAAGAAAGTCTCCCCTAACTCATCGGCTAACTATGTACTTTTTGAAACACTCTATGATCCTAAACAAATGCCAGGCCAAGACAGTAGACGCCTAGGCGGAGGTATTGCATATCCTTATGTTGAAGGACTGCGTATTGACGAAGCCATGAACCCACTCACATTAATGAGTGTTGGCTTGTATGGTAAAACCTTACCGGCACAAAATGGAGCGCCTATTCGATTAGTTGTGCCATGGAAATATGGTTTTAAAAGCATTAAATCAATCGTTGCTATTAAGCTTGTGCGAGAAAAACCTAAAACCACTTGGCAACAATTGGCACCGAATGAATATGGTTTTTATGCCAATGTTAACCCAAACCATGATCACCCTCGCTGGAGTCAAGCCAGTGAAAGGCGTATAACCTCGGGTGGTTTGTTAGCAAGGAATCGCATAGCAACCTTGCCATTTAATGGTTATGGTGAGCAAGTTGCTCATTTATACCAAGGTATGGACTTAGGTAAATATTATTAGTTTATGATAAAGAAAAAAAGCACTGCCAATCCCCGCGTTTTAAATACCAGTACCTCAACGATAGGCACAGCCAAAAAAGTGTATTGGTTGAAAGTTTTTATCCATTTGGCGGCATTTTTGCCTTTACTTAATGTGTATTATCTCGCTTTTAATGATCAGCTCGGTGCCGATCCTGTTCAATATGTTATTCACTTTACCGGTATTGGTGCGTTTAATTTATTGCTGCTATCGTTATTGATTTCGCCTTGGGCAAAGCGATTTAAGCAAGGTTATTTAATGCAGGTGAGGCGATTACTCGGCTTATATGTCTTTACTTATGCCTTTATGCACGTACTGAATTTCCTCGCTTTTGATTTACAATTTGCTTGGTCATTATTTTTTAATGAAGTTGTTAAGCGCCCATATATTACGATAGGTATGGTCGCTTTTATCTTACTTTTCTTATTGGCTATAACATCCCACAATAGCCTTAAACGTAAAATGGCAAGAAACTGGCAACGTTTACATAACTTCAGCTACCTCATTGCTATCTTGGTTGCCGTGCATTTTTACTGGTCAGTTAAGTCAGGGTTGTTTACACCGGTACTTTATTTCATCTTAACGATGCTTTTATTGGCCTGTCGTTATAAAAAAATTAAAGCCCTATGTCTCTCGGTTATTAACCGCGAAAGATCAACAACCCCTAAGATAAAAAATTCTATTTAGTGCTTGCCTATCGGTGAGCGGTTTTTGGCTTGAGATGCGTTATATTTTATATCTGCTTTCTTTGACATACAAATTAACAATAATTTAACGAATGTTTTCAAGATAAGCTTGTGTTTTTACGACTGTTCATTATTATTGTGTGCTTTGCTACTTAATTAATTCATTTTTAAGAAACACTTATGCGCTTTATTTTTGTCATTGTTCTGTTTGTAAGCCTGATAACCTTTAATCATGAGGCTAATGCCAGAGATAAAATTGGTCTGGTATTAAGTGGTGGCGGCGCTAAGGGCTCTGCTCATATTGGTGTGCTTAAAGTGTTAGAGCAAAACAATATCCCCATCGATTATATTGTTGGCACCAGTATTGGCGCTTATATCGCGGGCATGTATGCACTTGGTTATGATGCAGAAGAAATAGAAACGATTATGCTAGGGCTGCCTTGGGATAATGGCTATTCTGATATAATTCCAAGAGAGTCATTGTCTTATGTTAATAAGCAGCATAGAGATAGATATAATTTAGGCTTAAGACTTGGCTATAGTGACGGTGAGTTTAAAGTGCCGTCCGGCTTACTTTTGGGGCAAAGTGCTTATCAAATATTACAGCGTTCAACAGATACCGTGCGTTCTTTTGCTAGCTTTGATGAATTAGCCATTCCCTATCGTGCCGTTGCGTCTGATATAGTCACCGCCAAACCCGTAGTACTTGACTCAGGTAGTATCAACCAAGCGATGAAAGCCTCTACCGCCGTTCCTGGTGTTGTCGCAGCCGTTTTAATTGACGGGAAAATGCTTGTTGACGGGGGTATTACTAATAACCTGCCAATTGATGTGATAAAAAAAATGGGCGCTGATATTGTTATTGCGGTTGATATAGGCTCGCCGTTATCTGATCAAAGTGACTTAACCAGCGGTGTCTCAGTGCTTAATCAACTTTCCACTATTCTCACCAACAATACCAGTTTAGAGCAGAAAGCCTTGCTTGGTGAAAAAGATATTTTATTACGCCCCGCAATTGATGACCTAAGCACCACCGATTGGTCTATTATGCCAGAAGCGCTGAAGCTAGGAGAGCAAGAAGCCTTAGCAAATTTATCTGCGTTAAGTGAGCTATCTGTTGATGAGGTTACTTACCAAGCATATAAAGATAAAAAGTCACAAAAAGCCAAACAATGGTTTGATGACTTATCTCAGCCCATTATTGCCATTGAAATTTACAACAATTCTAAAGTAGCCGATAAAATAATTATTCAAACTCTTGCCGTTGTAGTGGGTGAAAAATTAACAAAAGAAGCCTTAGACTTAGCGATTAATAAAGTTTATGCCTTGAACAAGTTTGAGCAAGTCACGGTTGAATTTAATGATACCGAGCAGGGCAGAATTTTGATATTGCACACGACCGCCAAATCTTGGGGACCTAATTACTTCGATTTAGGTTTTAATTTAAAAACAGATTTCTCTGAGAGAACGGTTACTAGAATGAATGTATCTTACTTGATGACAGACGTCACTATTCAAGGGGGGCGGTGGTTAAATGAGCTCGAATTAGGCTGGGAAACGCTACTAGCGAGTGAGTTTTATCAGCCCCTTAATAAAGGCCATAAGATCTATGGCAGGGCTCGGATCTCTTATGCGCAAAGTAAATGGGAAGAAACAAATGATCGAGAAGAGTTAAGAAATGATTATTACATGACCACAGTAGCGTTAGGTTATAATTATTCATTTAGGAGTATTGTTGAAGTTGGCGCTATCGCGGAAACGGGTGACTTATCGATTGATCTTCCTGGCTCTGATAGCTATGACTATGACAGCTTTGGTGGCTTCATCACTGTTGGCTATGATACCTTGGATAGCATTAATTTTCCCACTGACGGCAGTAAGTTAGTTATGGAGGCTAAGTGGTTAAAAGATAAGTATTACCCTACATTATCCGCCGATGAAGAAGGTAACAGTTTTATTATTAGTCTTGATTGGCGTGGTGCCATTAACTTTAAGGGGCATACTTTTGTCGGCATTACTTCTTTCGTTAGTGTCAACAATGAAACCGATTTTAATGTGCATGTAACTGAATTAGGTGGATTTTTAAATCTTTCAGGTTATCAAGAAGATGCACTTGTTGGTGCCGAAAAGTTTTTTGCGGCTATCGTCTATCAGTATGATTTAGGTCAAGACATACCCGGCGGCTCAGGTTTACCTATTTATTTAGGCACAAGCTTAGAAGCAGGCAATGTTTGGCAAGTGAGTGAAGAAGTTGAATATAATGACTTGATTACCTCAGGCAGTATATACTTAGGTACAGATACCAATTTTGGTCCCGCAGTACTCGGTCTTGGCTTTGCCTCAGGGGGAGAATACTCACTCTTTTTGTCGTTAGGTAAAAACTGGTAAGACTCAAATTAGCTAACCCATTTCAGGTTACAGCACCCAATTTTAAAAAAATTATGACATCATCAACTTTATTTAATAATGATTACGGGCAAGTTACCTTGTGCAAATTACCCTTAGCGCATGGTTTTACTGAAAACACCTCCTTAGAGGAGAACGCCGATCCGTTTGAAGGCATAAATATCTCACACCGCTACTGTACGGCACAGTTAAGTTTGTATGGCGGGCAAGTCTTAAGTTTTAAACCCCGTGATCGTGAAGAGGTCTTTTGGTTAAGTCGCACGTCTTCATATGAGGCAGGTAAGGCTATTCGTGGCGGCATACCATTATGTTGGCCTTGGTTTGGGCGCAATGATAAACAAGCGATTGAACAAAAGGTTGTTAACCATGGTTTTGCTCGTCTACATCATTGGCAAGTAGAGCGTATTAATGCCGATGAAAGTGGTGTTGTCATTATTTTAACTTTAACGGGTGAAAACCAACATTGCTTATGGCCGAATGCTTATAAATTGACGCAAACACTTTTTTTTGGCAAAAAATTCACACAAACATTAGCCATGGCTAACTTGTCGACTGAAGATGCACAATACTCTATTGCATTGCATAGCTACTTTAACGTGAGTAACCCAAGCAATATCAGTATCGACGCTTTAACGGGGCTCAGCTATTACGATAAGTTAACTGAGCAAACCGCTAAACAACGGCAATCGGTAAATTGTGTTGGTGAAATTGACCGTGTATATCCTAGTGCTAGTGGCAATAAAATAACGTTTATTGATAAAGAATGGCAACGTAAAATTACTATTGTCAGCAAAAATTGTCAGCAATGGGTTTTATGGAATCCAGGTTCAGTATTAGCCAATACCATGGCAGACATACATGAAGGTGGTGAACATGAGTATGTATGTTTAGAGGCTGCTAATACTACATGGCAAGATTTACCTGCCAGTAAAAGCGTTGTTATTTCTCAAGAAATCACGGTAACCGATCTTTAGTCTGCTATCTTTAAGGATATTTTTAACCGCGTCCTCCTATTTTATGCGGGAGAGGGAATTAATTAATCCGTAAATAACGGTGTAACAATGCCTGAGTGAAGTTTATTTTGAGGTAGAAACCACGGGGCAATGTCATAAAGGGTTTACCGTTACGATCAAATGCCTGCGTTTTGGCTTTGCTATTGGCGGCTTTTGGCCTAAGTTGCATAACTTGCCCATGCTTACCATGAATATTCTCTACATTCCCTAGCACTATCATATCAGTGAGTTCTTGCCAGTCTTGTGCTAATAACGCCTCTTCTTCGCTATTAGGTGACCATATGAAGGGCATTCCGACCAAACGCTCACTTAACGGTGCTTCTTTAGGGGTTATCACGGGTACCCAAAGCACACGCGCTAGTTTTTTGCGTACATAACAATTTTGCCAATTAACACCGACAAGCCCCGTTAATGGTGCAACACTGACAAAGGTAGTTTCTAATGGTTTTGCTTGCTCATTAATGGGTAACGATTTTAATTCAATCCCTAAATGAGGGAAGTCAGGCTCAGGTCTAGATCCCGCACTGGCACCTAAAACATGCTCAAGTAATAAACCTATCCAACCTTTATTACGTTTTAAATCTTTTGGAATAACGATGTCTGCTTTTTTTGCTATCTCGCCCAAGGTTAAGCCTGCTAAATTATGCGCGCGTTCTAGTAATACTTGTTCAGACGAGGGTATGTTCATAAATGCAGTAGAAGTAAAGAGAGTCTGTTGCTATAAGTTAGTCACATTATCAGTGATTCACTAAAAAAATCAAAGTAATCATTTGCCCCACTGCCGTTAATATGGTTGAATTAGGTAAGAATTTTATATTTTGTCAGGAGTTCCTGTGATCGATGCTGAAGGCTATCGCGCCAACGTCGGCATAGTAATAATTAATGACAGTGGACAAGTATTTTGGGCAAGACGGTTTGGACAACATTCATGGCAATACCCACAAGGTGGGGTTGATGAGGGAGAATCAGCCGAGGAAACCATGTATCGAGAGTTACATGAAGAAGTTGGCTTAAAACCTGAACACGTGAAAATAGTTGCTTCAACTAAACATTGGTTAAAATATAGATTACCAAAACGTTATATTAGGCATGACTCTAAACCCGTTTGTATTGGTCAAAAACAAAAGTGGTTTTTATTAAAGCTAACCGCAGCTGAATCATCAGTTGATTTACTCAATAGTTCGCATCCAGAGTTTGATGATTGGCGATGGGTAAGTTATTGGTACCCAGTTCGGCAGGTAGTGTCTTTTAAGCGTGAGGTATATCGTAAAGTCATGAAAGAGTTTGCTAGTTTTACTTTACCGTTAACGTATGAAAAGCGTCCAGAACGCCGAAAACGTCGCGCTTAGTATTAACAAAAAAATTAATTATTATTATGATTGTAGATCCGCGTTAAGAATCCTAATAACCCACTTTATTGTGGGTTATTTATTTATCCCTTTTCATTTTAATACCAATTATTGCAGCCGCTATAATCATTACGGAGGAGAAAATGTTAACTACCTTACGTCGAATAGTATTGGAGTTCAGCCAAGAGTCTGAACTGCAAGTTGCGCTTGAACGTATGGTATCTAATGTGAAAAAAGCGATGGCAACCGATTGTTGTTCAATATATCTCGCTGATTATCAGCAACAACATTTTTTGTTGATGGCCTCCGATGGTTTAGCTAAAAATTCGCAGGGACAAACACGAATAGGCTTTTCGGAGGGTTTGGTTGGCTTAGTGGGTCAACGAGAAGAGCCCATAAATATTTCTGATGCTCAGCAGCATCAAGCGTTTATGCATGCGCCAGAAGTTGAAGAAGAAGATTTTAACGCCTTTTTAGGTACGCCTATTATTCATCAACGTAAGGTCTTAGGCATATTATCTATTCAGCAGAAAACATATCGCCACTTTACCGAAAATGATGAAGCTTTTTTAGTGACCTTGACGGCACAATTAGCCAGTGCTTTAGCCAATGCTGAAATTAAAAGTTTACTCAATCAACAAGAAGAAAAAAAACAGCTTGTTAAGCAGTTACACGGAATTGCTGGCTCTCCTGGTATAGCGTTAAGCGAAATATTTGTCTATCAACCACAAGCTGATCTTGCGGCTATACCCTTAAAAAAATCTACTGACACCCAAAATCAATTACTACGTTTTGAACAAGCCGTTGAGAAAACGCGCGTAGAGTTTGATGTGTTAAGTAGTAAACTCAGTGAAACCATTAATGATGACAGCTTAGCTATTTTTGATGTTTATAAACAGTTATTAGAGCAAGCGAGCTTAGGTCAAGAAGTCTCGGCTAAAATTGCTGACGGCTGGCGTGCAGACAGTGCGCTAAAATTAGTGATAGAGCACTACATTCATCAATTTGAAGCGATTGAAGATAGCTACTTTCGTGAACGCGCTAGTGATATTCGAGATTTGGGCACGCGTTTATTAGTCAATATTCAGCAACAAGCTAAGGAAGAGCTTGTCTTACCAAGCGCATTTATCTTACTTGCTCAAGATGTGAATGCCTCAATGGTGGCTCAATATCAGCATCAAGGTTTGCTTGGCATTATTTCACTGTCAGGCTCAAACAACTCCCATGCCGCTATTTTAGCGCGCTCATTGGGATTACCTGCGATTATGGGGGTAAATGCCATTGTGCTGAGTCAATTACATCAACAACAAGCAATTATTGATGGTTACAGCGGTGAGCTATTTATTAACCCTGATGAGGCGTTAAAACAAGAGTATGAATATTTATTAAATCAAGAAGAAGCGCTCACTAATAAAGTTATGACCGTAGCACTATTACCATGTATGACTCAAGATGGCCGCGCTATTGAAGTATTACTTAATGCGGGATTATCGGCAGGTTTTGAGAATTCTGCCAAACTGGGTGCACTAGGTATCGGCTTATATCGTACTGAAATACCTTTTATGGATCGTAACTGCTTTCCTTCAGAGCAAGAGCAAACACAGATATATCGTAAGGTTTTGCAAATTTTCCCTAAACATAGCGTGACCATGCGTACGTTGGACATTGGTGGTGATAAGTCATTACCTTACTTTCCCATTAATGAAGAAAACCCATTTCTTGGGTGGCGCGGTATTAGAATAACCCTTGATCATCCTGAAATATTTTTAGTACAAGTGCGTGCGATGCTGCGGGCAAATCGAGGTTTAAACAACTTAGAAATTATGTTGCCGATGATCTCTAGTGTTGAAGAGGTTGATGAAGCCGTTCGATTAATTCATCAGGCTTTTTTTGAGCTTAATGCTGAATTAACTCAGGATATCATCACCGAGCTCATAGCAAGTAAGGGAGAAGGACAGTTAACGTTTGTGCAAGCAGAGCAAAAAGCACAGGCAATCACTGCTACCATCATTCGCCCTAAAATAGGTATTATGTTAGAAGTGCCTTCTGTTATTTTCCAATTAGAAGCCTTATCTAAGCGGGTCGACTTCTTTTCTGTAGGCAGTAATGATCTCACTCAATATTTATTAGCAGTTGATCGAAATAACAGTCAAGTGGCTAATTTGTATGATGCCTTCCACCCTGCGGTGTTAAGCGCTTTAAATAATCTTGCGCAACAAGCTAACCAATACCAAACGCCCATTAGTTTATGTGGTGAACTTGCTTCAGAGCCCGCAGGTGCTATTTTATTATTAGCCATGGGTTATAATAAAATGAGTATGAATGGTCATAATGTACCTCGGATAAAATGGGTTATTCGTCATATCACTTTTGAACAAGCACAGAATATTTTAGATAAAACATTGACGTTAACCACCACTAAGGCGGTTCATAGCTATTTAAATGAGCAACTTGAAGCGTTAGGACTTGGTGCCTTTATTCGTGCAGGTTGTTAAGCGAGTGCCAAGGATTAAATATACCCGTTACCAATCAAAGTGCACTTTGAAACATGTATCTTGACTGGTAGCTGTTATAAATAATGAAGTTATGGGGGGGTTAACAAGTAGAAATAAACACATGATGAATGGGATTGGTATAAACGGGTGCACGTTTAGCGGCACTGTATGGATGCTTTTTAAGCAGTAACCTTTAAAAAAGTAACGGTGAATTTTAACGTTCTACCGATTACTTTCACTTTTGATAAATGGACAAACAATGACAGATAAGTTTTTACAATTTCCAGTGATAGACCCCATTATTTTTAGTATTGGCCCCGTGTCGCTGCGTTGGTATGGCACCATGTACTTAATTGGGTTTATTGCCGCTATGTTGATGGCAAACAAAGCCGCGGATAGAAGTGAGGGTTTGTGGACACGTGAACAAGTAAGTGACTTATTGTTTTATAGTTTCCTCGGGGTAATTTTAGGTGGCCGTGTTGGTTATGTGCTGTTTTATCAGTTTGATTACTTCTTGTCAGATCCCTTCTATTTATTACAAATATGGCAGGGAGGTATGTCATTCCACGGAGGTTTATTGGGCGTAGTGCTAGCGGTATTTATTTTCGCGCGTAAAACGAAGAAATCTATTTTAGTGGTGGGAGACTTCGTTGCACCCCTAGTACCTATTGGTTTAGGCATGGGGCGTTTAGGTAACTTTATTAATGCAGAACTCTGGGGAAGACAAACTGATGTGCCTTGGGCAATGGTTTTCCCAACTGATGCATTGCAAGTGCCTCGCCATCCATCACAACTCTATGAGTTTGCCTTAGAAGGGGTACTACTCTTCGCTATTGTCTATATCATTAGCCGTAAAACACGCGGACTCGGGTTAGCATCAGGCGCTTTTTTAATTGGCTATGGTATTTTAAGGAGCTTTGTAGAGTTTTTCCGAGAGCCTGACGCGCACCTTGGCTTGTATTTTTCCTTTATTTCTAAAGGACAAATTTTGAGTATCCCTATGATTTTAGCGGGTATACTTATTATTTACTTAGGTTATTTATCTCAACAAAAGTCAGCCATTACTCAAGGTCACAAAGCTCACCCAAAGGGTGATAAAAAAGCCCCTAAAAAAGCAAACAAGAAAATAAGTAAAGGGAATAACTAATGCGCGCTTATTTAGATTTATGTCAACGAATTATTGATGAAGGCACTTGGATTGAAAACGAACGTACGGGTAAGCGCTGCTTAACCGTGATCAATGCAGACCTAGAATACCAAGTAGGTGCCAATGAATTTCCCTTAATTACCACCCGTAAAAGCTTTTTCAAGTCGGCTATTGCTGAGTTTATTGGCTATATACGAGGGTATGATAATGCCGCTGATTTTCGTCAATTAGGAACCAAAACTTGGGATGCCAATGCCAATTTAAATGATGTTTGGCTAAATAACCCACACCGTAAAGGTGAAGATGATATGGGCCGTGTTTATGGCGTGCAAGCGCGTGCATGGGCTAAACCCGATGGTGGAACCATTGACCAATTGAAAAAAATTGTTGATAACCTTAAAAACGGCATTGATGATCGTGCTGAAATTATGACCTTTTATAATCCCGGTGAATTTCATCTGGGCTGCTTAAGACCTTGCATGCACACCCATAATTTTTCATTAATGGGTGATACTTTGTATCTAACCAGCTTTCAGCGCTCGTGTGACGTGCCGCTTGGTCTAAACTTTAATCAAGTACAAGTGTTCACTTTTTTAGCCTTAATGGCGCAAATTACAGGTAAAAAAGCGGGTATTGCTTATCACAAAATAGTGAATGCACACATTTACGAAGATCAATTAGCTTTGATGCAAGAGGTACAACTTAAACGTGAGCCACTTGCTTTGCCAAAGCTCATTATTAATCCTGAGATTAAATCGTTAAAAGATCTTGAAACTTGGGTAACCATGGATGATTTCAACGTCGAGGGTTATGAGTGCCATGACGCCATTAAATATCCATTTTCAGTGTAATCATCCGTTTCATAAAATGGCAATGAAGAGGGTTTACTCTATCGCTTAGCTTGTTATAAAAAGCAGAGAACGCACTCGCTTCTGCAGAGAATAAATGTTAATTAATGATCACTAAAGGCTTTTAAATCAAAATATTAATAAAGAGTCAATTTTCATATCGAATAATAATATTACTTACACTTGCTTTTCTCTCTACTAATGCTTATTCCATCGATATTGTTAAATTACAACTTCAACAATTATCTGAACATAAAGCGGAACACCAGATACACGTTGTTCGGCGTGCTCTTGAAATAACAGAAGCGGAATACGGCTCTTTTGAAATAGAAGTGGTCAGGTTAACCATGAGTGTCGGCAGGATGCGCAAATCGTCATTAAAAGGAGAGTTGATTAATACGGTATTTCTACCCGCTAATGAATTATGGGACACAAGTCATTTAGTCATTAAGGTTCCAGTTCGCTTAGGATTGTTGAGTTATCGATTATTACTGGTGAACAAAGCCGATATGGCTAAGTTTGCAAAAATAACGACTTTAGCTGACTTAAAAAAACTTACTGCGGGCGTAGCGAGTGGCTGGGAGACGACCAAAGTATTTAAAAAACAGGGTATTAAACTCGTGGAGACGGGGTATTTTGAGGGTATATTTTCCATGTTAAATGGGCATCGTTTTGATTATTTACCGCGAGGGATTTATGAAATTTATGCTGAGTTAGATGCTCGGCAGCACCTGTTGAATGATGTTGTGGTAGAGCCTACTCTTGCCTTAAATATTCCTATGTTTACTTATGTCTATGTTTCACCTAAATATCCACGGTTAGCAAACCGACTAGGTGACGGTTTACGTGAATTGTTAGTTACCGGAGAACTAAAAAAAATATTATATAAGCACTATGCTGAGGATATTAAACGCGCAAACTTAAAAGAAAGGAAAATAATCACCATAGAGAATAATCATTATAATCAGCATGCTAGTGATTATCATGACGACTTGTTGTTTACCCAATAAAGTAAATTTCTAAGGCGCGGCAATAAGCTTTAAGACATACCAAACTCCAGTGCTGATTCCCTGTGCTACGTTTTGTCTAAAACTGAAGTCAACGTAGCCGAGCTTATGGCATCGACTGCTCAAACCGTCTTCGCTTTTGAGAGCGGTTGTTTTACCGCAAGCCCCTCCGCTCTCTTATTAAGCAAGCAAAGAAACTCAATTATATAATTGGTTTTGTACGGTAGATAAGCACGGGAGCAATCGCTAAACCAAAGCTTAAACCAATTAAAATAAAAATAGTCAGTAAACCATTTTCAACTATAGTCTGCTGTAATGCTAAGGTGTAACCTTTGTGATGTAACTCCATTAAACTGGTCATGGTTTTGTATGCGTGCACCCCTGGGATCATTGGAATAACGGCTGCAACCGTTACCACTATTCGGGGGATAACCACTTTGCGAGACCAAGGTACCGTTGCGAGACCCAGTAATGTTGCGGCAATGAATGATGCCCACTCAATAGGTACGTTTACATGTAATAATAGTGCTCGAATAGCATGAGCACTAGCACCGAATAATACACAGGCTAGCAGTGCTTGCCTTGGTACATTGAATAATAATGCGAATCCTAGTGCGGCAAAACCGGCAAAAAAAGCATCATCTACTAGCATTAATATTATGTCACTCATAACCAACCTCCATATTGTCCTAGTTGTACGGCAAGGACAATGCCCAGTGTTGTCGCTAATGTTAACAAGGTTGCCGTCATCCACCGTGCCATGCCAATGGTTACGTGACCTTTGGTCATATCTGATACGGCATTTATTAATGGGAAACCGGGCACAAGTTGCAATACACTGGTGATCATAATCAACTCAGGTTCATTACCCCAGTCAAAAGCACTGCCCAAACTGCCTAAAAAGGTTGCCGTAAAGGCCGTTATAAAAAATACCGTCAGTAAATTATGATGTAGCAGGGTTAGCCATTGGCGAATGCGCATGGCAATAAAGCTGGTAACCCAAGTCGCCATAAATATCATGCTATCACCACCAAATAAATGGCTAAAGCAAGCACATGCTAAGGCGACAAAACAGGCCACGAGCAGGGCATTGTATTTGGGGACATGGATATTAAATAAGCGCTGTTTGACCTCTTCAAGATCATAAATATTTTTTTCAGTATGAATACAGATGCGCTGCACTTCACAGACAATGCCCATATCAATACCATGGGCTTTCATTGCGCGTGTTGTGGTAATACAGTTGTCACCAAAGCGAGACGTAAGAATGATGGCTTTAGAGGTTAAGGCAATTTCAACACTGTCTAAACCAAAGGCAAGACCAAGGCGTTCAGTAGTTTGTTCTATCATCCGGCTTTCGGCACTATAGGCTTGTAATAATTGTCCTGCGCGTGCAACCACACGCGTAATGACAAGTTGTTCTTCATGGCTAATAGTGTTAACAGTATTAACCTGATTTTCAGAGATCTTTTGGTTCATAACGACTTTAGATAGTGATGATTTATTTAAGAATTATATTGTAATATCAAAAAGATTAAATTTATATGACATGGGATATGAAAAATTAATTTTATACCAGTTCCATTAAATTAGTTCCCACTCAGAGCTTGTCAGTGCTTTGAGAATAAATAGCATTTTTTTGTCTATAGTCACTCTATATTAAAGGGGTTTTGTGCGATTATCGACGTACTGACAAACGCCCAAAGGACGAGTTTAAAAGGCTTACATGCTACGTTATTGATTTCGACAAGGACGCTACAAGGATGTAGCTTCTTAGAGAATGCAGGAGCATATTCTCCTGAATAACCATTCTCTTCAATCAATGCCTCTAAGCCTTTTAAATCTCGCTGAGTGGGAAGAAACTTAGTGGTATTGGTATTGCCACTGTATATTTTTAATCTGAGCCTAAGCTAAAAGCCTTGGCACGGGGTAATTCATTAAAGGATTAACGCTGCTCTATTACTCGTTTCATTTTTTCATTATTGTTATGAGTGGCATTGAACATAATGCAGCAAGAGGTTAATTAGGTTATGTGGGCAATTAAGTCTTTGAGCATGACTGCGGTAGTACCCCAGATATTATAGTGTTTATAAGGTAAAAAATGCACCTTGTATTGCTTGCCATTTTTACGTGTAACAGAAATATGGTGGCCGTGAGTGGTTAAAAAATATTGAAGAGGTACGTGAAATATTTCCGTGACTTCACTTTTATCCATTTGATAGCTTGGTGACTTAGAGACAATAGCAATAATTGGGGTCACGTTAAAACCACTAATGGTTTGATATGGCGGCAGTTGTCCTACTACAGAGATCCTTTCACGTGAGAGGCCTATTTCCTCAAACGCTTCTCTAAACGCAGTGTCTATAAGAGACTTATCTTGGGGCTCTATTTTACCACCAGGAAAGCTTATTTGTGATGGGTGATGTTTTAAATGACTTGCTCGTTTAGTAAAGAGTACCTGCAATTCAGCTCCTTTTTCTGGCTCAATTAAGGCAATCAGTACGGCTGCGGGGCTAAGCGTAGTCGCATGTTGATAATTATGATCAGACTCGACCAATGGAAATAAAGTAAAGCGTAATAAAAATTCATCTTTGGTCATTGGCGTTACTCTATAGACGTTAATTTTTAACTAACACGAGTTTGGGGTAGCTAAACCTTACTGTTGATTAATTTTTGATAATACGGGTAAAATACAATTAACTTTGTCAAAGGTTTCTTGGTATTCACTTTGCGCTGTTGAATCGGCAACGAGTCCGCCTCCAGCCCAACAATGAATGGTATTTTTCTTACTGTTATTGGTACTGTTGCTCGTTACTTCATTTTTCTGACAAAGGAGTGTGCGAATGGTGATGCTAGTATCCATAGTACCGCAATTAGATAAATAACCAATGGAGCCACAATAAACATTACGACGATGAGGCTCTAATTCTTCGATAATTTCCATTGCCCGTATTTTAGGTGCGCCAGTGATTGAACCACCAGGAAAGGCCCCTCTGAGCAAGTCAGTGGCATGTTTATCATGAGACAAGGTACCCTCTACCGTACTGACTAAATGATGCACGGCTGGAAAACTCTCTATTTCAAATAAAGACGGTACTTTCACCGTACCTGCTTGGCAACTTCTACTGATGTCATTTCGCAGCAAATCGACAATCATTAAATTTTCGGCCTTATCTTTACTTGAGTGCTTGAGTATTTCGGCATTTTTAGCATCTTGAATTTTATCATGACTACGCGCTATTGTGCCTTTGATGGGCTTACTCTGTACTTTTCCCTGTGATAGTTTTAAAAACCGCTCAGGAGAAATACTTAATATTGCCGTACTTCCTAAACGAATAAATGCTGAAAAAGGGGCTTTATTGGTTTCTCTAAGCGCTAAATAAGCCTCAAACTCATCGCCGTGGTAGTGTGCGCTAAAACGTTGTGCTAAATTAATTTGATAACAATCACCGCTTATTAAGTAATTCTGTACGGTATTAAATTTTTCAATGTAACTGGCTTTATCCATATTGGCTTGCCAAGTACTGGTTAACTGAAAGGGCTCAGTAGTCATTTTGGTTGATGATTTTTTCAAATTTTTTGCATGAGCCGTTGCGTTAATAAGTGATGCTTCAATTTTGCTACGTTGTTCCTCGGGGCAAACCAAGTAAAAAAGTGCTGAGGTTTTATCAAAAATAATGGCGTGGTCGTAGAGACCTACTGCCATATCGGGTAAATGAATATCTTCTTTAGCAATAGTAGGTACTTGTTCAAATTGACGGGCTAAATCATAGGCGAAATAACCCAGTGCGCCTCCTAAAAAAGGCAGGAACTCATGTGGCTTGTCGGGCTGTTTAAATAGTTGACATTGTAGTTCTTTAATCAATAAAAGTGGGTCGTTGGTGCTTGTTAGCGAGTTACTTTTACTCCCGTGCTTTTTATCGTTATTCTGTTCAGTTTTAGGGAAGCATATCTCTGTGGTATTACCGTGCGTAGTCAGGGTTGCAATAGGCGCCCAGACTAAAATATCAAAACGGCTATCTACATGTTCGCTATCGCTAGAGTCTAGCCATATTGCCCAATCTTGGTGTGATATTGGGGCAAAAATTTCTGCTGGGGTAATGCCTTGTTTTAGTGGAAGTACTTTTGCTGAAATAGCCTTAGATTGATGCGCGGCGATAATTTTTTTGCTAATTCTTGTGAACAAGGTTATGTGTGCTCTATCTATTCGCTAGTTAAATAGTGATTATTAGCCATTTGCTCTGGCAGCACTTTCAATAGCGAGTTATTATAGTCAGTAGTTTTATTATATACCCATCCCACTTCAATATACAGAGATCAACAAGTTGAGAAAAGGGCATTTTGACGTGGAATTGGTATAATACCGATCCGCATAAAAAAATGTTCTAAGTGACCACTTATTTAGGCAGAATGGTATAACTTCCACCAAGCAATATTAAAGAATATTCAAGCTAATAGAGAGCACTATGGCCATTATTAAACAACAAGACTTAATCGATAGTATTGAAGATGCACTGCAATATATTTCTTATTATCATCCCATTGATTTTATCCAAGCATTAGAAAAAGCCTACAATAAAGAAGAATCAACGGCCGCGAAAGATGCAATAGCACAAATATTGATTAACTCACGTATGTCGGCACAGGGTAAACGTCCAATCTGTCAAGATACGGGTATCGTGACCTGTTTTGTTAAAATAGGTATGGCTGTTCAGTGGGATAAAACGGATATGACCGTACAACAAATGATTGATGAAGGTACACGTCGTGCCTACTTAAATCCAGATAACCCTTTACGTGCTTCTATTGTTTCAGACCCCGCTGGCGCCCGTAAAAACACCAAAGATAATACCCCTTCGGTTGTCCATATTGAAATGGTTGCAGGGGCAGGCCTTGAAATTATGATTGCGGCCAAAGGTGGCGGTAGTGAAAACAAAACTAAAATGGCGATGTTAAATCCGTCTGATTCCATTGCGGATTGGGTGGTTAAAACATTGCCTACAATGGGCGCGGGTTGGTGTCCTCCGGGTATGTTAGGTATAGGCATTGGTGGTACGGCTGAAAAAGCGGGCGTACTTGCCAAAGAAAGCTTAATGGAACCGGTAAACATTCAAGACTTAATTGAGCGTGGCCCTCAAAATGCGGAAGAAGAATTACGCCTAGAGATTTTTGAACGTGTTAATAAATTAGGTATTGGCGCACAAGGCCTTGGTGGTTTAACAACGGTGGTTGATGTAAAAATTAACTCAGTACCCACCCATGCGGCATCCAAGCCAGTAGTGATGATCCCAAATTGCGCCGCTACCCGCCATGTGCATTTCCATCTTGATGGCTCTGGTCCTGCTAATTTAGTGCCACCGAAACTTGAAGAGTGGCCTGAAATCACTTGGGAAGTGGGTGAGAATGTTCGTCGCGTTAACGTTGATGAGTTAAAAAAAGCCGATGTCAGTGAATGGAAAACAGGTGAAACCGTATTACTTAGCGGTACTATTTTAACGGGTCGAGATGCCGCACATAAACGTATTCAAGACATGTTAGCAAAAGGCGAAAAACTGCCCGTAGATTTTACCGACAAGTTTATTTATTACGTGGGTCCAGTGGATGCTATTGGTGATGAAGCGGTCGGTCCCGCTGGCCCTACAACAGCAACAAGGATGGATAAATTTACTGAGATGATGTTAGCCGAAACTGGCCTGTTAGGCACTATTGGCAAAGCAGAACGTGGTGCAGCAACATGTCAAACCATTAAAGACCATAAGTCGGTGTACTTGATGGCTGTTGGTGGCGCGGCTTACCTTGTATCTAAAGCAATCAAAAAAGCGAAAGTGGTTGCCTTTGAAGATATGGGTATGGAAGCTATTTATGAATTTGAAGTAGAGGACATGCCCGTGACTGTGGCGGTAGATAGCACCGGTGAGTCTGCTCATGTAACGGGCCCTGAAATTTGGAAAGTTAAAATTCAAGAAGCTGATGCAAAAGCAAACGTTTAACAAATAGGTTTATGTTTGATGAAAGGCGCTTATTGCGCCTTTTTTTTATCTGACGTTGCCTTCACCTTCACTCTTTCTTTATGCCGAGTAGAAT